>CAYGNE010000027.1:0-28339 GCA_964351155.1 uncultured Rhodobacterales bacterium | reverse complement strand
CCTGAGCCTGAGCCTGAGCCTGAGCCTGAGCCTGAGCCTGAGCCTGAGCCTGAGCGCACCGTCGAAAAAATTGTCGAAACCCGCAGCGGATTCGGGTCCGCATTGCTTGGCGGCATCCTGGCGGCCTGTTTGGGTTTTGTCGCCGCCCGATCCGATTTTCTCGACCCGGTACTGCCGCAGTTCCTGAAATCCGACGACCTGACACAGGAGATCGCGGAGCTGGGTAGCGGGCTTGGTGCCCAATCTGAAATGCTTGCCCAGTTGGGTCAGCAGGTGTCCGCGATCCAGATTCCGGATTTGGCCCCATTGGAAACGCAGATTGGCGATCTGGCCGCCAGGATCGATCCTCTCAACGAGTCCGTGACCGCCGTGCAATCGGCATTGCTGACACTTGAGACCCGCCTGACCGAGGTTGAAAAACGGCCGATGTCCGAAGGCGTGTCCGAGGCAGCCATCGCTGCTTATGAGCGCGAACTTGCATCATTGCAGGGGTCGATCACCCAGCAGCGGACAGAGGTCGAAGCCCTGATTGCCGAGGCGAGATCAGTCAAACTGGACGCGCAGGAACTGGAATCCAACGCTGCCCGCGCCGCGCAACAGGCCGCCAACCGGGCAGTTCTGGCGGAGTTGCGCTCGGCACTCGACGCTGGCGCGCCTTTCGCCGTTCAAGTGACTGCATTGCAGGAAGCAGGTGTCGATGTCCCGTCAGGTCTATCGGCTTCGGCCGCGGACGGGGTGCCGACGCTGGCCGCGTTGCATGCCGGTTTCCCGGCCGCTGCCCGTCTGGCATTGGCCGAAGCACGGTCTGAAAGTGGAGAGGGCGGAATCGGCTCTTTCCTGAAACGTCAATTGGGGGCCCGGTCGGTCGAACCAAAAGAAGGCGATGACCCGGATGCCGTTCTGTCCCGTGCCGAGGCTGCGGTGACAGACGGGCGCCTGTCTGACGCTTTGGCCGAGATCTCGAAACTGCCCGAACCCGCACAGGCGGCGATTGGCGACTGGGCGCGCCGGGCCGAAACCCGGCGGGCGGCCGTGTCAGCTGCGAACGCACTGGCCGACAGCCTGAACACCAACTGAAGGACCTGCCATGCTCTGGTCACTTATCAAAATACTCGCCTTTGTCGCGATCATCGCGGCGCTGGCTCTTGGCGCCGGTTACCTGATGGAATCAGAAGGCGGGGTTCAGGTCACGCTTGCAGGTACCGAATACACGTTTGGTCCGCTGCAGTCGGTGATTGCGGCGGCGGCGCTGGTTGTCGTGGTCTGGCTCGGATTGAAACTTCTGTCGCTGTTGGTGGCGACTCTGAAATTCCTGAACGGCGATGATACCGCCATATCCCGCTATTTCGACAGAAACCGCGAACGCAAGGGTTTTCAGGCGCTGTCCGACGGTCTGCTTGCGCTGGCTTCGGGCGAAGGAAAACTGGCTCTAACCAAGGCAACCAAGGCAGAGAAGTACCTTCAGAAACCCGAGCTGACGAACCTTTTGACCGCGCAGGCGGCAGAGATGGTGGGTGACACGAAAAAGGCGACGGAAACCTACAAGAAGCTGATCCAGAATGAAGGCACCCGATTTGTCGGTGTCCGCGGCATCATGAAACAGAAGCTGGCCGAAGGCGACAGCGAGACCGCCCGCAAGCTGGCCGAAAAAGCGTTTCAGCTCAAGCCAAAGCACGAAGAAACCCAAGACGTCCTGTTGAAGCTGCAAGCCCAGGCGCGGGATTGGGCCGGGGCACGCAACACGCTGAACGCGAAGTTGAAGTCCGGCAGTCTTCCACGCGACGTTTACACCAGGCGCGAGGCGGTTCTGGCCTTGTCCGAGGCGCGGGACGTAGTGGCGGAAGGGGCCAGTATCGAAAGCCGTGAAGAGGCGATCGAAGCCAACCGTCTCTCGCCCGATCTGGTTCCTGCGGCAGCAATGGCCGCCAGATCCTACATTGCCAAGGGCAAACCGCGAAGTGCGGTACGTGTTTTGAAGAAAGCCTGGAGCGCCCAGCCGCATCCCGATCTGGCAGCAGCATTTGCCGAAATCGAACCGAACGAGACACCCCTGCAAAGGATCAAGCGGTTTACCGTCCTGACCAAGATTCAGCCGCACCATCCGGAAACCCGGATGGTGCTGGCGGAACTCAACATCGTTGCCGAGGATTTTCCTGAAGCACGCCGCGCCCTTGGCGACCTGACCGAAACCGGATCGGATGCGCGGGCGCTGACCCTGATGGCGGCCATCGAACGCGGCGAAGGCGCGTCTGACTCGGTGGTTCAGGGTTGGCTTGCCAAGGCGCTGAACGCGCCCAGAGGCCCGCAATGGGTCTGCGAGAACTGCCACCACATCCACGCCGTCTGGTCGCCGGTCTGCGAAAACTGCGAAAGCTTTGACACGCTGAACTGGCAGACACCCCAGACCCCGGAGATCGGCAGTGCGACCGGCGTTCACATGTTGCCGCTGATCACGGGTGGCCCCGATGCCGATCCTGTACCGGAACACGAAGACGCGGATTTGATCGACGCCACACCCGCCGAGGCCGATGATCCGCAGTCGGAGGATGGCAGTCCGGGTTCTTCGGAACCGGAGAAGTCCGCGAAAGACGGTACCTGACACCACTTCCAAAGAAGGCCAAGGGACGGGCTTTCTGGATGGCCAAGCTGTTGGCAAGGCGTCATTATTCGCCATGCCGCGCGACCGCCAATTGCCTGTCCTCCGGATCGAGGTAAGAGTGGACGCGCCACGGTCTCCAAAGGAGTTCGTCGCTTGTGCGCGGGTATTTCGGACGGCGAAACGACCGTGTTCAGGGTCGTATAGCCTGAACCGGCAAAACAACACCATGGTCCAATACCGCTGATTTCTGGGCTGGTCTAATCCAATGCACAGCACCGGACTGCAGCCTTCGATCAATTCGGATGGTCATGCAGGCTCGCTGCGGTTTTTGGATTTTTTCGCGAGGAATGACATGAACATTCAGAACAAAGTGCAGGTCAGCGCCGCACTCGATACGACGCATCTTGGTGTCGAATTTCCGTTCAAGGCGCGCTATGGCAACTTCATCAACGGCAAGTTCACCGAACCCAGATCCGGGCAGTATTTCGAAAACACCACGCCAATCACCGGCGAGGTGATTTGCGAAATCGCCCGGTCCAACGCCGACGATATCGAGGCTGCGCTGGACGCGGCGCATGCCGCTTTTCCGGCCTGGGGACGGACCTCGACAACCGAACGCGCCAACATGCTGTTGAAGATCGCCGATATCATGGAGGCCAACACCCAGACCCTCGCCGCGGCCGAAACGCTGGACAACGGCAAGCCCATCCGTGAATCCATAGCTGCCGATCTCGCTCTCTGTGTCGATCATTGGCGTTACTTTGCCGGCTGCATCCGCGCGGAAGAGGGTCATATCTCGGAAATCGACGCGAATACCTACGCCTACCACATTCCCGAACCACTGGGCGTGGTCGGACAGATCATCCCGTGGAACTTTCCGCTGCTGATGGCTGTGTGGAAACTGGCCCCCGCGCTGGCTGCCGGCAATTGCGTGGTTCTCAAACCCGCCGAACAGACACCGGCCTCTATTCTCGTCCTGGCCGAGATGATTGCCGATGTTCTGCCGGCCGGCGTATTGAACATCGTAAACGGGTTCGGCCTTGAAGCCGGCAAACCGCTGGCGTCTTCCAACCGCATCGCGAAAATCGCGTTCACGGGCGAAACCACGACCGGACGTCTGATTTCGCAATACGCGTCGCAGAACCTGATTCCGGTGACATTGGAGTTGGGCGGCAAGTCGCCGAACATCTTCTTTGAGGATGTGATGAACGCGGACGACGCGTTCTTCGACAAATGCCTCGAAGGTTTCACCATGTTCGCCCTCAATCAGGGCGAGGTGTGTACCTGTCCCAGCCGAGCGCTGATCCACGAGTCGATCTATGATGATTTCATCGCCCGCGCGATTGAACGGGTAAAGGCCGTCAAACAGGGCAATCCGCTGGCCATTGACACGATGATCGGGGCGCAGGCGTCGACCGAACAGAAAGAGAAAATTGCCTCTTATCTGCAGCTTGGCCGCGACGAAGGCGCGGAGCTCCTGACCGGTGGCAATGTCTCGACTCTCGATGGGCTTGAAGGTGGCAATTACGTCGAGCCGACCGTTTTCAGGGGTCACAACAAGATGCGGATCTTTCAGGAAGAGATCTTTGGACCGGTTCTGTCGGTGACCACGTTCAAGGATGACGCAGAGGCATTGGAAATCGCCAACGACACGCTTTACGGGCTCGGTGCGGGGGTGTGGACGCGCGATACGAACCGCGCCTTCCGCTTTGGTCGGGATATCCAGGCGGGGCGTGTCTGGACCAATTGCTATCATGCCTACCCGGCGCACGCGGCGTTTGGCGGTTACAAACAATCGGGCATCGGCCGCGAGAACCACAAGATGATGCTGGACCACTACCGTCAGACAAAGAACTTGCTGGTGTCCTACAGCCCGGACGCATTGGGGTTCTTCTGAGCCCCGGATACTGCCCGGCCCCGCCAGATGTGGGGCCGGTTGTTTTCAACAGCCAGGGTGCGCCAATGACGAATTCGACGACGATGACCGTTTCCGCGACCGACGCCGCGCTGGAACTGATCGGCACGCTAAAGCTTCGCCATGGCGACGATCTGTTGTTTCATCAGTCGGGCGGTTGCTGCGACGGATCGGCTCCCATGTGCTTTCAGAAGGGCGACTTTGCAATCGGTGAGCGCGACGTGCTTGTAGGCGAGATCGGCGGCGTCCCCTTTTACATGAACGCAGATCAGCATGACCTCTGGAAACACACCGATCTGATCATTGACGCCATTGATGGGATCGGCGGCATGTTTTCGCTGGAAAACGGAAGTGGCCGGCGCTTTCTGACCCGCTCTGCCATCTGTAGCAGGTAAAGCCGTGGCTGTGGTCAGGCCAGGGACCGCTCCAGGAATACCAGCAAGGCGTTGGCATCGATCGGTTTGTGAATCAGGGTCGCGCCCAGGCCGGCACAGATCGTCGAAAGCTCTGACGAACGGTTCGCCGTCACCAGGCAGGCCGGTATGTCGCCGTGCCGTGCGCGCAGC
The DNA here is from genome assembly GCA_964351155.1 of uncultured Rhodobacterales bacterium. Lineage (GTDB taxonomy): Bacteria > Pseudomonadota > Alphaproteobacteria > Rhodobacterales > Rhodobacteraceae > CAYGNE01. Next base: position 23,259 of record CAYGNE010000027.1, on the reverse strand, counting down.
GCGGTTATGGCCGCCGTGCCAAGTGCGCCATCGTCCAGCTGATAGTCCGCAATGATCACATCCGGGGCAATATCGACTTCTGCCAGCACGTCTTCGGCCTCTGCCAGTGTCGCGCACGGCAGCACATCAAGGCCCCAGTTTTCCAGGTTCAGAGTGAGCGCGGACCGCAATTCTAGATCGTTTTCGATCAGTACAGCAATGCGGTGCTCTAACATGACCTGCCCGGACGGGGTGGTTGCCTCTGGGCGGGACTTCGCCTCGACAGCGGCGCTGCGCGGTAATTCAACAGCGAAACAGGTACCCTTGCCGACCTTGGAATTCAGATGCAACGGGTGTTTCAGTAAACGGCAGGCGCGGTCGACGATTGCCAGGCCAAGCCCCATGCCGTCGGCGGGACTCGCTTTGGCGTTGAGGCGATGGAATTCGTCGAAAACCCGCTCCTGATGCTGATCCGGAATGCCGGGACCCGTGTCCCAGACCTCGACCCGGACATGGGATTTTCGATGGCGCAGACCAATCAGGACTCCGCCTGTTTCCGTGTAGCGAAGCGCATTCGATGCGAGATTCTGCAGGATGCGACGCAGATAGGATGCGTCGCTTTCCACCAGCGCCTTGCTGTGGACGATCCTGAACTCAAGACCTTTCTGCCGCGCAAGTGGCTCAAGTTCGTCATTGAGCTGGTTCAGCATATCGTCGAGCTTGATCGTCGAGTAATCGACGGATGCCAGTCCGGAATCCAGTTTCGATATGTCCAGCAAGGCACCCAGGATCTGTTCGACACTCACAAGGGCGTTGTTTGCCTTTTCGAGACGTTCGGCGAGATCGGGTCTGTGAACTTCGTTCTCCAGCGAACTGACATAAAGCTTGGCCGCGGAAAGTGGTTGCAGCAGATCGTGGCTGGCCGCCGCGACAAAACGGGATTTCGAGGCATTGGCGCGTTCCGCTTCTGACAGCGCGTCTTCCAGTTCCAGGGTGCGCTCGGCTACGCGGTGCTCCAGAGTTTCGTTCACCTCGGAGATCGCCCGCACTGCGGCGCGTTCCGCGGACACGTCGGTAAAGCTGATGACAAACCCCTTGTTGGGCATCTGCTGGGCAAAGACCTTCAGAATGCGATCTTTGTCCATTCCGATTTCAAATGATAGCGGCGCGCGGTTGGTGCTTGTGGCAACCCATCCTTCGACTTCTTCGGCGTCGACCCTGTCAAGGAACCGGATGTCGGCACGTATCTGGTCATAGACCGATGAAAAGAACATTCCGAACTGGAGGCGGTTCGCCTGAATCGACAGGATTTCACCGGCCCGCTGGTTCCAGCCGACCAGCCGCGACTGGTCATCAAAGATGAAAACGCCCTGGTTCAGATGTTCCAGGGTGGCCTTGATTAGCCTGGACTGATCGTCCAGCAGCCTGTCGCGTTCCTGACGTTCCAGCCGCATCATGTCGGTAATGTCGGTCTGCAGAATGACGGTGCCGCCGTCGGGTGTTCTGTGCTCGCTGACTTGCAGCCAGGAATTTCCTGCCATGCGGGCATTGAAAACCGCATGATTGTCCATGTGCCGCGCCAGACGATACGCCTCCCAACCTTCCGGCGTTTCGCCCTCTGGAAGCGAAAGATACGGGCTGGTTGCGACCATATGAACATAGTCCTGAAAGCTGAGCCCGGGCTTCAGGTGAGGGTAGATATCCCGCATATGCTTGCCGAAACGCGAATTGCACATGACCAGTTCTTCGTGTTCGTCAAACAATGCGAAACCCTCTTGCACTGTCTCGATCGCGTTGGCGAGGTTGGCGCGTGCGGCTTCGGTCTCGGCGTTGGCCTGAGCGAGCCTCGCATTGGATTCATTGAGAAGGTCAAGCGCATGCTCCAGTTCCCTGGTACGCGCGCGTACTTCTTCTTCCAGCAACACGGCGCGCTGAAACTGGGCATAGGCCACGCCCGAGGCCTCGGAGCTCTGTTCGACCCGCCGCATCAGCGTGTCAGTGATCTTGAGAAGTTTCTGATTCTGCCGCTCGAGGGAATCGCGGGGATCTATCAGTTCATGCTCCATGGCTTATTCGTCGTCTGGTGAATAGATCGCGACGCCGGTCAATGTCTGGTTGACATGCATCGAGTTGATCTGTTCGCCATAGGTCGAGAACCCTACCACGCGGTTATTGCGCAGAATCCGCGAGATTTCCGCAGTCATCTGTTTTTGCTGGGCCTCGACGCGCCGAAGAATGCAGTCACAGGCAACAATGACCTCGGGCTTGCCGGGCTCATTGAGTGCCGCCATCTCGCGTTCCAGGTGCGTGACCATGTTTTCGGGTTCCGCCAATGTCAGCACCACGCCCTCATCAATCGCGGAAAAGAACACCAGATCGCCATTGTCGGCGACCTGCTGGATGGCCCGGACGTGATGCTGGTCGCCGATCCGGACAACAACCGGATGCGCCGCAAATGTGAATGTTGTCAGCTGCTCCGGATCCTTGCCCAAAAGCCGCGCATATTCGCGCGCGGCGGGCTCGGCATTGATTTCATGCACAATGCGTCGCGCCGGGTCGGCCCCGGTCACGACCATGCGCCGGTCAGATGGAATCAGGTGATCGGTCTTGAAAACCCTGATCGGGCAGCGGCTGCGCAACTGTATCAGGATCGCCGCGTTGGAATGGGCCTTGCCGCCATGCAGAACATAGGTCTTGCCAAAATCCGCACCGTCACCGGCCGAGCCGCCAAAAAAGGCCACAGGTCCAAGTCCGATCGAAAGCTGAGAGGTCAGCGTGTCCTCCTTGGTGGATAATCCGTCCACCAGCAGAAAGGTGAAATCGGAAACCCAATCGGGTGTTTCCTGCGCCATGTCGTTGCGGTTTCTGATCATGCGCTTGATCAGGTCATGCGGATCAAAATCGTCCAGGTCCGCGACAAGTATTGTCCGGGCGCTGAAATGGGATTCCGGAAAGCCCAGCGCGACGATTTCTCCCTCGGTGTAACCAGCCGCTGAAATCTCTCCGGCCGTCGTGCAGCCAACCACCGGCGCCGGTGCAAATCTTCGCTGTGCTTGTCCGATCAGGTCCGTGATTTCCGCTTCCGGAGAAAGAAACAGCACGACAAGTGCGAGGCTGTCGGGCTGCAACGCCTCGGCAAGCCGTTCCACGGCATCCTCTTCCGTACAGGCGACGCTGACCGACCGCACGATCTGAGACTGGACAGACCCCGACCCGGACAGACCATTGACATGGTCCATCGCGATTTCCTCCCTTTTTGACCGTCCACAGACTAGTCGGCGTGTGTCGCGTCTTGCAAGACATTGGCAAAACTTGCCTGCTTGGCGACCAGAACGGCCTGGGTCCTGCTTTGAACACCAAGTTTGCGCATGATGGCAGTAACGTGGGCTTTTACCGTCGTTTCAGCGATGGACAGAGTAAAGGCGATCTGCTTGTTCAGCCTGCCCTCGCAGATCAGTTGCAATATCCGGGCTTGCTGATTGGTCAGGGATGCAAGCCGCGTCATGGCATCGTTGTCCGGGTTTTCTGAAACGTCATCCAGCAACTCGCAGCCTGCGGGCAGAAATGTCCTGCCGTCTTTCAGTACTTCGATGGCTTTCTGGAAAACGTCGCGCTGGCTGTGTTTCGGAATGAACCCGTTGGCGCCGGCATGGATGACCGAACTGATGATCCGGTTGTCGGCCATGGAAGAGACCACAACGATCGGGCACCTGGTCAGATTGCGCAGCCGCAAGAGCCCGTCGAGGCCGTTGACATCCGGCAAGTTCAGATCCAGCACGATCAGATCGATCCTGGTTCCGGCGGAAATCAGCTCCATCGCCGCCTGCAGTGTCGGGGCCGTGTGCATGCTGCTGATCGAGGCGACCGCCTGCAATGTCATGGACAGTGCGTCGCAGAACAGAGGATGATCGTCCACCAGCAGGGCGGAGTTGAAATCCAGTTCTTTGGAGTCGTCCAGGTGGGGTCGCATCGGATTGCCAGATCTGTTGAGTTCCCTCCCAGCTTAACAAACCGGCCGCGCGACTGGAAATACGGCTATAGTCGTAGAACAAAAAACGCGCCCCGCACAGGGGCGCGTCTTGTTTGAACTCAAGGATGATAATCAGTTGGCCATGGCCAGTTCCTTGGGCAGCCGGAAGGTCCAGACCAAACCACCCTGGTTCAGATAGTTGACCTTTTTGGCAACTTCCCCGCCCCAGAGCGGAACCGCGCCACCCCAGCCAGAGATCACGGACACGTATTGTTCGCCATCCTGCTCCCAGGTGATCGGTTGGCCGACGATGCCCGACCCGGTCTGGAAGGACCAGAGCTCTTCGCCGGTTTCGTCGTCAAATGCGATGAAGCGACCCTCCGGGGTTCTGGTGAACACTAGACCGCCGGCGGTGGTCATCACACCACCCAAGAGCGGCGCGTCGTTCTTGAATTCCCATTTCACCTCGCCGGTATCCGGGTCGATGGCCTTGAGGCTGCCAATATGGTCTTCGTAATTCGGCTTGATGGTGAATCCGGCACCCAGATAGGCCGCGCCTTTCTTGTAAGTGATCGGTTCATTCCAGATATCCATGCCCCATTCGTTCGAGGGGACATAGAAATTGCCGGTACGTTGCGAGAACGCCATTGGCATCCAGTTCTTGCCGCCAAGGAAAGACGGAGATGCAAAGATCACTTCACCCTTCTTGCCGTCGGCCGCATCTGCCGGGTTGCCGGGGCGATTGTCCTCGACAAAAATCGGACGCCCGTTTTCGTCGATACCGTCAGCCCAGGTTATGTCCTTTACAAAAGGTGTCGCGCTGACAAATTTTCCGTCCTCTCGGTTGAGCACGTAGAAGAACCCGTTCCGGTCGGCAGTGGCAAAGCGCTTGTTTCCCTCGCGGTCCGTATAGGCCACGACCTCGTTCACACCGTCATAGTCCCAGCCTTCGCGGGGGGTGGTCTGATAGTGCCATTTGATTTCGCCGGTTGCCTGGTCAAGCCCAAGACGGCTGGCAGCGTAGAGATTGTCGCCCTGATTGCCCTCGGTCGGGGTGCCCGCATTGCGCAGGTGACTGTTCCAGGGGGCCGGGTTCCCGGCACCAAAAACCAGCGTGTCGGTGTCGGCGTCATAGGAGCCGCCCAGCCAGGTGGCCCCGCCGCCGCTTTTCCACATGTCGCCCGGCCAGGTGGCGTTGAGCGTACCGGTCATGGTGCTTTCTTCGCCGTTCAGGGTGCCCATGTGTCCTTCGATCACCGGACGTGTCCAGACCAGATCACCGGTTTCCGCATCGCGAGCCTGAACCTCGCCGACAATCCCGAATTCGCCGCCGGAATTTCCGGTGATGACGAGCCCGTTCACGATCAGGGGCGCGGCGGTATAGGAATACCCGGCCTTGTAATCGGCGATCTTCTTGCGCCATTTTACGTCGCCTGTTTTCAGGTCCAGCGCGACGATCCGGGCATCCAGTGTCCCGAAATAGAAATTGTCGCCATAGATCGCGCCGCCGCGATTGACCACGTCACAACAGGGCAGAATGCCTTCGGGAAGGCGGGCGTCGTACTGCCAGATTTCCCGGCCGGTTTTCAGGTCGATCGCATAAACCCGGCTGTAAGAGCCGGTGATATACATCACGCCATCATAAATCAGGGGCTGTGTTTCCTGGCCGCGCTGTTTCTCCCCGCCAAGGCTGAATGCCCAGGCCGGAACCAGATTTTTCACGTTATCCTTGTTCAGTGTTTCAAGCGGGCTGTACCGCTGCAGATGCCGACCCATTCCATTGGTGACGATCTGGGTCGTGATGGTCTGATCCTGTTTCAGGTCATCCTCGGTAACGCCGGCGTGGCCAGTGCCCGCCATCATTACGCCAGCGACGACCGCTGTGATAAAGCGATTCATTGGGGTCCTCCCGTCAATTTCATGTCCCTCGCCGGGACCCAAACGCAGGGTGCCAGCACCACGCATTATCGTGAGTGCCTGTTGGAAGCGATATTGCACAATGGTAGTAGAGTCTCGCGCGCCGACGGATCAGAACAACGGTGCGTATTTCCAGTTGTCCGCGTCCGGTGTCACCTCGTCCAGATCATAATCAGCGGCCCGCAATCGCCGGGCGATTGCCAGCCCGTCCTTGGCGGCCTCGTTCACGAGCGCACGGCCGCGAGCCTCGTCTCGCGGCACGCCGTGTCCGCGCAGCAGGTCCAGGCCATAGTTGAACTTGCCCACCGGATCGCCCGCATTCGCAGCCCGGCGATCCCAGTCGGCGGCGGCGTCAGGGTTGTAGTCTCCCCCCAGCCCGTTGTTGTCCAGCTGGCTCATCCACGTCATCGCGCCGGTATACCCGGCATTGGCGCAGGCTTCGAACAAACGGCGCGCCATTTCGTGGCGGCCTGACTTGGTGATGTAGTAACCGGTGGCGCAGGTTGTCATGTCGGTAACGCCGTTGTCGATATTGCTCATCACCCTGCCAAAGCCCGTGTCGGGTGGGTTGAGCGTGCCGAACTCGTCCTCTGACGTCGTCGTTTCGGCAAACAGGGGCAGGGCGCTGGCAATGGTCAGCAGAACAATGGTGCGAAACATGTCAATCCCTCCGTGTCGGTTCCATTTTCTATCATGAACCGCTCTCGATTTTCCATCGAACAAAGCGGTTTGGCCGCCGAACCGGCCGACTCCGTTTCGTGGGCGCACTGCAAGCCCGGTATTGATACCGTTGCCCGGGTCGGCGGCCGATATGCCCGCTTCATGGTCGCAGGGCGGCTCCCCATGGATAACGACCGACCTTGATTGACTTGATTGCCTTGCGCCGGGCCACGTCAATCACGGTGACATCGCCGGACACGCCATTGGTGGTGAACAGCAGCGATTTGTCCGATGAAAATGCCATGTGCCAGACCCGCCGGCCCACCAATATGTACTCCTCGACCTCCAGAGTTTCGGCATTCACCACCGCCACATGATTGGACGGACCAAGTGCCACGAAAGCGGTTTTCTCATCATCGGTGAACTTGAACCCAACCGGCTGTACACGGTCCGGATGCACGCCCTGAACATTGAAACTGATTTTGCCCTTTTCGCTCTGATCGGAGGTTTCGAAGATGGTGATCGTTCCACCGATCTCGGAACTGACCCACAACTCGCTGCCCCCGGCCGCGAACTCGGCGTGGCGCGGGCGGGCATCCACAAGCGTATTGGCAAAGAGCTCGCGCGTTTCCGTGTCGATCCAGTGCGCCATGTTGGTTGTTTCCGACGTGGTGATCGCCACCTTGCCATCCGGGGACACCGCCATGCCTTCGGGCTCGATACCGACATTGATCTGCGCAATGACCGCGCGGGTCTGGGTGTCGACAACGGTCGTCACGGCGTCGTCTTCGTTGGCGATGTAAAGATGACGGTCATTCGGGTGAAGGACGAACTGTTCCGGGTCTTCACCGGATGGCAACTCGTGCAGCACCTCTCCGGACTCGGCATCAAGCACCTGCACCGTGTCACTGTCCGATGCGCAGACATACACCTTTGAAAAATCTCTGGAAAACGTGATACCGCGCGGCCGTTCTCCGGTAGGTATCGTGCGCGTCACTTCCAGCGTTTCGACGTCGATAACGCTGATGGTGTCGTCTTTTTCATTCGTGACCCATATTTCGGACGCACCCACCGGAGCCGCCACACCCGTGGCAATCACGAGGGACAGGATTCGCACCCCGGTAATGATGGCAACGGAGTGTATCATCGAAATGCCTCGCACCTGCTTTCCGGGGCATCCAGCCCAAGCGTGTCAAGCTCATTGCGCTGGTGCAGATAGCCCTCGAGAGGGGCCTGTGCGATCATTGCCCGGGACGTCACCAATGGAATAGGCTGTCGCAACTGCCCGTTCCAGGTGCGATAGCTGACCGGGCGCCCCTTGAAGCCGGCCAGCTCGAACCTGTCGGACAAAAGGTAGTGCCGGAGAATCTCGGAATCGGCGGAACCGGTGCGCGTCACGGCCTCGCCGATGGACCGGATTGCAGCCCATGCAGCGTAATCCTCCGGGCCCATCGGCCGGCCGGATAGTTCACGAAACCGCGACTGCAACTGCGCGGCCCCCCATTGCTCCACCACCGGTGCCCAGGTTGCCGGCACCAGTCCTTCGGATCCCGCGACAGGACGCGATTGCCAGGTATTGTACGGAATGTAACGTGCGAAATCCTTCAATTCGTCAGCGACCAGAAGCAGATCGTATTCGCCCAGCTCCTGGGTGAACAACGGCACCTCCTGCGCCGCGTTGCGACGCATGTCCGCATCAAAGGACCAGGTCTTTTCCGTTTTGATGGACATCCCGAATTTCGAAGCACTTTTGCGGAGAGCGTCGGCAAAGGCGAGATCCTCGGGATGGGTGCCGGAAATCAGTGACAGGTCAGTCCAGCGTTTGGCGCGGACGAATTGCATCAACGCGTCGCTGCGCATCAGGTAGGACGGCAGGGTGTGAAACAGGTTGGCTCTGCAGGCGTCATCGCGCAACGTGATATCGGCGCTGGAGATGTTGAACAGCATGGCCCCCTGTGCCTCGGGCAGATCGGCCACGCGCAACTGGTCGGCAGGTGGCGCGTCAAGAATGAGATAGGGGGTCCGTTGCAATGCCTGCCGCGCCTTGTCGTCAAATTCGCCATCAATCGGCACGATCACGATTTCAAGATCATACTCATGGCCCAGGAATTTGCCGGTTGTCGTGTTGTCGATCTGGCCCAGCCGCGCGCCGGCGATGCCCAGATCATCGGGAACCGGGTCCAGATTGGACAAGGTCGGCGCGCGTTGAATCTCCTGACGCAGGTAAATGACATGCACCCGCGTTCCGGCAGCGGCGACATTGGCCAGCAGGACAGATACCAACAGAATGAAGCTCAGGCGGATCATGGTTATCCCTGATCTGGCGACGTCAACTTACACTAGGGTCGCTGGCCCGGGGCTGGCCATTCGACCAAGGTCGCATGGATTTCCCGGCAATTTCAAACTTAAGTCTCGTATCATCAGCGCCTCTCCATTCAGTAGAACCCAACCGAGAGAAACCCTACAGGAGCACGCAAATGTTCAGACTGCCATTGACAGCCATCGCCGCGACACTGTTTGCAACCAGTGCATTTGCGCACGGAGATGTTGCGCCTCAGCCAGTCAACACGGATGCCCTGCCGGAAATCGGCGAGGAGTGGTTGACCGAGAACCCGTATCGGAACCAGGGCGAAGAGGTCTGGAAAACGGCCATCGAAATTGGCGACAGCGGATACAATCAGAACTGCGCGCGATGTCACGGGCTGGGTGTCGTATCTGGTGGGCTGGCGCCGGATCTGCGCTATCTCGAGGCAGAAGAATATGGTGACGAATGGTTCGCCGAGCGATTTCGGACCGGTTATACCCAGAACGGGATCACCAAGATGCCCGCATTCGGCGAATTGCTCGGGCAAAAGGCTGCCTGGGCGATCCGGACCTACATCGAAACCCGCCCGGATGACGGTGCATTGGACGAGGCAACCGGACGACTGCTCGAGATTCGTGACGAACTGGTTGCGATAGAGGGTGGACAATCTGGCGACATCGAAGCGATCCGATCGGAACTGGCCAAGATCGCGGGAGGTGTCGAAACCGGATCCGGGGCCCCGGTGGCCGACAGCGCCGCGTATCGCGCGGCCAACCTGATTGCCGGTGAAAAGCCAAATCTGAGCGGTGCAGCGGATGCATTGACAATTGGCCTGTCCGCCGCGAACTGAATGCCATCAGAGGGTACATGACACGATATCTGGCCGGGTTTTTCGTCGTATTTTCTGTCTGCTGCTTCGCTGCGCAGGCCGGCTTGGCGAGGTGCGCCGATCATGTGCCACAGGCAAAACCACAGAACGCGTCTCGGGATCGGGTCGGGCAAGATCTCGACACGATCCAGGACCGGGGTTTCATCACCTTTGCCGCATATGAGGATTTTCCGCCCTGGTCCTACGCGCAAGACGGCGTGATCAAGGGGGTCGACATCGAGATCGGAAAACTGATCGCGCAGGATCTTGGCGTAGAACCCCGGTTCGCCCTTGTCGCGTCGGGGGAAAATCTGGAAACGGACCTGCGAAACTGGATTTGGAAGGGCCCTGTCGTCGGCGGAAGCGTCGCCAATGTCCTTCTCCATGTGCCCTATGACAGCGAATTTGCCTGCCGGGTGGAACAGGTGGTGTTCACCGGACAATACCACGTCGAAGAAATCGCAATTGCCTATCGGCTCGATGCCTATCCGGATGACCCGCCGGTTCCGGCCTATTTCCGTTTCGATACCGTTGCGGTGGAAAACGATTCAATCTCGGATTTCTACCTGTCGTCCTTTCCGGGCGGTCAACTCGGCCACAATGTTTTTCGCTTCCCGTCCATGGCAAGTGCGATGGACGCTCTCAAACAAAAGAACACGATGGCAGCGATGGGTCCGCTCGCCCAGCTGGAGGCCGGGCGGGACGAAACCATCGCCGTTCACACTCCGCATTTACCCGGTTTCGCAGTCGGCTCCTGGACAGTTGGCGTCGCCGTGCATTTCGCTTACCGGCCCCTGGCCTACGCGGTGGAAGATGCGGTCTCTGCTGCAATTCAAGACGGTCGAATGCAGGAAATATTCGCAAGCCACGGTCTCAGCTTTCGCCCGCCAGAGCTTCGCTAAAGCGTCAGCCGACAACCTGCACGGTTCCGTTCGTTGCCAGCAATGTTGCGCGTGTGCCTTGCGGCAAACGCAACAGGCTTGCGCGGATTTCCCCGGGTGTCATCAGGGTAAAGGCGGTTGACGTCGCATCGGCGATTGCGGCGCTGTCGGCCTCGACGCTGACCGTCGACCATAGCGGGTCGCGTGCCATTTGCGGATGCAGGATGTGCCATGCGCCGGCAAGGCGCATGGCACCTGGACTGGAAGTCGCGATGGCACGATTGCGCAGTTCGCGGGTCGCAAACACGCTGCCGGCGGGATCCGCCAGACCCAACCGGAACGGCCCACCCAATGCCGCAAATTCCCCGATGTTGACCAGCGCGCGGGTCAGACCGAGCTCCGCGAGCGCGGCGCGGATGACATCGGTGGCATATCCCTGCGCGATGCCGTTTAGCGTCACGGCCTGGCCGGGCGCGAGGCGGATCGTCGAGCCGTTGTCGACATGCCGCCAGCCAATGGGCATATCGGCCGCATCCACGTTCTCACCCCGCGCCAGCGCCTGCCAAAGCGGCTGGATCGTCGGGTCGAAAGTGCCGCCGGTCGCATCGTGCACGCGATCGCAGATCGCCATCAGTTCCCGGAACGATCCGGGCGGGTTTTCAATCTGGCCCGACCGGTTCAGCCGCGACAGGACCGAGCCGGGATCATAAAGACTGAACAGGGTTTCGATCCGGCGCAGGTGGGCGCGGGTTGTGGCGATGGCCCGGTCGGCGTCTGCCTCCGGGGCATGGATGGAAAGGCTCACCTCTGCCCCCAACGCATAACCCTGCCAATTCACGGCGTTTGCGCTGGACGGACCGGCGAGCGTCGCGGCAGTGATGGCCAGAAATCGGCGTCGGTTCAGACAACGGGTCATTCCGCAACCTCCAGGTGGCGGGTTTGGCGCGTGGCCAGCACCAATGGCACACAGCGGGCAGGGTCGTCATGGATGGAGACGCAGTCGAGGCATCCGAAACACTCGTCATAGCTGATTTTTCCCGACTTCGCGATGGCCCCGTAATTGCATTTGACCCTGCAAAGCTGGCAGGGCGATCCGCAGTTCTCGCGCCGGGCGATCCAATCGCGCCCACGTATCAGCCCGCCAATGGCCATGACCGCACCGAGCGGGCATACGTACCGGCAAAACCCCTTATACAGGGTCATTCCGGCGACCAGCCAGAAAACGGCATATGCCACGTAGTACCATTCGCGCACAAAGAAGGTTGTGATTGCGGTTTTGAACGGCTCGATCTCGGCCGCCTTGTCCACCTGATCCGGGGCGAGAAACACCAGGGCAATCAGCCCGGCCAGCACGACGTATTTGATGGCTTTCAACCGCTTGTCCCATCTGGCCGATGGCTCGACCTGTTTCAAACCCAAACGTCTGCCCAGATGATGTGCAAATTCTTGCAGCGCCCCGAAAGGGCAAAGCCAGCCGCAAAAATAACCGCGCCCCCAAAACACGAAACCCAGAATGGCAAAGGCCCAGATCAACAGTGAAAACGGGTCATACGCCAGAAAGGCAAAACTGCCGCCCTCGGTCGCGGTTCGGATTACCCCCAGCACGGTGACAACCGAAAGCTGGCCTTGCCCCCACCACCCGATAAACAGGGTCACGAATACCAGGATTGTCAGCCTTACAGGCTTCAGGACTCCGCGCTTCGCCATCCGACCCTGTGCAAAGAACAGCAGACCCGTAAGGGCGATCAGAAAAACCGAGAGAACCCCCATGTCCGTTTGCCGGCTGCGCAGCGCTTCGAGCCATGGCGAAACGGGTTCGGCGGCCTCGGGTCGAAGAAAAAACCGCTGGTCAGTGACATGTTTGACCGGCAGTGTGACCGACCCGGTTTCCGGCTGGAACATGCCGTGTTCGCGCACCACCTCGACGTTCAGGATCCATTCGCTTGCCGGATCAAAACCAAGCCGCCGGTCGGTGCGCAAAATCATCGCCGCGCCATCCCGCAGCGCATCGGGCAGGTCGGGTGACAAGTCGACCAAAAGGTCGCTGTCGCGCAATCCTACGGGCAGGCCGCCCTGTTCCGCCGACAACCGGTCCGGGGCGGTGTTGCGGACAAACGCCTCACTGACCAGCCCGTGCCGCGCGGTTTCGATCACCAGTATCGGCTCGTCATCCGGGGAAATGGTCAGAAAACCCTCAAGTTCGGCAAAGCCATCCTCGGACAGAACGGCGCGGGCAATTGCGGGTGGTCCGAGATCGACGATCCAGAGGTCAAGATAAGGCGCATCCGGCTCCTCCTGTGCCTCGGGGTCGTCGTCCTCCCACAGCGTACCGGCGAATGCCGCGTCCACTTCGGCATTGCTGACGACATGCCGCGTCACCAGCTCCTGCGCGATCAGCGCCTGCCAGTTCAGTGCCTCTGTATATTCCGGATCGGGCCGGGCCGGCGGGCCGGTCGAAATGCCCTGCATCTTCTCGCGCGCCACTGCAAGCGCGGCCGCCATCACGGAATCATGCGCGATCCGCACCGACGCCGTGGCTTTGGTCACACCGTCCAGATAGGTGAGCGACGACCCACCGCTTGCGTCGCCGTAGGGCGTCCCGACCACGATGGACGATGAAATCGACAGGCCCGGATACTGTTCGAAGAACTTGTTGAACGGCGCTACACCCAGACCCGAAACAAATATCGGTTCGTTCTGGCTGATCAGACGGACATCCAGGAATTTACCTTCAAGATCCAACACGACCAGCGCATTTATCGGCGCGCCGGAGAACCCGGGCAGCGGGGCAAGTGGTTCGGTTTCAAAAGCGTAGCCCGCCGCGGCCCCGCCCGAATTGAGCAGCGTGTAAACCCCCTTGTCGTTAAGTGGCTCCCCCAGCGAAAATGGCGGCACGATCAGTCCTGCCAACGCCTCTCTTTCCATGGGTGCTGCTGCCGCCGGGACAGCGGACAAAAGACTGGCCCACAGGCAGGCGAAAATAAGACACACGCGCATGGCTCGAAACTAGACGCACAGGGGACGCCCGAGCCATTCGACCAAAGTCGGAGGCCTTTGCGCCGCGTATTGCCAATGGGCACCCGCTGTTTCTGCGAATTCGCCAGGTTTTCCGGGACCATCGGATTTGGATTTCACGATGCAATTTGCCCGATCCCGAAAATTCTGGATTACATTCAATCGCTTGCGTGCAATGATCCGGGCGACGCCGGTATGTACAATGCCATTGACCGGATCAACGACATGCCGCGTTTGGGTTTATCCTTGCGATTTCTTGGAGGAGATGGTGACAGGACAGATGAAGCATGCGGTTCAGGACCTGTTGGTGACCGGCCTGCGGGTGCCTCCCTCTGGTGCGGGAACGACCCTCGGTTGCGTCACATGTGGCTCTAACATGCGCGAACAGGGTGTTTGTTGCGGGTTTGGCCAATGACACGGACAGTCGGCAACCCCCCTGGACCAAAGAAAGCCGTTATCGTCGGCGGTGGCATAATCGGGTTGGCAACGGCCTATGCTCTGGGGCGGGAAGGTGTGCGTGCCACTGTTCTGGACCCGGGAGTTCCCCAAGCGCGCGCGTCATCCGCGACCGCAGGCATCATCGGGGGCTCGAGCGTCATTCCGTGGGCCAGTTCCGATCTTTGGCCCAAATTGCCGTCGCATCTGCTGCAACGGGACGGCCCGCTGAGGATGGCGGTTCCAACGCCCGCCGGGTTGGCAGGGTTTTTCCGCCACAGTATCCGGGCGGGTCGACCCGAACGGCGTCAGGCCAGCGCAGCCGGATTGGCGAATCTCGGGCTGCGTGGTTGGGATGCATGGCAGACCCTGCTGTGCGACCTGCCGGAAACACGTGCATTGTTCGTTCAAAACGGGTGTCTGTTCTATTACCCATCGCCCGCGCATCAGGCGGGTGACGACAAAAGCAATGCCCTGCGCCGTGGCTTTGGGATGGACCTTACCGATCTGAACGCCGGGGACATGCAGGCGTTGCTGCCGCCACTTGTGCGATCGGTTGCCGGGGGAGTGCGTGTCAATTCGGCCGGACATGTTGTCGACCCGTCGGGTCTGCAGGAAAACCTGAAGGCGGCGATCCTGAAACAGGGCGGGGCATTTGTTGCGCAGAAGGCGACCGGGTTCATGACATCAGGACCCAGGGTGACCGCCGTGACAGCCGGGTCAGCGCAATACCCCGCGGACGCGGTCGTTCTCTCTGCCGGCAGTGGCGCAGCGGCGCTGGCGACCGGTTTGGGGCGCAACATTCCGATGATCCCGGCCTGGGGGGCGTCCGTGACATTCACGGATCCCGAGATAAATCTGGACATCCCCTTCCTGGTATTGAGCGACGGGTTTGCGGTGACACCGTCCCGCCTTGGCTTGCGTGTCTCCGGGCTGCTGCAGGTTGGCGGTGCAGGCAAGGCCGAGGGCATGAAATCCACCCTGATCGCCCAGGCGAAACGGCTGTTCGGTGATTTTGGGCATTCCGGCATCATATCGTGCGCCGGCCCCAGACCCCTGACGGCCGATTCATTGCCCTTCCTCGGCCCTGATCCGCGCTACGAAAACCTGTTTCACAATTTCGGTCACGGTCATTGGGGGCTGACACAGGCCGCAATTTCCGGCCAGATCACGACTGACCTCGTACTGGGGCGAAAGTGCAAGATTGACATCAGTGCCTACAGGCCCAACAGATACTGATTGCGCTGCGAAAACCTGAAAACGACAGCTTTCGCGCCCCGTGGCAGGCTGGTGTCTCAGGCCGCGAATTCGCGGATGACCTCACCTGCGTTGACAGGAATGCGTGCCCCGTCCCGCATCGACAGCTGGCCATTGACCAGAACATGGCAGATGCCCGACGCATATCGGCGCGGGTTCTTTGCGGTGGCATTGCTCGCGATGTTGACCTTGTCAAAAACGCAGATATCGGCGTGGTATCCCACCTTCAGTTGCCCGCGACCTTTCAACCCCAGCCGCGCGGCAGGCACAGACGTCAATTTGGCCAGCCCTTCGGCCAATGACAATATCCCCCTGTCGCGCACGTAATACTGCAGGAACCGGGCCGCCCAGCCATATCCGGTCAAAGAGCCAAGGTGATCTTTGAGGACACCCTCGTTGGCGGTGGCGACGGTGTCCGAAATCACCGCGCATTCGGGCTGATGCAGGCACAGGTCGACATCGCTGTCGCGGAACGACCTCGAGCTCCACATGCAGGACATCAGATCCTCGCCTTCTTCCAGCAGGATATCGAGAACCGCGTCATAGGGGTGACAGTTGCGCATCCTGCCGATCTCGGCAAAATCCATGCCGACAATGTCCTTGTTATGTGTCGCATTCAGCAGCACGATATCCGACCATTTCTCGGCCTTCACGATCAGCCACATCGGCTGGGGATTGGCCTTGATCTTTTTGCGAAGATCGGGGTTTGCCAGCCGCTCGAGCACGTCGTCGATGCTTCCGGCCTGCGCCCATCTGGGCAGGATCGCGGCCATCAGCGTGTGGTTCCAGTCGTGCGGAATGACGTCAAACGCAATGTCCGTGTCGTGGCGCCGCGCCAGTTCGATCATTTCCAGTGTATGTTCCATTGCATAGTCCGGGGCGCCGAACTTGGGCTGGATATGGCTGATCTGCAGCTTGGCGCCCGATTGACGGGCGGTGGCGATGGCCTCGGCAAAGCCCAGATCATAGTGGCTGTCGCGGTTGCGCACATGTGTCGCATAGAGCCGCTTGTATTTGGCCGCCACTTCACACAGCGGGACAAGGTGTTCGGGGGCGGCCAGGATACCGGGGAAATATTCCAGCCCGGATGACAACCCGCCGGCGCCCTCGTCCATGCACCGGTCGACCAGGCGCGCCATCTCGGCCACGTCCTCTGCCTCGCCCGGATGCAACTCGCCACCCAGAACGGCGCGGTGTATCGTGCCATGCCCGACAAAGGCCATGACGTTCACGCCCAGCTCTGTCTTGTCCAGTACATCCAGATACTCGCCGAACCCAAGCCACGTGTCGTGTTTGGCGGCGGCTGTATACCACGGCGCGACGCGCCGGATATCGTCCTTGGAATTGACCGGTGCGCAACTGGCGCCACATTGACCGATCACCTCTGTGGTGACGCCCTGATGAACCTGGCTTTCCGCGCGGCCATCAGCAATCAGGGTGAAATCGGAATGGGTATGCATGTCGATGAATCCGGGTGAAACAACCAGCCCGGCAACGTCGATGACCTCGCTGGCCTTGCCGGGGTTCAGCGTTCCGTCGGGTTCCACCGCAGCCACCAATCCGTCCTTGATGGCCACATCACCGACGAAACTGTCCGCGCCTGTGCCGTCAAAAACCTCACCACCCTTCAGGATCAGATCATACATGAAAGCGTCTCCTAGAGTGCGGGGCCATACAGCCAGTTCGGCAGGAATACGGACAGTTCGGGAAAGGCGATCAGGATCAGCAGGCCGATGATATATGCCAGGATGAACGGCAGCACGGCGACCGAAATCCGTTCGATAGAGATGCCGGAAATGCGCGCCGCGACCGTCAGATTGCCACCCAGCGGCGGCGTCAGAAAGCCGATTTCGCAGGTGATCACTGTGAATATGCCGAACATCACCGGATCAACGCCCAGCGACAGCATCAGGGGCAGGAACACCGCAGTGAACAGAACGATCTGTGCAAGCGACTCCATGAACGTTCCGATGAAAATGTAAAAGATACCGACCATGATCAGGATCAGGTATTTGTTGTCCGTAAGCGAAGTGATCCCTTCCTGGACTGCCGTTGGTACGTCATAAAACGCGGTCAACTGGCCAAATGCCAGGGTCGGCGTGATGATGATCAGGATGCCGGTCAGCAACGCGGTAAAGCGCAGTGCCTCGATGACTTTTCGCAAGGTCAGTTCGCGGTAGACAAACAGCCCCACCAGCAGGGAATAGAACACCGCCACGCCTGCGGCCTCGGTCGGTGTGAAAGCACCGCCATAGATGCCGCCCAGGATCAGCACCGGAGCGCCGATGGACCACTTGCCCTCCCACGCGGCCCGCATGAACGGCCTCCAGGAAAACGGATCGCCGCCTCCGCCATAGCCACGCTTGCGGGCAATGATATAGGTGGTGATCATCAGCAAACCCGTCACCACGATACCCGGCAGGATGCCGGCAAGGAAAAGGCGCGGGATCGAAGTGTCGGACACCAGCCCATAGATGATCAGCAGGTTCGAGGGCGGGATCAGGCTGCCAAGCGCGCCGGCCGCCGCGGTGATTGCCGCAGCAAAGGGAACATCATAGCGGTCGCGCTTCATCGCGGGCACTGTCACCGAACCAATCGCCGCCGTGGTCGCCGGGCCAGAGCCGGAGAGCGCGGCAAAAAGCATGCAGGCAAATACCGTCACCAGACCCATGGACCCGCGATATGCACCGACCAGCGTTGTCGCAATGCCGATCATCCGGCTGGCCATACCGCCGACTTCCATCAACCTTCCCGCAAGGACAAAAAGCGGTATGGTCAGCAGGGGGAACGGGGTCAGGCTGCCGTAGCCGGTCTGGGCGAGCAGGGTATAGGGAATGTCGATCAGGTAGATGGCGACCGCAGTCGTGACACCCACGGCAACGAACAGCGGAACGCCGATGACAGTCAGAACGACAAAGACAATGGCGAGAATGGCAAGCGGGCTCACAGGTGCAACTCCGCATCGTCCAGATCGCCGGTTTCATCGAGCTCTCCCGGCAAGCCTTCGGCCCCGTCGCGCACCCAAAGCACATAGGTCTGAACAAGCCGCGCGAGCATCAGAACATACCCGATCATGAGAATGGTCTGCGGATAGAACTGGTCGATCCCGAGCGATGGACTCCGCTCGGTAAACCGCCAGAAGACAGAGAGATACTCCCAGCTGACCCGGATCATGAACAGGCAGAACGCGGCCCAAACGATGTCGGCCAGAAAGATCACGTATTTCCCGAAACGCACCGGCAACGTCTGCACGGCAACCATGATGCGGATGTGAAACCGTTCCCGCACGCACAGCGACGCGCCGGTATATACCGCCCAGACCATCGCGATGGCGGCGGTTTCCTCGGTCCAGTGCAGGGCAACTTCAAAGACATAGCGTGCGACGACCTGGCTGATCACAGCCACCGAAATGACCACCAGACAGGTGCAGCAAATCAGTTCCTCGAAATGGCGTTCGAGCCAACGTAAGGCGCCCATGCCCGCCTCCTGAATGATGTCCGAAAAGAATTGCAAGGGAAAGGGGCATTCCTGCCCCCTTCCACATCGTCTTATTGTGCGGCTGCCTGAATCTTGCCGACAAGTTCAAGGAACGCTTCCCCGCGCTGCTCGGCAAACTGGTTCTGCACCTTCTTGCCTGCCTCGATGAAATCGGCCTTTTCCGGCGTCGTCATTGCCATGCCGCCTTCTTTGACCAGCCAATCGCGGACTTCGGCGGTTTCGTTGGCGACCTGTGCGCGAATCTCGATGCCCGCATCGGTCGCGGCGCGCAGAATCTGCTCGCGCTGTTCATCCGACAGCTTCTTCATGAAGGCGTCCGAAGCAAACAGAGGGGCCATCGCAACAAAATGTTCAAGCACAACCAGGTGCGGCTCGAATTCATAGAACTTCATGTCGCGAATAAAGGATGTGCCGTTGTCACCGCCGTCCACCGTGCCGGTCTGCAGTGCAGTCGGTGTTTCGGACCACGCCAGCGGCACCGGGTTGGCGCCGAATGCTTCAAATGTGGCCAGCATGACCTCGTTCTTGGGCACGCGAATCTTCAGGCCTTCCATGTCGGCCATCGTGTTGATCGGACGCACCGAATTGAAGAAGTCACGGTAAAGCGCGGGGCCAAAGCTCAGCAGATGCACCGACGTGTCTTCCTGAAGCTTGGCCTTCATGAAATCGCCAACCTCGCCGTCCACCACATCTTCGAGGTGCTTGGCGCTTTGAAAGATGTAGGGCAGCACGGTCACATCCATCAGCGGCCAGTGCGGAGATACGTTGTTTGAGGTGATAAAGAACCCGTCCACGGTGCCAAGCTGCATGGCTTTGAACGCTTCGTCTTCGGAACTGATCTGGTTGCAGCAACGCAGCTTTACGTCGACGGCGCCATTTGTGTATTCCTCTGCCTTGGCCTCGAAAATCTTGCCGAAACGGCCATAGAGCGACTCCTCGGGTGCGCCGAAACCGAGGTTCATCGTGATGTCAGCGGCCAGTGTCGAGGTTGCTGTCGCACCAACAATGGCGACCGACGCAAGAACCGCCTTCAAATTCAATTGCTTCATGGTTTTCTCCCTGATGGTTGTCGTTTGGAACGAGCTTTGCACATCAAAAAATCCAAGTATAATATCAAAATGGTCACTTTTGATAGATTTCGGGCATCATGACAATCGACCTGCGCCATTTTCGTTGTTTCGTTGCGGTCGCTGAAGAGTTGCACTTTCATCGGGCGGCGCGGAAACTTGGCGTTGCACAGCCCGCCCTCAGCAGGACGATCAAGAATCTGGAACAGTCGCTGGGCATTTCCCTGTTGGAGCGCAACAACAGAAAAGTGGAACTGTCGGAAGCGGGCCGGTCCTTTCTGCAGGGTTGCCGGGAGGTTCTGGGAAAGACCACGCAAATCGTCGAAGACGCCCGACGTGTTCATCAAGGCAAGATCGGGACGCTTCGGGTCGGCTATACCGACAACGCCATGAATGGGCGGGCGCCGGAGTTGCTCAAGGGTTTTCAGGACACCACGCCAGACATTGCGCTGCTCCTGACTCACTCGGTGACAGCGCGTCAACTGACCCTGCTGGACGAGGGAACGATTGATTTCGGTTTTGCGACCGGCTCGGTCGTGCGGGATGGTTTCGAAAGCATCCGCATTCAGAGCGAACGTTTCGTTTGTGTTGTCCATGACGGGCATCCGTTTGCATCGCGGTCAGGTCTAAGACTGGAAGAGCTTGCGGATGAGCCAATGGTGCAAGGTGCGAAAGAGCACTGGGAACATTTCTATTCCTACCTGACACCGCTGTACCGAAAAGCCGGTTTCGAGGCCAACGTGGTGCAAGAGGGCCTGACCACATCCGATATCCAGCGCTTGGTCGCATGTGGGATCGGTATCGCGGTATTGACGGAAACAGTGATGGACACGCTCGCTCCAAAGCTGAAAGTCGTTCCGCTTTCGGATGTCTCCGAGCGGCTCGATACGATTGTCGTCTGGAAAACCGAACAGAACAACACCGCCAAAGACCATTTCGTTTCGTATCTGAAGGATGTGCTGAACAGCGGTGCACCGCGCTGAAAACCACTGTTCGGGTAAATTCTCCGGTCGGCGCAATCATCCGGGCGCCGGATTCGGGTGTCCGTTTCTCACATCACGTCCCGTCGACCAGCGCGGTCAAGGCCTGTGCATGGGGTGACCTGTCGGAAAAATGGTCGGGATAGAGGCCGGCAAGAAAGCGGCGCACAAGGCGTTTTGAATCGGCGCGCGAAAAGCTGTCGGTGTCGACCAGGTAGTGCACCCACATCCCCTCGAGCAGGGCCAGCGTTCCATAGGTGGCGTCCTGCGCAGTGTCGCCGGGCATTCCGGCTGCTTTGGCAATGTCCTCAAAGGCGCTGCGAATAACGCCCACAAGTCGGTCATCCTGCGTGCTGCTGTATTTGGCGATCCCGGGATGCGAACTGGCCGCACCGCGAAAGGCGTGCCAGATCTTTGCGCTGCGCGGGTTGAGCAGGTCTTCGGACAGGTCGGCCGCCACCACCGCCATCACCTGAACCTCGGGGGCGGCGTCCCCGATTTCTGTCAACCGGTCCATCCGGGCATAGTACTGATCGCTGAAATACCTGGTTGCCTCGGTCAGCAGATTGTCCTTTCCGCCAAAATGCAGGTGCACCATCCCTCGCGACAACCCGGCCCGCCTGATGATGTTGGTTACCGTCGTCTCGGTCAGACCGATATCGGCAATCGTGTCCAGAGTCGCGTCGACCAGAGCCTGTCGGCTGGCTTTGGGATCGCGTTTGACGAGCCTTTTCGCGGTGCGGCCCACTGTGGAATTATCCTTTGTCCCCATACAATTGATCCACTAATCCACGGCCTGATCACACCAAGATTGACACATGGGACGACTCTGCGCAATACTTAATGGACGATCGTCCATTAAGTACGATCAATGGGATTCGGGCGCGGAGAGCTTGGGTGTTCAATCTGCGAAGCGAAGCGGCAAGAGGGTATTCCCTGAGTGCGCCAGCCACGATCTATGTGGGGTTTCTGGTCATTGTGCCGCTTGTCATCCTGGTCGCGTATTCGTTCTGGACCCAGAGCTATGTGACACTGGACAGGACGTTGACGCTCAAGAACTACCGCGACGCGTTCACGGACCCGTTGGTACGCCATCTGATCTTCAGGTCGATCTGGATTGCCGGGGCCGTGACGCTTGTGACGGTCGCTCTGGCCTATCCCATCGCGTATTTCATCGCGATGAAAGCCCGGAAAAAGACCATCTGGCTTCTGTTGATTACCATTCCATTCTGGTCCAGCTACCTGTTGCGGGTCTTTGCGTGGAAACTGATCCTCGGTTTCAACGGGGTGATGAACTCGGCGCTTCTCGGTCTCGGTCTGGTCGAGGAACCGCTCAGCTTTCTGCTCTACAACGAGTTTGCGGTGGTGCTGACGCTGGCGCATGCCTGGGCACCCTTCGCCATTCTGCCGATCTATGTCAGCCTGCAAAAGATCGACCCGAGCCTTCTCGAGGCCGCCACCGATCTGGGCAACAGTCCCGTTCAGCGGTTCATGCGGGTGACGCTGCCATTGACCATCCCCGGGATCATCGCCGCCTGCCTGATCATCTTTATCCCGACCGTGGGCGATTACGTGACCCCGGCGCTTGTTGGCGGCTCTGATGGCAAGATGATCGCCAACCTCATCCAGGTTCAATTCGGTGCGGCCAACAACTGGCCGCTCGGGGCAACGCTGTCGCTGATGGCGATGCTGTCTGTGGGGCTTGTCGCGACCGTCTTTGTCATCGGCGGCACATTTGCGG
The DNA here is from genome assembly GCA_964351155.1 of uncultured Rhodobacterales bacterium. Classification (GTDB taxonomy): domain Bacteria; phylum Pseudomonadota; class Alphaproteobacteria; order Rhodobacterales; family Rhodobacteraceae; genus CAYGNE01. The sequence goes on along the minus strand of CAYGNE010000027.1, from coordinate 686 downwards.
GAAGACGGATCAGATGAAGCGCCCCTCGACCCTCGTCGGTTATGCCTTTGTGTACCTGGCGTTCCTCTATCTGCCGGTTCTGTTCCTGCCGCTGTTCTCCTTCAACAGCGGAACCATCGTGGCTTTCCCGATCAAGGGTTGGACGCTCCAATGGTATCGCAACCTTGCCACAGAAGACACGTTGATCCAGGCCCTGTGGAACTCGCTGGGGGTTGGCGTGGTGACCGCGATCCTGTCAACTTCGCTGGGCCTTTTCGCCGCCCGCGCCTTTGTCCGCTACCGATTTCGCGGGCAGCGCGCCGCCGAAGGGCTCGTGATGCTGCCGCTGGTCATCCCCGGTATCATCGTGGCCTCATCGATGCTGGTCCTGTTCCTTTTCATGGGTCTTCGGCCATCGCTTCTGACGGTGACACTTGGTCATACGTTCCTGGCGCTTCCCTTCGCGGTGTCGATCCTCAAATCCGCATTTGACGACTTCGATGCCTCGCTGGAGGAGGCATCTTATGACCTTGGCGCAGGAGTCTTGGAAACCTTCCGCCGCGTGACGCTGCCTGTTGTCGCACCCGGGATTGTCGCCAGCGTTCTCGTGACCTTCACCGTCAGTTTTGACGAATTCGTTCTCGCGTTCTTTCTGTCCGGCAACCAGCCAACCCTGCCGGTTTACATCTGGAGCCAGATCCGTTTCC
>CAYGNE010000026.1:0-28604 GCA_964351155.1 uncultured Rhodobacterales bacterium | reverse complement strand
CGGTTTCCAGCGCGGTAAAGATCTCGGTGAAATCCATCACGATCGGCTTGGCGCCCAGTTTTTCGAAGATCTTGGTTTCCATCCCCGGGGGAGAGCGGAATTTCCAGTCTTTCAGATCGGCAACGCCACGAATTGGCTTTGTCGAGCTGAGAGATTCCTGTCCGGGCACCCACCAGCCGATCAGCTGCATGTCATATTTGTTGTACAGCGCCTGCGCCGCCTCGAGACCGCCGCCATAGTACAGCCAGCTCAGCTGCTGATATGGGGTGTCATAGCCGCCCATGATGTCGCCCACGAACTGGAATGCAGGGTTCTTGCCGGTCTGGTAACCGCCGCCTGTCATGTCGCAGTCCAGAATTCCTGTGGCCGCGGCATCGAAGGTTTCAACCGATTTCACGACTGATGAACTGTAGAACATTTCAACTTCGATTTCGCCACCCGACATTGTCTGGATGTTGTCGACATACTGGGCCGCCAGTTCGCCGGACAGCTGCTCCGGCGAGAAGTGGGTCTGGATACGCAGTTTCGTGGTCTCTGCCGAAGCGGTCAGAGCGGTTGAGGCCGCCAGAGCGGCAATGGCAGCAATACTTGCTGCTTTCTTGATCATTTTCATTTTTTTCCTCCCAGATGTTGGTAGCGCAGGACTCTCTATCCCGTTCGGGCGTTTTCGTTTCGACGCTGGAGTGACGTTAAGACGCATCGGTACATTCATCAAGAAAGTTCTGTAAATTTTTGATAATTTCGTTATTTTTATTTAATATCGAAATTTTGGTGCTATGCTCTGGGTGAACCAGTAAGATTTGAGGCGGATCCATGGGGCCGAACTCCGACATCTATGCCGATCTTCATCACCGTCTTGTGTCCGGTGAATTTCCGCACGGGGAAAAGCTGCGTGCCGAGCAGATCAGAGCCGATTACGATTGTTCAGCCAGTACTGTGCGAGAGGTGCTTTTCAGGTTATCCACCGAAGGATTGGCCGAATTTCGCGAACAGCGAGGATTCCGGGTACCCGAACTTTCGCGACAGAAACAGCATGAAATCACCCAAATGCGAATCCTGTTGGAGGGTGAGGGCACATGCCTTTCAATTCGCCTCGGCGGGGTCGCGTGGGAAGCCAGGTTGTCTGCGGCGCACCACAAACTCAGCCATATCGAGACTCGCATCCGCGCCAACGCGAAAGACGAGACCTTGATCGATCTGTGGATCCGCGCGGAACAGGAATTCCACGAGGCATTGATTTCGGCCTGCGGTTCGGACACGCTCAAGAAACTCCACCTTCTGGTCTATGCGCAGTTCCGCCAGCAACTGGTGATAACGGATCGCAATTTCAGTTTCGTGCCGGAGAACATCTCGCAGCATCAGGCAATCGTTGATGCGGCACTGGATGGAAATGAAGATTTGGTGCGGCAAAGCATCCACGATCATCTTGCGCGAAATCTCCAGCACCCCTTGCCGCAGAAGCGGAAAACGGTCGGTTAACTGGTGTTCGCCGGCATGTCATCCTGCGCATAGATCCTGATGATCTCGTCAAAGCTGCTTTCGGCGCTGAACCCAAGACCAAGTGCGCGCGTTGGGGTGAAATCTCTCGGCCAGCCTTCGACGATGGCCATGATCTGCGGATCGGGTTGGTGACGGATCAGCGCAGTGACATCGTTTCCGGCGAATTGTCTCAGGGCCTCGATCTGCTCGGCAATCGTGCAACTGACGCCCGGCATGTTCAGGGCTGTGCGCCCTTCCAGTCGGGACGCATCCAGACCGGCAGCGTGCTTCAGGAACCCAACTGCCGCCCGCGGGGATGCGTGCCAGTGCCGCACCGTATCGGGAACGGGCAGAATTGCCTCAACACCGTTCAGAGGTTCCCGGATGATGCCGGAAAAGAACCCTGAAGCCGCCGCGTTCGGTTTGCCCGGGCGGACGCAGATTGTCGGCAGGCGCAGCGAAATGCCATCGACATACCCCTTGCGGGTGAAGTCGGACAACATCAGCTCGCACGTGGCTTTCTGCGCACCATAGCTGGTGCGTGGGGCCGACAGGAAATCATCGTCGATCTTCTCGGGATAGGGGCCGCCGAACACCGCGATGGAAGAGGTGAAGACCAATCGCGGCAGGTAAACGCCGCCCGAGGTCTCGCGCTCGGCCCGCAATGCTTCGAGCAGTGTCCACATGGGTGTCATGTTGATCTGCCACCCCTTGTCGAAGTTCTGTTCGGCTTCTCCTGATACGATCGCGGCAAGATGGAAGATAACGTCAGGCCGGGCTTTGATCAGCGCCCCGACTGTTTCGGGATTGGCGATGTCGCCTGCGATGCAAGTCCCGCCAACGCCGCCGCTCGCCGGAAAGGCCGTGTCAAACAAGGTCAGCTCGGGAGCAGGGTCTTCCCCCAAGCCGGTGGCCAAAATCTCGGCGGCCAGTTTCTGACCGACCATGCCGCCGCCGCCCAGGATCAGAACGCGGGTCATTGCAAAAGCCCGTTACGCGCCTTGAGTTCCAGATACAGACCGGAATGATCCAGGTCGGCACCGTCCATGTTCTCAACAAGGTGTTCATACCTGTCGCGTACGGCGCGGGTGGCCGGAAGTTCCAGACCCAGGCTTTTGGCTTCGGCCAGGGAGTTTTCCAGATCCTTGAGCTGGAACTTCGACAATCCGCCGGGAACGAAATCGCCTTCGGTCATACGCTTCCCGTGCTGCTGCAGTATCGTGCTGTCGGCAAACCCCCCCTTGAGAGCGTCACGCACGGCTGCCGGGTTCGCACCGCCCTGTTCAATCAGCAACATGGCCTCGGCGACGGCGGCGATGGTGACGGCGACAATTGTCTGGTTTGCCAGCTTTGCAAGCTGTCCCGACCCGGACGGGCCCACATGGACCGGGCGGCCCATCGCGGTGAAGATGTCTGTGGCGGCGTCGAACACCTTGGCATCTCCGCCAACCATGATCGCAAGAGTCCCCGCCTCGGCCCCTTTTGTTCCGCCGGAAACCGGTGCGTCCAGATGATCAACACCGAGTTGGGCCAACTGGGCCGACTGGGCGCGGGCGTGCTCGGGTTTGGCGCTGGACATGTCGAGCCAGACCATGCCGGGCGCCAGAGCCGCCTGAAGGTCAGCCAACCCGATCAGTTCCGCGGTTGCGAACCCGTCGGACAGCATGGTGATGACGAACTGGGCCCCGGCAACGGCGGCTGCCGGGGTTTCTGCCAGTCGGGCGCCATCCGCAACAAGCGCTTGGGCCCGGTGGGACGATCGGTTCCAGACGGTTACCTCGTGTCCTGCCCGGAGCAGGTTCCGGGCCATCGGTGCGCCCATCAGCCCGGTTCCGATCACGGTGATCCTGTGTCTGCTGTTCATGCGGGCCAATCCTTTTTGTGGTTGAAAGCCAAAGCAGTGGTCAAAGCGAAATTCCTGTCATACGCTAACGCAAACAACGGGGTGAACCAGCCCATTGGGGGCTTATTTCGACAATTTTGAATTTCCGCCTGTCGCCAAGCCGGTGTGACAATCGGCAAAGGCATGATGGAACAGACTGCAGTATCGGGGAGATTTAATCATGCCATCCCAAAGGCTTAAGGGAAAACGAGCGCTTGTTTCAGCCGCGGGGCAGGGGATAGGTCGCGCGAGTGCACTGGCACTGGCCGCCGAAGGCGCCCATGTCTTCGCGACCGACGTCAACATGGGTTCTCTATCCTCGATTCGGGATGCGAATCACGAAAATATCGAAATTTTCGAACTTGATGTGCGCAGCGATGAAAGTGTGAAAGCCGGTGTGGCGCGCGCCCGGCCAGACGTTTTGTTCAATTGCGCAGGCTTTGTTCATCACGGGTCCGCGCTGGATGCGACGGGCGAGGAATGGGAGTTTGCATTCGACTTGAACGTGCGTTCGATGATGCGCACGATCCAGGCGGCTTTGCCGGGGATGATCGAACGCGGCGGCGGATCGATCATCAACATGTCCTCGGCGTGCTCGTCGATCATCGGGGCACCCAACAGGTTCATCTATGGAACCACCAAGGCGGCGGTGATCGGCCTGACAAAATCAGTGGCGGTTGACTACATCACGCAAGGCATACGCTGCAATTGTATCTGCCCCGGCACCGTAGAAAGCCCAAGTTGGCACGAACGTGTCAAGGCTCTGGGCGAAGAGTTGGGCAGTTACGACAAAGCGATGAAGCAGTTCGTGGCGCGCCAGCCGATGGGACGGGTTGCAACCGCTGAAGAGATCGCCGCGCTGGTGGTTTATCTTGCCAGTGATGACAGCGGGTTTACCACCGGCCATCCCCACATCATCGACGGAGGCTGGTCGGGACAATGAACAGGAAGATCGGAATTGAAAATCTGAGATCGCGCAAATGGTTCATGAATCCGGATAATCCGGAGATGACAGCGCTGTATCTGGAGCGCTACCTGAATTACGGCCTGACAAGAGAAGAACTGCAATCGGGCAAGCCGATCATCGCGATCGCACAGACCGGCAGTGATCTTTCGCCCTGTAATCGACACCACCTTGAACTGACCAAAAGGGTGCGCGACGGAATAATCTCGGCAGGGGGTACCTGCATCGAGGTGCCGGTGCATCCGATCCAGGAAACCGGGAAACGCCCGACGGCGATGCTGGACCGCAACCTTGCCTATCTGTCGCTGGTCGAGTCGCTGTTTGGCTATCCTTTGGACGGGGTTGTCCTGAATATCGGCTGTGACAAGACCACGCCGGCGCTGTTGATGGCGGCGGCAACGGTGAATATTCCGGCCATCGCGTTGTCGGTGGGGCCGATGCTCAACGGATGGTTTCGGGGCGAGCGCACCGGATCGGGAACGATCGTCTGGAAGGCGCGCGAGATGCTGGCGGCCGGCGAAATTGATGATGCCGGTTTCATGGAGCTTGTGGCGTCCTCGGCGCCTTCTGTCGGGTATTGCAATACCATGGGCACGGCGACCACGATGAACAGCCTGGCTGAGGCGTTGGGCATGCAGCTGCCAGGATCAGCGGCGATACCGGCGCCGTATCGCGAACGCGGACAGATCAGTTATGAAACCGGGCGGCGTATCGTCGAGATGGTGTGGGAGGATTTGCGTCCGTCCGACATCATGACACGTGAGGCGTTCGAGAATGCGATCGTCGTCAACTCTGCAATTGGTGGTTCGACGAACGCGCCGCTCCACCTGAACGGCATCGCGCGGCATCTGGGTGTTCCTCTGGACAACAACGACTGGCAGGAAATCGGTCATGACGTACCGCTGCTGGTCAATTTGCAGCCTGCCGGCAAATACCTGGGCGAAGACTATCAGCGCGCTGGTGGCGTGCCTGCCGTTGTCGGCGAGTTGATCAGGGCGGGCAAGCTGCCACATCCCGATGCGCTCACGGTAAATGGGCACAGTATGGGCGACAATTGCGGCGCGCGCCGTTCGGAAAACAACGATGTGATCAGGTCGGTTTCCGATCCGCTGGTCGCGCAGGCCGGGTTCATCAACCTGACGGGAAACCTGTTTGACAGCGCGATCATGAAAACAAGTGTGATAAGCCCGGCGTTCCGCAAAACCTATCTGTCCAATCCAAACGACCCGAACGCGTTCGAAGGCCGTGCGATTGTTTTCGACGGGCCGGAGGATTTCCACAACCGGATCGACGATCCGGCGGAAAACATCGATGAAAACTGCATACTTTTCATGCGCGGAGCCGGACCCAAGGGGTATCCGGGCGGCGCGGAGGTCGTGAACATGCGCCCTCCTGCGTATCTGTTGAAAAAAGGCGTCGAGGCGCTGCCTTGCGTGGGCGATGGGCGGCAATCGGGCACGTCGGGAAGCCCGTCGATCCTGAATGCTTCGCCCGAGGCGGCGGATGGCGGTGGGCTGGCGCTTCTCAAAACCGGTGACCAGGTTCGTATCGATTTGGCGAAATGTACCGTGGATATGTTGGTCCCTCTGGAGGACCTTGCCGAGCGTGCCCGCGCGTTGGTTGCGGCCGGGGGGTATGACATTCCTGCAGATCAATCGCCCTGGCAGGCGATCTTCCGGGAAAAGGTCGGTCGCTTTGATCAGGGCATGACCCTGGAAGGGGCCGACGGGTTCAGAGACATCGCGCGCAAGTCGATGCCGAGAGACAATCACTAAAGGATATTGAAATGAAACTTGTACGTTACGGGGCACCCGGTGCCGAAAAACCCGGACTCATGGATGGTGACGTTTTGCGGGATCTGTCCGGGCACGTGGATGACATCACCGGGGCCACTCTTGACAACGCTACTCTGGACCGCCTGCGCGCCATCGACCCGGCCAGCCTGCCGGTCGTCGATGGTAACCCACGTATAGGGCCATGTGTGGGCGAGATCGGAAAATTCATGTGCATCGGTCTGAACTACAAGGATCATGCGATTGAAACCGGCAATCCGTTCCCCGACCACCCGGTGCTGTTCATGAAGGCAAACTCGGCCGTGGTCGGGCCCGATGACGCGGTGATGATGCCGCGCGGTTCGACCAAGACCGACTGGGAGGTGGAACTGGGCGTGGTGATTGGGAAGGCGGCCAAATACGTCAGCAAGGATGAGGCGCTGGATTACGTGGCGGGCTATTGCATTGTCAATGATGTGTCCGAGCGGGATTTTCAGAACAATCTGAGCGGCACCTGGACCAAGGGTAAATCCTGCGACACATTTGGCCCGACCGGCCCCTGGTTGGTGACAAGGGACGAAATTGCCGACGTGCAGAACCTGTCCATGCATCTTGATGTGAACGGCAAGCGGATGCAGACCGGCAATACAAGCACGATGATATTTACCGTGGCTGAAATCATTGAACACCTGTCCGGGTTGTTCACTCTTCATCCGGGTGATGTGATTTCAACGGGAACGCCCCCGGGTGTCGGAATGGGCATGAAGCCCGAGCCGCTGTACCTGAAAGAGGGCGATGTCATGGAACTCGAAATCGAGGGGTTGGGCCGTCAGCGCCAAACCGTGAAATCGGATGCCTGACCTGCTTCTGATTGGGCCGGCGACGGAGCCGATGATTGAGAGGATGAAAACGGCATTCACCGTCCATGACTGGTCCGGGCTCGACATGGCGTGGTTGGCCAAGAACGGCGACAGGATCACCCATGTCGCAACCAACGGACATGACGGCGTCAAGCCCGAGATCATGGATGCCTTGCCAAACTTGCAGATGATAAGCTGTTACGGCGTAGGGTATGATGCCATCGACACGATCAAGTCCCGCGAACGCGGGATCGTCGTGACGCATACGCCGAACGTGCTGAATGCCGAGGTGGCGACCACCGCGGTGCTGCTCATACTGGCCTGTTACCGGGAATTGCTGCGTGACGATGCACATGTCCGATCCGGAGCCTGGGAGGCCAAGGGCAATGCACCGCTGACCCGGTCTGCGGATAACCAGACAATCGGGATCCTGGGGCTCGGTCGCATTGGGCAGTGCATCGCTGATAAACTGGCACCCTGGAACCCGGTCATTCTGTATCACACGCGCAGCAAGAAGGATGTCCCCTATACCTACTACGCCGACCTGACCGCGATGGCGCGGGACTCGGATATTCTGATCTGCATCACTCCCGGCGGGCCGGCGACCGAAAAGCTTGTCAATGCAGAGGTGCTGGATGCGCTTGGACCACAAGGCACACTGATCAATGTCAGCCGAGGGTCGGTCGTGGACGAAGAGGAACTGATCAGGGCGTTGCAAAGTGGGCGGCTCGGCTGGGCGGGGCTTGACGTATTCGAGCGGGAACCACACGTGCCGCAAGCTTTGCGCGACCTCTCGAACGTGGTTCTGTTGCCGCATGTCGGCAGCGCCACGAAAGAAACCCGTACCGCGATGGGCAATCTGACAGTGGACAACCTGTTGCAGCATCTTGGCGATGGAACCGTTTTGTCTCCGGTTCCGGAATGCGCGGACATGTAGGGCCATGACACGCATTGCCGGCGTCACAGCACGGTTGTTCAACATACCGCTGGACGAGGTTCTGGTTGACGCCAAGCACGGCAGTCACAGCCATTTTCAACTGATCACGGCCACTATCACACTTGAGGATGGGCAGAGCGGAACCGGCTATACCTACAATGGCGGGCGCGGCGGCCATGCGATGGTGGCGATGATCAACCACGATTTGGCGCCGTTCCTGATCGGTCAGGACCCTGCCGGCGTCGAAGCGCTGAACGAAGCCATGCAGTGGCACATGCACTATGTCGGGCGCGGCGGAATCGTTAGTTTTGCCATTTCTGCCGTCGACATCGCGCTGTGGGATCTGCGCTGTAAATCCGTGGGCCTTCCGCTGTGGAAGCTGGCGGGCGGAGCTGGGAAGACCTGCAACGCATATGGCGGCGGTATCGATCTTGGCTATCCGCTCGCCAAGCTGTTGGATCATGTGCAGGGATACATCGATCAGGGGCTGAACGCGGTCAAGATCAAGGTCGGCCAGCCCGCCGAGGCAGAGGATATCGACCGGATCCGCGCTGTTCGGCGGCAGATCGGACCCGAGGCGGCTTTCATGATCGATGCCAATTTCTCCATGACCGTACCGCGGGCAATTTCCCTGGCGAAAGCTGTCAAAGACCAGAATATTCTTTGGTTTGAAGAACCGATCATTCCCGATGATTACGCCGGGTATGCTGAAATCACGGCGGCGACGGGCATGGCCGTGGCACAGGGTGAAAACCTGCACACGATACATGAGTTCGAGTTTGCCCTGGCGCAGTCAAACCTTGGTTTCATCCAGCCGGATGCATCCAATTGCGGTGGCGTCACAGGCTGGTTGCAGGTCGCGGATCTGGCGCGCCAGGCGAATATTCCGGTCTGCAGTCACGGGATGCAGGAACTGCACGTGTCTCTGGTTTCGGCCCAGACCAACGCCGGTTGGCTCGAAGTGCACAGCTTTCCCATCGATCGGTACACGGACAGACCGCTTGTCATCAGGGAACAATGCGCCGTGGCTCCGGATGTTCCGGGTATCGGGGTGGATTTCGACTGGCACGCCCTCGCAGAATTCGAGATCAGATGATGTGGGAGTTCGCGGCCGCTGTGTTGTTTCTGATCATCACGCCCGGACCCGGCGTTTTGTCCACGGCCGGTGTTGGAGCCGCCTTTGGCTATCGCGCCGGGCTGGCTTACGTGGCGGGCTTGTGGGCGGGAAACAACCTGGTATCCGGGATGGTGATATCCGGAATGGCCGCTGTTGTTTTCGCCGTCCCGTGGCTGCGGACCGCGTTGCTCCTGGCTTCGGTAAGCTACCTGCTATGGCTGGCATTTCGCATCGCCAGCGCCGGAGCGCGGGTCGGCTTTCACGAGGCGACCCGGCCGCTTGGGCTCTGGAACGGCCTGACATTGCAGATTATCAATCCAAAGGCTTACGTGGTGGGCACAACACTGTTCTCGGGTTTCGTGCTGATGCCGGGCAATCTGGCGATGGAAACGGCGCTGAAAGTGCTGATCATGAACGCGATCTGGATTCCGGTCCATCTTGTCTGGCTTGGGCTCGGCGTCAGCTTGCGGCGGTTGGATTTGCGCCCTTCAACGCAACGGTTCATCAACATGGCAATGGCGGCATCCATGCTGATTGCAGTTGGATTGGCCTTGATGTCTCAGGCGTAGACGTGGAATGCCGGCGCGTTTTCCCAATTCACTCGGGTTCGACCAAGTGCATTCGAGGTGTCTGAAACGGTCCAGGGGAATGACGCGCAGATTTCCTTGCAAGACGGTCTTCGCGGTGTGTGTTCGGCTCGGATTATGTGAGATAGACCGGTTGTCAAACATCCACTAACATCGGTGTGACACCTCCCGAGAGGCCCGTGTTTTTTTGCGGGCGCATGGACCGGGAGTGGTCATTGGGCAGCGAGGTGTCTTCCGGACCCGCCCGGCACCAATGGTGCTTGAAACTTCGCGATCAACCGGCGCGATGCGCCATTTGCAACACCCGGTTTTGCCGGAAGACATTGGGATATGAACATGAAACGTGCAGGTGTCGTGGGTTTGGGGGACATGGGCAGCGGTCTTGCCCTGAACCTGATCAAAAACGGATTCGAAACAACCGGGCTGGACCTCAGCCCGGACCGGATGAAGGCGTTCGCGGATATGGGTGGAAAACCCGCGGCCAGCGTTGCGGCGGTTGGTGCGAATGCAGACGCCGTATTTGTGATGGTGATGAACGGTGATCAGGCCAAAACGGTCATTCTGGGTGAAGACGGGCTGATTTCCAACATGCCCAAAGGCGGGGCCGTTATCCTGTCCGCGACGATAAAGCCACGCGAGGCAAGAGAGATCGGTGCGGCAATGGAGGGTTGCGGCATTCATCTGATCGACACGCCGGTATCCGGTGGCTTTCCCGGCGCACAGGGCGGCACGTTGACAATGATGGCGGCGGCGCCGGACGCGGTTCTCGACCAATTCGCCGATGTGATGCAGGCCGTTTCGGCCAACATCCATCGTGTCGGTAGCCAACCTGGCGATGGTCAAACCGTAAAAGCCTGCCTGCAATCCCTGATTGGTGCCCAGTTTTCCGCCACTTTCGAGGCAGCGGCCCTGGCAGCCAAGGCCGGAGTCTCGGGGCAGGTGATCCTTGACGTGTTCTCAACCTCATCGGCGGGCTGCGGCATCGTCAATAACGCGCTGGAGAAGATCATCGACCGCCAATTCGAGGGTACTGGCAGTCATATCAACACGATGCACAAGGATTTGACAATCTCGATGAACCTTGGCGAGGAACTGGGCGTTCCACTGCATACCGCCGCCTCTGCCATGCAGATCTTTCACGCCGGCCGGACAAAGTACCCCAACGGGGACAACTGGGTCTGTACGCGCGTCATCGAAGATATCGTCGGGGCCGAGCTGCACCGGGAGGCCGCGAAATGAAACTGGGCGTCATTTGCGACGGTATCAGTCGCGACCTGAGACACACGGTCGACGTGATGGACGAATTCGGCCTCGATCATGCCGAGCTGCAATTCGTTGGCGAAACCGAGGTCGGCGATCACTCGGCGGAAGAAATCCGGGAAATCGACACCCTTCTACGCGATCGCGGCAAGCCAGTGTCCTGCCTCAGCCGTCATGTCTTTGCCGGTATGACGGGGGCCAACAAGCCGGGCGATGCGCTGCACACCACGCACATGGATGCACTGAAACGGGTGATCGACATGGCGCATGTGGTGGGAAGCCCGCTGGTGCGTATCATGACTCCAAAGAAAGAACAGATCCTTTGGGGGCTGAACGGCGCAGAGAAGTGGAATGTTGCGCATGGTGCATGGGATGCGATGTTGCCGTTGATCGCCCCGGCCTGCGACGTGGCGCGGGATGCCGGCGTGACGCTGGTCGTCGAAACCGGAAACGGCACCATGGTCAATTCCAACTACACCGGCCGCAAGCTGATCGACGATCTGGATGCCAAGGATGTGCTCAAGGTATTGTGGGACCCGGCCAACAACTGCTGGTGCCACGAACGCGCTTTTCCTGACGGGTATGACGAGGTCAGGGATGGTTACCTTGGCCATATTCACATCAAGGACGTGAAAGTCGACACGCCTCGCGCAACGCTTGAAGTCCGGCGTATGGGAGAGGGTCAACTTGCCGGCCAGTTCCAACCGATGGCCGATGCGTTGCGCGCCGATGGCTATGATGGCGTGATCAGTTTTGAAAGCGTCTATCATCCCGGAAACGGGAAGTTCGAGGATGGTTTTCGCCTGTGTATCGACCGGTTCAAGGCGATCTTCGGCTGATCGACACCGCTTCTGGTGCCCTACAAGAAAGCCATACTTCTGGGCGCAAGGCATCATTGACGGTGCCCGTGTCATTCTGGTCGAGATCGATACGGATGCGGGGATCACGGGGACCGGAGAGTGTATCGGGTCCCCGACCGCCTCGGGTGCACGGGCCTTTGTCGCCCAAACGTCCCGGTTTCTGATCGGCGAAGACCTTTCTTGCCGGGCAGGTTCTCGCCGTGGTCGAAATGGCGCTTTGGGACATCATGGGCAAGGCGACGGGGCGCACCGTGCATGAGGTGCCGGGCGTCGCGGTGCATGATGCAATCGGATATTCTGGTTTCCCCACAAGGTGAAACACCCCAGGAAATTGCCGCCGAGGCGCGCCTGTTTTGCGATTGGGGATGACATCATCCAAATCAAAGTTGGCAAGGACGACTACACAGATCTGGCCTCGCGCTCGACAGGGACGCGGTGGCCCGTCCAAATGAGATCTACGAAAAGTCCGTCGCGTGACACGTCTACAGACAAACGATTGAGTGACGCGCCGGATGCGGCCCTTTTGCGATCAATGAAGGTTCATTTCAGCACCGCATTTCGGGCAGCTATAAAGCCCACGCCCATCCCGGTGCCGCTTGACCTCGCGACGAACCTCGTACACGGCACGCTTGCTCAGGCCGAGGGTTTTTCGAATTTCTTCGAGTTCTTCTTCTTCGTCGGCGTCGATTACCCCATCCTCCAGAGCGATCCGAAGCTGAGCTTTCATCTCGTTTCGGCGGCGTTGAAGCTGTTCGGTAAGACCGCTGGCCAGAATACCTGCAGGCAGCGCGGCCATGCCGATACCGACCACCGCGACGAGAGAACCGAACACCTGCCCGATCGGCGTCACCGGTGTCACGTCGCCATAGCCCACCGTCGTCAGGGTCGCCATCGCCCACCACATGGCATGCGGGATAGAGCCGAATTTCTCAGGTTGAACTTCGTGCTCGGCGAGATACGCTCCGCTGGCCGCAAGGATCAGCAGCATCAGAAGGATGAAAAAGCCGGAAAAGAAAGCGTTGGACTCCTCGCGGAAAACATCGAGCAGCATGGTCATGGCGGAAGAGTAACGGGTGAGTTTGAAAATCCGCAGAAGACGCAGAACCCGAAGGAACCGAAGATCGATTGTCAGCAGGAACGTCAGATAGAATGGCAGGATCGCAACCAGATCTATAAGGGCAACCGGGGAAAGCATATACTTCAACCGGGGATATCGCGCCGAGCTGAATTCTTCGTTTTCAACGCAGGTCCACAGCCGGATCAAGTATTCGATGCTGAAAATCGCCACGGAAATGATTTCGATGTTTGCGAACAGCACGTGGTATTCTGCGTGAATGCTGTCGACAGTTTCCAAAACCACCGCAATCACATTGATCGCAATCAGGGCGATCAGGAAAAGGTCGATCATCCGGCCCAGCCTGTCGGTCTTGCTGGATTGCTCTAGCTTGTCGAATACCAGTTTTCGCAGAGTCGGCTTGGCCATTTGCAATCGCCTTTCCGGAGTTCTCCGCAACCATCTCACAACATGGAGCGACAAAAAAGAGAGCCCGGGAAAAGCAAGGGCCGGTTGTGGATTACAGAGCCCACGACCTTCCGCCCTGCGAAGTGGTCTTCAGCCCATCGGCGCTGCGCCTTCGTCGCGGGCGAATTGCTCTTTCAGGCTCAGCGGAAGTGGGCAGCGTCCTGTGTTGTCGGGCAGCAAGGTCACCATCACACCGGTCAGCGTCGCGCGCAGGTCACCGGACCAGAGTTGTTGTTCTATCGTGTAGGACGTGTTTCGAAACGCCGATACGCGCGCTGTGGCGATATAGTCTTCGCCCATTACCATTTCCCGGACGAAATGCATGTCGGCATTTCGCAGAACGATGCGGGGGCTTTCGCCGTCGTTGTAATGTGGCGCACAGAAGCGTTCGAAATGGGCCACACGAAGCGTTTCAAACCACCCCATGTAGGATTTGTTGTTTACATGCTGCAGGATATCCAACTCGGCATAGCGAACCTTGTCGGCCATTGCGAGCGTTTGCGGGACCGCAACGCCATGGGCGATCTGTTCATCTGGCTCAAGCGGTACATGATAGCGCAGTGTCATGGACAACTGGCTATCCAGTCACATTGGCATCGGCAACCCCGATATTGCCAAGCGAACAATTCATTGGCAGGCTGAGCACGGGAGGAGACCGTCTTGCGTTCACCTGCAATGGATAAGGCAGGGGGCAAGGCAAATCTCGTGACATTCACAAGCGCCGGCATCGCAATCGGCCGGGTTAAGACAAGGAGCCTGCCATGCTGGGCCAGATGATGACTGCACCTCTGCTGATTTCTTCGCTCGTCGATCATGCCGCCCAGTATCATGGCGAAACAGGGATCATTTCGGTCGAGACATCGGGTGAGGTGGTCCGGACGAACTGGTCCGAAGTCGCGCGGAACGCCCGGCGGCTCGGATCGGCGCTGACGAAACTGGGGCTTGATCCGCAGGCGCGTTGCGGGACGATCGCCTGGAACAACCGGCGTCATCTGGAGATCTATTTTGGTGTGTCGGGGGCGGGTTTTGTCTGTCACACAATCAATCCCCGCCTGTTTCCGGAACAGTTGGTCTATATTATCAACCATGCGAACGATCAGGTTCTGTTTCTGGATGCAACGTTCCTCCCAATAGCGGCAAAGCTGCGCGATCATCTTCCCGACCTCAAGCATGTCGTTCTGATGGGTCCCCGCGACGAAGCCATGGCCGAACAGGTGCCGGGGTTGATGTTTTATGACGAATTGCTGGAAACGGGGGATGACGGGTTCGAATGGCCGCAACTTGAGGAAAACACGGCATCGAGCCTGTGTTACACATCGGGCACGACGGGCAACCCAAAGGGCGTTCTGTATTCGCACCGGTCCACTTTGCTGCATACATTTGCCGCCAATCTGGCCGACACGCTCGGTCTGACCGCCATGGATGTTGTTTTGCCGGTGGTTCCGATGTTCCACGTCAACGCGTGGGGCGTGCCCTATTGCGCGGCCATGGCCGGAAGCTGTCTGGTGATGCCGGGCCCCGGTCTTGACGGCGAGAGTCTTGTCAAACTGATAGATGGGCACAAGGTGACGCTGGCGCTTGGTGTCCCAACCATCTGGCTGGGTCTGCTGGCGCATGCCAAGGGGATGGGCAGCACGCTGGACAGCCTGAAACGCACCGTTGTCGGAGGATCGGCCTGTCCGCCGTCGATGATGAAACAGTTCCGCGAGGATTTTGGCGTCGACACCGTTCACGCCTGGGGCATGTCGGAAATGAGCCCACTGGGCTCGGTGAACATTCCGCTCGCCAAGCATGGGAAACTCCCGCTGGAACAGCAGCACAAGCTGCGGGAAAGCCAGGGTCGCCCGCCATTTGGCGTCGAACTGAAAATCGTGGACGACGACGGCAAGACGTTGCCCAATGACGGCAAGGCCCAGGGCGATCTGTTGGTAAAGGGCCACTGGATCATCGACAGCTACTTCCGCATGGACGACCAGAAGATCCTCAGGGATGGCTGGTTTGCAACCGGTGACGTCGCATCGATCGATGCGGACGGTGTCATGACGATCCGCGACCGGTCCAAGGACATCATCAAGTCCGGCGGTGAATGGATCAGCTCTGTCGAACTGGAAAACATCGCCATCGCCCATCCCAAACTGGCCAATGCCGCGGTGATTGGTGTCAAACATCTGAAATGGGACGAACGTCCCTTGCTGGTTGCTGTCGCCGCAGAAGGCGAGGCGCCGACCGAAGATGAGTTGCTCGCCTTCTTTGACGGCAAGATCGCCAAATGGCAGATTCCGGACAAGGTGGTTTTCGTCGATGAACTTCCCCTGAATGCGACCGGAAAAGTGCTGAAACGTACCCTTAGGGAACAATTCAACGACGCGCTGAGCAACTGAGGCGAGGCGGCGGACATGGGGGCAAGATATTGCTGCGTCGCGTGCAAGCGGGCGGCGGTTCGTCCGCTGCCTTGCGGGCGCTTGCATCATGGTCGCCGAGGTGAGGGCCGCGGCGCGGGGTTTTCGGTTCGGCCGGTTTCCCTGACCTTTGCCATCATGGACAGCGCATGATGCGGTGTCGGATAGCTGGGGCCATCCGGGCTCTCTGCGGCCAGTCAGGCCGGTCCGATACCCTGTTCTGCCGATGCGAACGGGGTAAAACGCAGGCGTTCGCAGGGTCAGAAACACCCCGTTCGCGCATGGCATCAAAAGGCTCAGGCAGCAGAACAGGGGTGAAGGTTGCGCTGTGAAATGTTTTGACCCTCGCGCTCTCGCATTCGGGATGTCTGCCGGGTCCGTCCTGACGTAGACCGCAGTGTTGCCCCGGCCAAGGCCAACAGAGCGCGACAGGGCAAAGACTGCGCAGCCGATACAAAGGTTGTAAGTTCAGGGCAAAGGGCTTGTTTGGTTTCGGAAGTTCAGGCAAGTTCAGGCTGTGAATATCCAAAAAATCTATAAAAACAGGGAGAGTAACATGAAGATGAGTGTTTGGTTCGGCGGCGCGGTTGCCGCTGCTTCAATTGTTTTGAGCGGTCTGGCGGCCCAGGCGCAACAGGCGGGCGGCACGCTTGTGATGCTTGTTCAGCCGGAGCCCCCTTCGTTGGCGTCCTACATTTCGACATCGGGACCGATCGGGCTCGTCGCGCCGAAGATCTATGACGGATTGCTTGACTATGACAAGGATTTGAAAGCCATACCGTCGCTCGCCGAAAGCTGGGATGTCAGTGAGGATGGCAAGACGGTCACTTTCAACCTTCGCAAGGGCGTGACATGGCATGATGGTGCGCCATTCACCTCGGCTGATGTTCAGTTCACCGTGATGGAGGTGCTTCGCAAAGTACACCCCCGTGGGCCGAATTCATTCAAGGAAGTCACCTCGATTGACACGCCTGACGAACACACCGCAGTTTTCAACCTGGCAAACCCTGCGCCCTACATGATGCGCTCACTCGGCGCGTATGAATCGCCGATAGTGCCCAAGCATTTGCTTGAAGGGCAGGACGTGAAGGCCGCGAGCCTGGCCAACAACCCGGTCGGAACCGGACCATTCAAATTCGTCGAATGGAAAAAGGGCCAGTATATCCGCCTCGACAAGAATGAAGGCTATTGGAAAGAGGGTCTGCCCTATCTTGACCGTATCGTCGGGCGTTTCATTCCGGATGCCTCGACCCGCGCGGCGGCAATGGAGAATGGCGAAGTCCACTATGGTGCATATGGCGCGATCCCGAATGTCGATGTGGTGCGTCTGCGCGAACTTGACAGCATCGGCGTAACGACCGACGGGTATGCGATGATCAACCCGATGTCGCTGATCGAGTTCGACACAACGCGACCGCCTTTTGACAAGCCCGAGATCCGGCAGGCCATTTCCATGGCAATCGACAGGCAGTTTCTGATCGACAACATCTGGTTCGGTTATGGAACGCCCGCGACCAGTGCCCTGTCCAGCAGCTATGCGGCCACGGGCCTTTATGCTCCAGGAATGCCGCACTATCCGGCGACTGCGGATGTCGCCGCCGCCAACAAGATTCTGGATGATGCGGGCATCACCCCCGATGGGGACGGTGTACGGGCCAAGGCTACCCTGGACCTGATCCCCTATGGGGAAGACTGGCGCCGGGCCGGCGAGTACATGAAGCAGGCGCTTGGCGATATCGGCATCCAGCTGGAACTGCGCTACGAAGACGTTCCAACTTGGCTGAAGCGCGTGTACGCGGACTACGATTTTCGCATGAACGTGAACTACTTCTACCAGTTGCCTGATCCGGTGCTGGGTGTTCACCGTCATTATGGAACCGATCAGATCCGCCAAGGTACACATTTTGTGAACTCGTCGCGCTATAGCAATCCGAAGCTGGATCAATTGCTGGCGGATGGTGCACGCGAGGCGGACGCGACAACGCGGAGTGCCATGTACAAGGAAATTCAGGAGATCCTGGCCAATGACATGCCGGTCGTGAACCTCTTCGAAATGAAATTCCTGACCGTGTACAACTCCAAACTCAAAGGGCACGACGCTTCCGGGTTTGGTGCCTATGGTTCGTTTGACCAAGTTTGGTTTGATGAGTGAAGCCTTGACCGAGGGTGCCGGCCATAACCGGTCGGCACCACAATGAATCACACGGCAAAACGTCTGCGGTACGTCCTGAAACGGTTGTTGCAGGCAATTCCCATCGTTCTGGCAATCGTGGTCGTCAATTTCTTCCTGCTGCAAATGGCAGAGGGGGATGCGGTTGATGTGCTGGCCGGCGAGGCCGGATCGGCAACGCCTGAATACATGGCCGAATTGCGCAAGAAATTCGGACTGGACCAACCCCTGCCTGTTCAGCTGGCGGTCTATCTGAAAAATGTCGTGGCGTTCGACCTTGGCTATTCGTTCCGGCATGAGATGCCGGTTTTTGACCTTGTCCTTGATCGTTTCGTTCCGACCCTGCTGTTGATGACCAGCACAATCATTCTGGCGGTCGGCGTGGGCATCGTTCTGGGTCTGCTGGCGGCAACCGGTTTGAATACCTGGCGAGATACGCTCATCTCGGTATTCGCGCTGCTGACTTATGCGACGCCGCTGTTTTGGGTCGGGCTGATGTTCATCGTCGTGTTCGCCCTCAACCTCGGCTGGTTCCCGACCAGTGGAATGGAAAACATCGCCGCCTTTCATGAAGGCTGGGACAGGGTGTGGGATATTGCGCACCACCTCGTGTTGCCGACGATCACGCTCTCGCTTTTCTACCTCGCGCTTTACACCCGCCTGATGCGCGCCTCGATGCTGGAGCAGGCCGGTATGGATTACGTGACCACCGCGCGCGCCAAAGGTCTGACCGAGCGGCGCATCATGTTTGTGCATGTCCTGCGCAACGCCCTTTTGCCGGTTGTCACAATGGCGGGTGTGCAGGTCGGTGCGTTGATCGGCGGTTCGGTCATCGTCGAGTCGGTGTTTGCATGGCCAGGCCTTGGCATGCTGGCTTTCGAAGCATTGTTTTCGCGCGATCTGAACCTTCTGCTGGGCATTTTCCTGTTGTCGGCCCTGTTGGTGGTCGGCGTAAACCTGATCGTTGATATCATCTATTCGTGGCTCGATCCGCGCATTGAGGTCGACTGATGCGTGATTTCTGGAACCTCTATCGACGAAATCGCTCGGCAGTGGCGGGGCTGATCATCTTGGGGCTGGTCGTTCTGATGGCGGCAACGGCGCACCTCGTTTACCCCGACGACCCGTTCAGGCTGGCAGGTGCTTCCATGCAGCCGCCCGGCGAAGGTGGCTTTTTGCTCGGGAGCGACAGCCTTGGCCGCGACGTCGCCGCGGGTATCGCGCACGGGGCCAAGACTTCGCTGTTCATCGGGTTGCTGGCGACCATCGTGGCCGTTGGTTTTGGCACCGTCATGGGCGGGCTTGCAGGCTACTACGGCGGCTGGATCGACAATCTTCTGATGCGTACAACCGAGATGTTCCAGACGATCCCGTCCTTTGTATTTGCCATTTTGCTGGTCGCGATCATGAAGCCGTCCATCGAAAGCATCGTCATCGCCATCGCCGTGGTCTCCTGGCCGGCGGTCGCGCGGCTGGTGCGGGGCGAGTTCTTGTCGCTCAAGAATCGTGAATTCGTTCAGGCCTGTCATACCGTGGGTATGGGCGACGCACAGATCATGCTGCGTGAAATTCTGCCAAACTGCCTGTCACCGATCATTGTCATCGGTTCGCTGATGGTCGCAACGGCGATCCTGATCGAAAGCGGGCTTGCCTTTCTGGGACTTGGAGATCCAAACATCATGAGTTGGGGCTTTCAGATTGGCGCGGGACGCACGTTGCTGCGCTCGGCCTGGTGGGTTTGCACATTCCCCGGTATCGCCATTCTGATCACCGTGCTTTCAATCAACCTGGTCGGCGAAGGCCTGAACGACGCTTTGAACCCGCGTCTGCGTGAACGTCAATGAGTTCGCCTTTGCTGGAAATCCGCAACCTGCACATCTGCCTGCCGGAAGGATCCGAGAGGGCCATGGCCGTGCAAGAGGTCGATCTTGACCTGGCTCCGAACGAAATCCTCTGCATCGTGGGTGAAAGCGGGTCGGGAAAATCCCTGACCGCGCGTGCCGTGATGGGTTTGTTGCCCAAACCGCACGTCCGTATTGCCGATGGCAGTATCCGTTTTGGCGACGAGAACCTGGCAGATGTCGCGGATGCGCGGATGCGGCAGATACGCGGCAGCGAAATTTCGATGATCTTTCAAGAGCCGATGACCGCGCTCAACCCGGTCATGACCATCGGCGACCAGATCGACGAGGTGTTCCGTTTCCATGAAACGATGCGGCGCAAGGAACGGCGGGAGCGCGCGGTCGCCCTGCTGGCCGACGTTCATCTGCCCGATCCCGCGCATATCATGCGATCCTACCCGCATGAACTGTCCGGCGGTCAACGCCAAAGAGCGATGATCGCGATGGCTCTTGCGCTCGATCCGAAAATTCTGATCGCGGATGAACCGACAACGGCTCTTGACGTCACAACCCAGGCGCAGATCCTCAAACTGATCAAGGAGATGCAGGCCACACACAATACGGGCGTGTTGTTCATCACCCATGACTTCGGTGTTGTTGCCGATATCGCCGATCGCGTCGCGGTAATGCAGCAAGGCAGAGTTGTCGAAACCGGACGTGCGGACGAAGTTCTGAACAATCCCCAGCATCCTTACACCAAGGCGTTGATTGCCGCGGTGCCCAGCTTGACACCACGGCCACCGCGGGTTCAGTCGGCCGAACCCGTGCTGGAAGTGAAAAATCTGGACAAGGTTTTCCGCAGTGGCGGAGGTCTCTTCGGTCTTGGCGGTAGTGAGCGCGTCGTCAAGGCCGCACGTGACGTGAATCTCGATCTGCGGCGCGGTGAAACGCTGGGTATCGTCGGCGAAAGCGGATCGGGAAAATCCACCGTTGCGCGGTGCATTGTTCGTTTGGTCGATGCCGACAATGGAAAGATCTTGCTCAATGGTACGGATCTGCGCCCACTCGGCCGTGCCGAAATGCGTCCGCACCGTTCCTCCATCCAGATGATGTTCCAGGATCCTTTCGCATCGCTCAATCCACGCTCGAAGGTTGGCAAGATCATCACCCAGGGACCGCTGTTGCAAGGGGTGTCAAAAGACGAAGCCGAGGCCAAAGCCCGCGAACTGCTGGCGATCGTCGGTCTGGATGAACGGGCTTATGGCCGATACCCTCATGAGTTTTCCGGCGGCCAACGCCAGCGTATCGGAATCGCGCGTGCTCTGGCGCTGAACCCTGATGTGCTGGTGGCGGATGAACCGGTTTCCGCATTGGACGTGTCAATACAGGCCCAGATCCTCCGGCTTCTGGATGAAATCCGCGAGCGTATGACGCTGTCGATGATCTTTATCACCCATGATCTGCGCGTCGCGGCGCAGGTCTGTGACCGCCTTGCCGTGATGAGATATGGAGAGGTCGTCGAAACCGGACCAACAGCAGAAATCTTCAGTAACCCACAGGCATCCTATACAAAGGACCTGCTTGCGGCGGTTCCGGGCAAATCCTGGCGATCTTCCTAAGGCGGCTTTTGAGCCGACGTCACGGGCCAACCTCGTTCTTGACCGGATGGGAAATGTCCCGGCTCTGGCACACGGCCAACCGCAGCTTGCCCCGAGTTTCGGGGCAAACTCGGCTTGATCTTGTTCCGCGCCTGGTGTCCCGGCGTGGCCGGGCTGTGGTCTGAGCAAATCCCGGGATCGGCAAAGCGGCGGTATTAATCCGAGCGTTCGATGATCTCGACGCCATCTGCAATCGTGTCCGACGGATGCGTCACCACGCGGTCTCCTTCCTGCAATCCGTTCAGCAATTGAGCAACAGAGGAGTTGCGCTTTCCGATCTCGACAGTACGGCGCTCTGCCGCGCCGTCCTTTTCAACAAAAACAGCCCAATCGTCGCCGGTCCTGAAAATGGCGCTGACCGGAACCATCACCACGTCGTCCTGCTCCCATTCGACGATCCGGAGAAAAACGGAAAACCCGTCTCCCAACTCGTCGCGATCATCCGCGGGGGTGACGAATTCAAACACCACGTCGACCCGCTGTTCCTCGATACCAAGCGCGGATACCTTGGTGTAGGCAGAAGGCTCGATTTTGGTAATTCGGGCTTCCAGCGGTGTCTCTCCACCCCAGCGATCGACAATGGCCCGGTCACCTGGGTCGAGCCGGACAGCGTCGGACGACAGAAGGTCGGCCACGATTTCCAGATCATGGGGCTGACCTATCGACAACAACCGGGTTCCCGCAAGGACCGGTCGTTCGCTGATCACGTCCACTTCGAGCACGCGACCTGTAACCGGGGCCGTCAACTGCATGCAGCAGGACGCATTTCGATCTTCCGCGGCGTTTACCGGTTGGATCAGGGCTGCCCGGGCGCGGTCCAGCGCGCTTTTTGACATCTCCAGACCGGAGATCGCGGCGGCTTCGGCTGCACGTTTGACACCAAGTGTCTGTTCGGCGTTTTCGAGCCGTGTCACCGATGATACTCCACGTTCCACCAGCACCCGGGCGCGATCATATTCACGTTGCGCCAGCGTCAGTTCCTCTCCGGCGACACGGACCTGGCTGCGCGATTGGTGCAGGGCGGCTTCGGCTTCGCGCACTGCGGCCTCGGCCTGAATTCGGGTGCGCATATCGAGCAGGTTGGATGATGCGGGTTCGACCACGGCCACGACGGTTTCGCCCGCGACAACAGGATCGCCAACTCTCACCGGCGCGCGCAGGACGGTTCCGATTATCGGAGCGGCCACTTCGAAAACCTCGCGGATTCGGGTCTTGCCGTCGGCGTTGATGGTGACCTGCATCGGGCCACGTTCGATCACATGCAGATCGACCGGGACAGGATCTGTACGAAACGCCACATAGGCCAGAGAGCCGACAATCAGGAGACCGAATGCCCCCAAGAAGACTGTTCGGGATTTCAGTGCCATCGGTTCACTCCCGTGTTTTCATGACTTGAATGAGATCGAGCCGGTCCAGTCTCCGCCTGACGATCAGCGATGAAATCAGAGCCGCTGCGAGAACAACAAGGCTGGCGCGTGCAAACGCGGATGGCTCAAGAACCAGGGGAATTGCATAAAGGTCGCTGGTCGACCCTCGGGAGAGCGCGGCGGAAATGACGGCTCCCAGCATCCAGCCCAGCGGTTGCGCAAGCACCGCCAGAAACATCGTTTCACCGATCAGAACAAATGACACCTCGCCGCGGGTAAAGCCCAGAATACGAAGACTTGCCAATTCGCGCGCGCGCTCCGACAGCTGTATGCGCGCGCCGTTATAGGCCACACCAAAGGTGATCAGAACGGCAATGACGACATAAATTGTGGTCATGATGGCGATGTTCTGACGAATTGTGTCCTGAAAGGATTTGCGCATCTCGTCCAGCATCACGAGCCCGCTCAGCTCTGGCGTTTGCTTGAGAACGCGGTGCAGCTCGGGCAATTGCGCTGGGTCTATCAAAAGGTTGGCGGTTGTGATTCTGGGCGCCTGGCGGAGCAAACGGTTCAGGGATTCCAGGTCCATGAAGGCACCGAGACCGACATACTGGGTTACGATCCCCGCAACCGGTACCCGGTGGGTTTCGTTGCGGCCGCCCAGGAATTCGATATCGATCACATCGCCGGGTTTGGCCTCCAACTGTTTGGCAAGGCGCGCGGTCAGCAACAGGCCGTCTGCCGGCGCATCAATGATCCTGCCGCTTTCATCCACAATACGCGCCAGATCCGTTCCCGCGCGGCGTGCTTCGACCGGAGTGTCTTTCTTTAGGTGACCATGGTGCAGCACAGCGGCGTGAAACTGATGTCCCTCCGCCTTCAGAACTCCAGGCAGGTTCATTACAGCCGCCAGCGCGGTTTCCGGGATATCGGGCGAAAACATCAGGACGGCATCCTGCCGGTTGGTCTGCAGAAATGTCGCGTCCATCAGAACATCGAGTGCATCCGAAAAGAAACTAGAAGCCACAAGAACTGCGGCAGCCAGGGCCAAGCCAAGCATTGTCAGGGCGGATCGGATCGGCCAACGAACGAGGCTTCGGAAGATCATGATAATGGGTTGCGACAGTTCAAGGGCCGCCAGGAGCCGGTCGACGAGATTTCGCTTGTAGCGCGGCGGTGCAGGTGGCGACATGGCGACGGCGGGGGCAATCCGGGCCGCCCCCAACGCGCTTTTCGCGGCTCCGGCCGCTGCGCTGAGAACCGCCAGAATGCCGGAGATGGCGTAGGCGTCATAAGAGATGCGGTAGATCAGATAGGGGAAGTCAAAGAATTTGGCATACATCTGCGCGACCGCACGCGAAAGCCAGGTTCCCACCGCCCATCCCAGAAGGGTTCCCGCAACCGCAATCAGCGTGGCCAGAAGCAGATAGTGAACGCACACTTCGGCATTCGAGTAACCAACGGCTTTCAGCAGCCCGATTTCGCTGCGTTCAAGCGCGATGATCCGGCTGATCACCATGCTGACCAGAAATGCCGAGATTCCGTAGAAGATAGGTGGCAGGATCATACTGCCGATGCGTTGCTGCTCGATTTCGGCGTCGATAAAGCTGTTTGATATCTGCACGTCCCGTCCATAAGCCCCCAGACCCCCGTAGGGGTCCAGCAAGTCATCCAGACGATCAAGAACCTCTTCCTCGTTGGCCGCCGGGTCCAGTTTGAGCGAGACGTTGTTGAAAGCGCCCTCCATGTCGAACGCCGCCGAAACCGCCCGTTCGGGCATCCACAATATCCCATAGCTCCGGTTGTCCGGCATCAGCGCTCCCGGGCCGATCGTGTAGATGAACTCGGGCGAGAGCAGCGTGCCCGTCAGCGTCAGCTCTCGCTTCTGACCGTTGAGATTGGCAAAGAAACGGTCACCTGGACGCAGGTCATTGGCCTTGGCAAAGGGATCGTTTACCGCAACTTCGTCCGCGCGTGTCGGATCGGGCAAGCGTCCCACTCGCAAAATTGGCAGGTTCAGTTGCGCAATGCCATTGTCCGGTAGCGAGAGTATACGGCCTGTCACGGTTTCGACGCGACCGGGAAGGTCCAGTATGACGTGTTCGGTCACACGCGCTTCGGCCGTGCGCACGCCATCGATTGCCAGAATGTCCTGAATGATGGCAATCGGTGCTCTGTTTGCATCGCCAAAGATGTCTGCAAAGCGATTGCGCTGGTAATACGCCGTGCGCGTGTCTTCCAGTGCGCCGTACATGCCGTAGGTGGTCAACAGGATCGCGACGCCACACGCCAGTACCAGCGCAATGGCAAGCGCCTGCGCCCAAAGTCTCTTGAAATCCCGCATCAGTTTCTTGTCGAGCGCCCGCATCTTGGATCACCACGAGATTTCGGATGGCGAAATCGGTTGGTCATTCACTTCGATCCGCGCGATCCGGCCGTCCTGAAAGTAGATCACCCGTCGCGCCATTTTGCGGATCGAGGCATTGTGCGTGATCACGGCCGTGGTCGTTCCCAGCCGTTCGTTGATGTCTTTCAGCGCTTCAAGCACTTGTATGCCCGTCTTGCTGTCCAGCGCGCCGGTCGGTTCGTCACACAACAGAACTTCGGGGCGTTTCGCGATTGCCCGTGCAATTGCGACACGCTGCTGTTCTCCTCCTGACAGTTCCGCCGGGAAATGATCCATGCGTTTGGCAAGCCCGACCTGTTCCAGTGCCTCTTCCGGCCGCATCGGATTGACGGCCACGTCGGTGACCAGCTGAACGTTTTCCCGGGCTGTCAGGCTGGGCACCAGGTTGTAGAATTGAAAGACAAAGCCGACATGGTCGCGGCGGTACCGCGTGAGGCCCCTGTCGCCCAGGCCCGTCAATTCCAGGTCGCGAAACCAGACTCTTCCCTCGGTGGCATGATCAAGCCCGCCCAAGATGTTCAGCAGCGTCGACTTGCCACTGCCGGACGGCCCCAGAAGGACAGCCATCTCACCGGCGTACAGTTCCAGATCGACACCGGCGAGCGCGTGAACCTTCAGCTCTCCGGTGTCGTAGACCTTGGTAACGCCTTTGGTTCTGAAAACGATCTCAGGCATGACGGCTCTCCACCCGAGTCACACTAGTGAGCGCAGGTGGCGCGAACCTTGATGTGGCTCAATGATACCCGCAAACGGCGGGAATCCACCGAGCCACGTAGTTCAACGGGATTACAAGCGTCTGAAAAACAGGGATTTTCGGCGAAATTCTGCCGTCACGCCGCCAGGAGCTGTGTCCGCTGCCCGCCTTCATCAAAGTAGTAGGCATGTGCATCATCGAAATCGAGGGCGATATGCTGGCCGACATCCGTTTCGTCCTGCCCGAACAGCCTGACCGTCATTGTTTCTCCCTGGTCGGTTTGAACAAGCAGGTTGGTGTCGCCGCCAAGGCGTTCGACATGGGTAACGGTCCCGCCGATGCGTCCCTTGTCGCCCAGGCGCAGGTTCTCCGGGCGTATCCCGATGACCGCACCGGCGGCAAGACCGGAAACCGACCGCTCCAGAAAGTTCATCGAAGGAGAGCCAAGGAATCCGGCAACAAAGCGATTGGCCGGGTTGTTGTAGAGCTCCATCGGGCTGCCGACCTGTTCGATCCGGCCATCCCGCAGGACCACGATCTTGTCAGCCAGGGTCATCGCTTCGATCTGGTCATGCGTGACATAGATCATCGAGGCCGACAGGCTACGGTGCAGTGAAGCGATTTCAACCCGCGTGTTCATCCGCAGCGCCGCGTCAAGGTTGGACAGCGGTTCGTCAAACAGAAAGAGCTTTGGGTCACGAACAATGGCACGCCCAATAGCGACGCGTTGGCGCTGACCGCCGGACAATTCCGCCGGGCGCCTGTCCAGGTACTCGTCAAGTGACAGCATGCTACTGGCTTTCGAGACCCGCTCCTCGACCACGTTCCTGGGCTGACCTTCCTGCTTCAGCCCCAGCCCCATGTTGTCCTTTACCGACAGGTGCGGGTAAAGCGCATAGGACTGAAACACCATGGCAATCCCGCGTTTGGCGGGCGGTACCTGGTTGACCACCTCGTCACCAATCGTGATCGTGCCGCTGGTTGCGTCCTCAAGTCCGGCGATAACCCTCAGCAAGGTTGACTTGCCACATCCCGAAGGCCCGACAAAAACAACGAATTCGCCTTCTTCCACAGTCAGGTTGATGTCTTTCAGAACATGGACGGGCCCAAAGGATTTGTTCACGTTTTCGAGTTTCAGCGCTGTCATTGGCTATCTCCAAGTTCGATTGTTCGGCCGGTGCGAATGCTTTCATCAGCGGCAAGGCAAATCGCCAGCGATTGTACGGCGTCGTTCAGGTGGCGGTTCAGATCGGCGTTGGTGCGAATTGCGTCGAGCACGAACGCCTGCTCGGCGTCGCAAAGCTCCTGATGACCAGGCTCATCCGGCAATTCGATCACAGTGTCACCATCAAGCCGATGCACGAGCAGACCGCCAACAGCCGTATGACTGTCCACATTGTCAGAAGCGCCTTTGTCAGCCTCGGTGATCGAGACCGCGCCGTTCGGGCTGATGATATCTTTCACGAAGTATGCGGTCTCGGACATCATCGGCCCCCAGCCGGCTTCGTACCAACCGACAGATCCGTCGCCGAACACCACCTGGAACTGGCCGTAATTGTACATATCTGCGGCAATTTCGTCAGACAGGCGCGCGCCCATGCCGTTCACCCGGATCGGTGCGGCGTCGGTGATCTGGCACATGACATCCACATAGTGCACGCCACAATCGACGATCGGGCTGGTCGTTTCCATCAGTGATTTGTGGGTTTCCCATGTCGAGCCGCTGGATTGCTGGTTGAGGTTCAGGCGAAAGACATACGGCCCGCCAAGTGATCGCGCCTCGGCAATCAGCCTCGTCCAGCTGGGGTGATGCCGCAGGATGTATCCGACGACAAGTTTGCGGTTCAGACGGCGCGCCGTTTCGGTAACGCGTTCAGCCTCCGCCACCGTCATGGCAAGCGGTTTTTCCACGAACACATGTGCGCCGGCCTCCATCGCGGCTACCGCATAATCTGCGTGCGTGTCGGTATATGTCGCGACAACCACAAGATCGGGCCGTGTTTCCCGCAGGGCTGTTGCAAAGTCACTGAACAGCCGGTAGCCGGTCAGCTCTTCGGGCAGGTCAACGGCCGAGCGGTTGACCAGGGCGACGATTTCCGCGTCCGGGTGCGCGTGATGCGCCAAAGCATGGCTTTGGCCCATCGTGCCAAGGCCGGCAATCAGCACAGATGTCGTTGCCATTTGACCACCTCCACCGCGTTGTAGTGAATAAGGGTGTCGCTGTATTGAAACGACCCGGTCCGGCAGATCTTGATCGCCTTCAGCATCGAGCGGACGACAAATACCCCATCCTGAATGACCACATCATCTGACTGTGTCGGGTCCACCACGGCTTCGAGGCATATGCCCCTCTGGGCGAGGATTTCCCGTTTGCAGATGACCGAGTCCGCGGTCTCGTTCGGCTGCAGCAAGGCGATGACCTGCGTGCTCATTTCACGGCTCCTGATGTGATGCCGCGGATCAACTGGCGTGAGAAGATGACATAGAGGCCCATGACCGGAAGAATTGCCAGCGACAGGGCAGAGAGTACGGCATTCCAGTCGGTGACGAACTGGCCGATAAAGACCTGGCTGCCCAGTGTGAGCGTTTTGGTTTCTTCGGCAGGCGCCAGTATCAAGGGGAACCACAGGTCGTTCCAGATCGGGATCATGTTGAACACGGCAACGGTTGCCATTGCCGGGCGCACCAGCGGCAGAACGAGTCGGAAGAAAATCTGGTACTCGCTCAGCCCGTCGATCCGGCCAGCATTTTTCAGATCATCGGCGACTCCCTTCATGAATTCCGACAGAATGAAGACGGCCAGCGGCAAGCCCTGTGCGGTATAGACC
>CAYGNE010000025.1:28404-28885 GCA_964351155.1 uncultured Rhodobacterales bacterium | reverse complement strand
CCGGCGGCTCAGCACCTGCATGGCGCGTCGGATTTCCTCGTCCCGCCCGATGATCGGGTCGATCTTACCTTCACGAGCAGCCTCAGTCAGGTCGCGGGCGTATTTCTTGAGCGCATCATAACCTTCTTCGGCGGTGGCACTGTCCGCAGTACGCCCCTTTCGGATATCATTGATTGCCGCGTTCAGGTTCTGTGCGGTGACGGCACCGGCGTCCAGCGCATCTTTGGCCTTGGATTTCACCATGCAGAGCGCCATCAGCACCCTTTCGACAGGAACAAAGCTGTCGCCGGCCTTGCTGGCAATTGCCTCGGCCTCGGCGAGTACCTTTCCGGTTGTGTTGTCCATATAGATTTGGCCGGCATCGCCACTGACCTGCGGGATCTTGGACACCGCGAGATTCACGGCTTCGACCACGCGGGCCGGGGTACCTCCAGCGCGGGAAATCAGGTTGCTGGCAAGCCCCTGATCATCGTCCATCAAT
>CAYGNE010000025.1:7763-28394 GCA_964351155.1 uncultured Rhodobacterales bacterium | reverse complement strand
CAGCCTCTGGTGGCCTTCACGCATTGCAATCGTCTGCGCTGCCTGCACGAATCCACGTGCACGCTCGGTGAACTTGTTCAAGTCCATCTGTCTCTCCTTTTCCAAGCGCCCGGTGTTTCGACGCCTGCGGTGCAGCACGCCATGTCATGGGCCTCGCATTCAACTTGGGAAATCTATCCCCGTGTTCAAGCCCTGCAGCCAACTTTCAACACGTCTTTTTTTGGCCATGGTTAACCCGTCAAATGCCATATTTTCGATCGGATCGTCAGGTATTGTCATGGCAAACAGGAAGCGGACCCCGACATGTTTGTCACGGATATCCAGATCGCGAACTACCGGTATTGCAGCGGATCCGGACGCCACATTGCCAATGTAGGCGTCACGCTCAGGGATCAGTTCATCAGCCTGTTCTGTCAACTCGACCTGCCCGAGGACGAATGCCCCGACTTCCGCGCCAGGGCCTTGGTGGGAGAAGCGCTGCGCCAGTTGGCCCGTATGCCAGAATACCGGTCAGGCAAGACCGCGTTTCATGTTGCCGATCACCTGAACGAAAAATTGCCGCGCCAAACAGCATAGTCAAAACAATGGCGGTGCCCACACTGGCGGCATGAGCTGTCTGACCGGCATTCGCGCCCGCAGTAAGTGGCGTGAGATCGTGTTGGCCCAGCGGCAGCACTTCGGTCTGGCCCTACCTTGCGCGCTTGGCGGGGACCATCTCCCCAACCGCTTTGCCGAGATGTCCATGGTCAACCAAGGTGTGGTCCGGTTCGCGCCGAAAGCGAAGCATGGGATCGTATTCCTGCGACTGCCGAGCATGGCGTTATTATTCGGGTCCCGGAACACCCTGTTCCTGGCCGCATATCAGCGTACCTACATCTGGGTTCACATCTACTGCACCGAAAAACCGGACATGGAATGGATATATGGCAGCCGATGACACTTGTTTTAAAAACCGCCGGACTCTAAACAGGCGCGACATTTACTCGTGTGAGGCCGCCGATGCCCGATGACCGCCTGATTGTCGCTCTTGATGTCCCGAATGCACTGCAAGGGCACGCATTGGTTGAATGTCTTGGCGACGCGGTGGGCTTTTACAAAATCGGTCTGGGTATGCTGACCGGTGGTGGATTGGCGCTCGCCAACGAGCTCAAATCTTTGCACGGGAAAAAGATTTTCCTGGATATGAAGCTTTTTGACATCGGCGCGACTGTCGAGGCGGCAGTGCAGGGGTTGGCGCAGTTCGATCTGGATTTTCTCACCGTGCACGGCGATCCGCATGTGATCCGTGCCGCCAAACAGGGTGCTGCGAGCAGCAACATGAAGATTCTCGGGGTGACGATCCTGACTTCACTCGACCGGCCCGATCTGGACGAGGCACTGATCGTCAACGGTTCGGTTTCCGAATTGGTTGTCGAAAGGGCCGCCCGCGCGTTCGAGGCCGGAGCGGATGGTGTCATCGCATCGCCTCAGGAGGCCGCCTTGATTCGCGCGCTTCCGGAATCAGATGGCCGGCTGATCGTGACGCCGGGCGTACGGCCGGCGGGGTCCGCTTTGGGGGACCAGAAACGGGTAACAACTCCGGCACAGGCTATTGCCGCAGGGGTTGATCACATTGTTGTCGGCCGCCCGATCCATGCCGCGTCAGACCCGAAATCAGCCGCAGAGGCTATACTGTCCGAACTGCAAAGCCCGCAGGCCAAAACCCCCAACATGGCATGACTGTCGCAAGGCCTGTGCCCGCAAAGGCACAAGTTTAGCGTGTATTTGGCAGGTCCGGAATTCCGGACTTTGTAAAATGGCGCGTTTCGGCGACCATGGCAGGTGAGATACTCCCCCAACGAACCTTTTTCTTCCTGTGGTTCGTTACCTCCCCCCCGCCTTCTATGCGGGGGGTCTTTCTGAGACCCCCCGGAAAAGCTGCCCCGTCATTCCAGATAACGGCGCAACTGCTCCACAAAATGCGGTATGGCCAATGGGTGCTCCCGGTATTCATCCGGCGCCATAAGACGCCAGCCCTGCCCTTCCTCTCCGAAGTGAATGTGTTCCGCGAGGCCTGGCGGTTTGTGCGCCACAAAGAACCAGACCGTCCCGCGCGGACGCTGGTAACTGTTGGAGTAGACCAGATCGGCTTCCGTCAGGATCAGCCCGACTTCTTCCCGGGTCTCGCGCAATACACAGGATTGTGGTGACTCGTCACCTTCCCTTCCACCACCCGGAAGATCCCAGTGGTCGGGCCACGGGATATCGGACCGGTCGTCCCTGCGGATCACCAACATCTCCTTGCCCAGAAACAAGGCCAGCTTTGCACCTGAGAAATCCACGCTCGGACCTGCCCGCCTTTCACATTCGCACTGACGCGGAGAGGTTCCCCGGTTAGTATCGAACATGTAAACGCATCACATCGTGATTTGAACACTTCAAGCGAATGCCCACACTGTGCCGAGATTGCCTGCATCCCGAGGACAGCGAGTTTTCCCGCTGCCCCGCCTGCCGCAGTCCGCGCGTTCTGACCCATCCGGAGTTGTTCGAACTATCCATCGCACACATGGATTGCGATGCCTTCTATGCCTCTGTCGAAAAACGGGACAATCCCGACCTCGCCGACAAACCGGTGATCATCGGCGGGGGCCGGCGCGGCGTGGTTTCCACTGCTTGCTACATTGCCCGTATCCGCGGGGTCAGGTCGGCGATGCCAATGTTCAAGGCGCTCAAGCTGTGCCCGGACGCCGTAATTATCAAGCCGAGGATGCAGGACTATGTCGCGGCCTCGCGGGACATCCGCGCGATGATGGAAGAACTGACACCCGCAGTCGAGCCGCTGTCGCTGGACGAGGCTTTCATGGACCTGTCCGGCACCGCGCGCCTGCACGGAGCGCCACCCGCCGTCATGCTCGCCCGGCTGGTGCGGAGAATGAAGACCGAATTGGGGCTGACGGGGTCAATCGGCCTGTCCCATAACAAGTTTCTGGCCAAGGTGGCATCCGATCTGGACAAACCGCGCGGCTTTTCGGTCATTGGCAAGGCCGAGACCGCCGGTTTCCTGCATGACAAGCCGGTGCGCCTGATCTGGGGCATTGGCCCCGCCGCGCAGGAATCGCTTGGCCAGGCCGGCATCCGGACGTTTTCGGACCTGCTACGCTGGGAGCGTGAAGAACTGTCGGCCCGGTTCGGAGCCATGGGCGACCGGTTGTGGCATCTGGCGCGGGGGCAGGACCGGCGGCGCGTATCATCTCATGAACCGATCAAATCCATCAGCAACGAAACCACGTTCAACGAGGATACCAGCAATCCCGACCTGCTCGACGGGCATTTGTGGCGCATGGCGGAGAAGGTGTCGGACCGGGCCAAAGCCAAGGGTATTGCCGGCCGGGTTGTCACGCTGAAACTGAAACGCGCCGATCACAGAGGCTTGACCCGGCAGCATGCGCTTCGCGATGCGACACAGTTGGCCGATACGATCTATCGCACTGCACGGGCCTTGTTCGATCAGGTTGGCGATCAGGGGCCGTACCGGTTGCTGGGCTGTGGCATCAGCCAACTTGTGTCAGAGAATGAGGCCGACAAATCGGCCGACCTGCTCGACCCAGGCGCGGCGCGGCGCGGTGGCGCCGAACGTGCCACAGACGCGATTCGCCGGAAATTTGGTTCTGATGCGATCCTGAAAGGGCGGGCCTTGCGCTGAGATGTCGACGGAGCTGGAAGGCAGGCCGAGACCCCGGCTATTCGGCAGCCAGCCGCATCCTGTCCTGACCGATCGCCGCGATTTCGCCCGTAACCTTGCGCATAAGCGCGCAGACATCGCGAAAATTCGCGTTCGGGCGCACGCGGGCTTCGTCCATGTAAATCGATCTGTCGATCTCGACCTGGATCGCATGCTGCTTGCGGGACGGTCTGCCGTAGGCCTGTGTCACATAGGCTCCGGCAAACGGCGCGTTCCGGGCCACGGTGAACCCGACTCCGGCGAACGCGGCTTCGATCCGGTCAACGATTTCGCCGCTCGCCGCAGCCCCGAACCGGTCACCAAGAACAATTTCCGGACAGCGTCCCCGACTGCGGGATACGCCGTCCATTGCCTCGTGCGGCATGGAATGGCAATCGACCAGGATCGCCTGGCCAAACCGCATATGTGCTTCGTCCAGTAACGCCTGCAAGGCGGCGTGATATGGGCGCCAGTATCGGTCGATCCTGCCCAGAGCCTCGTTCATCGTCAGTTTGCCCGAATAAATCGCGCGCCCGTTCGACACCACGCGGGGAATCACACCCAGACCCGAGGCGACACGCGGATTCTGCCCCCGGCGGGTCGCGCCGTGAATCAAGGCCGGATCCAATTCGTCCGGGCTGCGGTTCATGTCGACATAAGCCCGGGGCACCGACGCCGACAGCAGCGGGGCACCAAATTCCGGGGCGGCGGCAAACAGTTGATCGACAAAGGCATCTTCGGACGACCGGATCGAGACCTCGTCCAGAATACTGTTTCTGATAAACTCTGGCGGATAAGCGCTTGAACTGTGCGGCGACGCAAACGCCACGCTCGAAAAGCGCTGTTCAGGTTCGGTCAGAAGAAAGGCGGGCTGGTTCATCGGGACTCCTTGATGCAATCAGCATAGACCGGAAACACCCGATGCCAAAAGTCCTTGATCCCATTTCCGACTCCTTTTATAGACGCCGCTACCGGCGCGGGATTCCGCGCCCCATTTCGTTGGGGCGGGACAATTCGCATCGGGATTCATGGGCGATTAGCTCAGCGGTAGAGCACTTCGTTGACATCGAAGGGGTCACAAGTTCGAACCTTGTATCGCCCACCATGAATTCACTGTTTCAGGTTGACCTGAAACACCCGCAACACAAGGCGCTGGCCCGCGCCGCAGGAACAGGAGAAAGGCCATGAAGGTCAGGAACTCGCTCCGCTCGCTCAAGAACCGGCACCGCGATT
Source organism: uncultured Rhodobacterales bacterium (assembly GCA_964351155.1). Lineage (GTDB taxonomy): Bacteria > Pseudomonadota > Alphaproteobacteria > Rhodobacterales > Rhodobacteraceae > CAYGNE01. The sequence goes on along the minus strand of CAYGNE010000025.1, from coordinate 23,461 downwards.
GCCGTGTTGTGCGTCGCAAAGGCCGCGTCTACGTGATCAACAAGACGCAGCGCCGGTTCAAAGCCCGCCAGGGATAAGAAGCCAAAGCACGACGGTTACAGAAAACCGCGCCCCCGGGCGCGGTTTTTTCTTTGCCGCGAAGCCGGGTCGTTTGACGCCACGGCATCCGGGGGTGCCCGAAAACAGCCACATTTGCCGGGCACATCGCCACCTTCGGTTATTTTTGGAGATGTGTCGTGGTTTTCCGTTTTGCCCTGATCGCCCTGCTAGCGTGTTTTGTTTCGTCGGCGAATGCACAGGTCAGCGATCCCGCGCCCGTTGTCAGCCGTCAGCAGCTGATGGATGTGATTTACGCGGGAGATTTCGACCGTGTCGAACAGATCATGGCGGAAACCCGCGATTTGGTACGCCGGGACAAGGCCACCCAGGATGACATGCGGGAGAAGTTCCGGGATTTTTCGACAACCAACCCAAAGGTCATCGACTTTGTCAATAACTGGCTGGAGCGGCACCCGGATTCTCCTTTTGCAAACACCGCACAGGCATGGGTGCTGCATCGGATCGGCTGGAACGTGCGCGGATCAAAATACGTCCGGCACACCTATCCCGAGGCGCTCGACATGCATTACCGGATGCACATGGCGGCATTCGATCACGCCTCTCGGGCGCTGGAAGCGGACCGGACGCTTATCTCTGCTTCGGACGCGATCTTATCGCTGGGCCAGACAACCGGCCAGAAGAACCGGTCGTTCGAAGTGCTTGACGAGGTGATGGAGACAATACCCAACTGGGGGACGCTGAGCCGGGCGCTTGCACTTTCAAATCCGAAATATGGCGGGAGCTCGGAACTGGCGGATGCGATGTGCGATCACTATGGGCCAATGCTGAGCGCGCCGGTCAAGGACATGGTCCGCTTTTGCAAAATCGTTGCGAATGCCACTTATTTCGGCAACCGCTGGGACGAGGTGCGCGAGTGGTTGAAAGAAGACCCGAACCCGGTGCTGGATCACTATCGCGTCCAGTCCATTTTCGGGCTGGAACAGCCGTCGAACGACCAGATCCGCTTTGCTGTACAATATTTCAAGGACACCGAGACCACCGACCTTCGTCTGGCGAACAGGTTTGAGCTCAGGTACGCTCTTCCGCCTGCCGGTGAACCTGTCGTTCATTTCGTTCTTGAAAGAGCAAAACGTGTCGCGCGCGAGGTACTGGAACACGATCCCTATAACCTTTGGGCGCTGGACGTCCTGCTGCGCAGTTCCCACGACGTGACGGTGCAGCCGGACAACAGCATAGTTCATAAACGCACCGGCAGCCCGACACCCGAGGAAGAAGTGGACTATCACCGGCGACGGATTCTGGCGTCGCCATTCAACCCGGAGTTCTGGGCAGATTATGCCTCTGGTCTGCAGGCGATATCGAACGGTAACGGACCCTGGCCAAGATCGTTATTCGCCTCGGACCTGTTGATGGTGAACGCGATTGCATATTCGAACCACGATCTGAACCAGTTGTTTCCCTTCATCCATCAAAAGATCTATCAGTACCAAAGGCTGAATTTCGCCGCTGAACAGGGCTGGGAATACGGCTGGCCCGAACTGATTGCCGAGACGGATCGCTACACCAGGATCATTTGCCCGTTGATCCGGGCCGCCCGGATATCCGATGCGCTGATTGAAATGGGCCAAACCGCAAAGAACTATGACGCCGTCAGACCCTACGATCTGGATGTCTATCGCGAACTCCACGACGAGGCGCAGGCGGCAGGGCGCTGCGGACGCGAAATTGCCGCTGACATTGAAAACCTGGTCTATCTGCCGATTGAGGTCGACCTGTCCGACCCGGAATGGCTGAAATCCGGTCATCAGGTTCAGTAGACTTCGTGCAGGGCATGACAGTGTTGCCCTGCCCCGCAGACACGTCTTTTCAAGCTGATTGCCTGTCGTGGCCGGCGTGAACGGTGCTGCCGTGATCTAGCACAAGCAGGGAAAACGATCGGTATCTTTTTCCGATTATTTTTGTCAGGATATCTTTTCAAAACGCGGGGAATCAGTTAATTGACCAAATTAGTCAGAAACCTCTCTTCCGTTGAGAATTGAAAAGGACCCACGCGCTCATGTTCAAGACATCCACTTCCATCGCGGCACTTGTTGTTATGGCGCTGTCCGGAGCAGCGCAGGCCGAAGGCGAACTGAACCTCTATTCCTCGCGGCACTATGACACCGATGAACGGCTCTATACCGATTTCGAGGACGCCACCGGAATCACCATCAACCGGATCGAAGGCAAGGCCGACGAGTTGATTGCACGCATGCAGGCCGAAGGCGCGAATTCTCCGGCCGACATCCTGCTCACCGTGGATACGTCGCGGCTTGAACGGGCCAAGCAGGCCGGGATTCTTCAATCCGTCGACAGCGACCTGCTCGAAGCCCGGATACCCGACTATCTTCAGGACGACGACAACCAGTGGTTTGGATTCTCACAGCGGGCGCGGATCATTTATTTCAACAAGAACACTGTCAGCAATCCGCCCAAGACCTATGCCGATCTGGCCGATCCCGCCTACAAGGGCCAGATCTGTATCCGGTCATCGTCCAACACCTACAACCAAACCCTGCTTGCCTCGATCATCACCCATACGGACGAAGCAACTGCCACCAACTGGGCGAAGGGTATCGTGGACAACATGGCCCGTCAGCCACAGGGCGGCGACACCGACCAGTTGCGCGGAATCGTGTCCGGTGAATGTGACATCGCAGTTGGCAACACCTATTATTTTGCCCGCGCGATTCGCACAGATGTCAAAGGTCTGTCCGAAAGCCGGGACATGATCGGCTGGGTCTTCCCATCCCAGGACAGCGAAGGCGCGCATATGAACCTGTCCGGCGGAGGTGTGGCTGCACATGCACCCAACAGGGACAACGCGGTCAAGTTTCTCGAATATCTCGCCAGCGACAGTGCGCAGAAGTATTTTTCCGCCGGAAACGATGAATACCCTGCGGTTCCCGGCGTAGGACTGTCACCGGCGATTGCCGAGCTTGGTTTTTTCAAACCCGACGATGTCAACCTGTCAGAAGTGGCGCAGAATATCCCGGTCGCGCAGAGGATCTTTAACGAGGTGAACTGGAAGTAACCTGACGAGGCAGGCCCAATTCCGTTTCGCGGGCGCAGGTTGGATTCCTGCGCCCGTTTGTGTTCGGGCCTTTGAGTCACCCACGGCATGGATTTTGGTCGCGGATACTGTCACAATCAGGGTAAGGAACACCGGTATTCAATCTGGCGGCCATTCATGGCAACCTGTGTAAATGTGAAGAGTTCCGGTTTGCGGTAAAGGTCGATTGGGTCGCTCTGTTGTCTTGAATTTTTGAATTGCGTTTGGGTGTAAACTACCATGCCACTTGCCTGCGTGCTGATCTCGGACATTACCGGCAGTACCCAACTGTACGAAAACGAATCCAATGAGGCCGCCCTGGAGCAGGTCAGCAAGGTGCTGACCCGGATGCGCCAGATCGTCGAAGAAAGTGGCGGCAAATGCGTAAAATCCCAGGGTGACGATGTTCTGAGTTTTTTCGACGATGCCAATGCCGCGTTTCAGGCCGCCTGGGCGATGATCAACGAGGACTGGCCGGCCGGATTGTCGGTGCATGTGGGCACATATTCCGGTGAAATTCTGAACCACGACAACGATATCTATGGCAGCGCAGTGAACACTGCGGCGCGGCTGTCATCACTGGCCAAACCGGGCGAGATCCTGATCGGGGACCAGAGTTTTGACGACCTGTCGCCGGACAACAAATTGCGGTTGCAACTGATCGGTGAATTATCGCTGCGCGGCAAATCGCACCCGACGCGGGTCTACTCTTGTTCGGTGACCGAACTGAGCGAACAGACAGTGATCTTTTCCAGTGCCAGCCAGGAACGGTCAGGCGGCACGGAATATGCCGAATTGAAACTGGGCGAACAGATATGGCAAATCGGCGAGGGGCAAAGCCTGACAATCGGGCGGTCCTCGGATTGTGACATCGTTCTCGGCCAGGCCTGGGTATCCCGCAAACACGCGGCACTGGCGATCCGGCGCTGGCAGCTTGAATTCACCGACCACAGCAGCACCGGGAGCCTGATCCGTTTGGCCGATGGAAGCGAAGTCCCGCTGCACCGGCGGGCCACCTTGCTCAACGGAAACGGGTCGATCTATCCAGGGCCGCGTACCCATGTAAATGGCGATTGCTGCATCACCTTCACAACGCATGAGCTCGCCCTGCTACAGGCATCCGACTAGCGGCATTTTCCGGGCACATTCCCGATCAGCCGGCTGGTGAGCCGCTCATCGCGTTGAACTCAGTGCATTTTCTGTTTGCTCTGCCTGCAAGCTGCGATACGCCTGTGTGACGCAGGAGGAAGTCATGGCAGACATAAAGGTTTTCAGCGCCCGAACGATCATCACGATGGACCCGAGCCGTCCACGGGCAACACATGTGGCCGTAAAGGATGGCCGCATTCTCGCCGTGGGGGATGAGACTTGCGCCGATCAGTGGGGACCGGTGCAGCGAGATGACAGTCTTGCAAAAGCGGTCCTGATGCCCGGATTTGTCGAGGGGCACGCGCATATTCAGGCAGGGACGATGTGGCAATATGCCTATGCCGGGTATCACGACCGGATCGACCCGCAAGGCCGTTGGCACAAGGGCATGACAGATATCGAGACCGTGGTCGAAACCCTGCGGGCACATGCCGCGAACCTGCCCGCCGGTGACCCGCTGATCGGCTGGGGGTTCGATCCGATTTTCCTGCAATCCGAACGGCTCAACCGGCATCATCTGGACCAGATCAGCAGCGACCGGCCCATCGCCATCCTGTTTTCGAATTTCCATCTGTTATGCGCCAACTCCAAGGCACTCGAAATGGCGGGCTATGGGCGGGAAACAAATGTCGAAGGCGTGATCAAGGACGCCGCCGGGCAACCCACCGGCGAGCTTCAGGAAATGGCCGCGATGTTCCCGGTCATGCGCCGGCTGGGCATCGATTTCCGCAGCCTGAGCCAAACTGAACACGCCATCCGGACTTACGCGGATGTCGCCCGGCTGGCCGGGGTGACCACGGCAACCGATCTCTACTCCAGCATGGAGGATGAGAATCTGGCGACCATGCTGTCCATTACCGGGGCACCGGACTATGGACTGCGCGTCGTACCTGCGCTGGGTGCAACTGGCGCAGAGCCCAATGCGCTGGCACGGCGCGCACTGGCACTGCAGAGCCGATCCACCGACAAGCTGCGGCTGGGCGCGGTCAAACTGATGACCGACGGCTCCATCCAGGGCTGGACCGCCCGGGTCAAATGGCCCGGATATGTAGGCGGACAACCCAACGGGATCTGGAACACGCCGCCCGAGACAATTCGTGCTCTGTGCCTCGCGATGCAGAAACATGGCGTCCAGATGCATATCCACGTGAACGGCGACGAGGCGTCCGAGGTAGCGCTGGATGCGCTGGAGCAGGCGGCGCGTGCGCATCCCTGGCCCGGAGCGCGGCATATTTTGCAGCATTGCCAGTTGATGGGACCGGATCAGTTTCGCCGCTGCGCGGAATTGGGTGTGGGCACGAATATCTTTTCCAATCACCTGTGGTACTTCGGCGATCAGCACGCGGCACTGACAGTTGGCGAGAGCCGGGCACAGGCGATGAATGCCGCGCGTTCAGCTCTGGACGCGGGCGTTCCTGTCGCACTTCATTCGGATGCGCCGATCACGCCAATGGCACCGCTTTTCACGGCCTGGTGCGCAGTGAACCGGCAAACCATGTCCGGGCGAACGCTTGGCGCCGAGCAGCGCATAACGGTTGCCGAGGCGCTGTACGCAATCACGCTGGGGGCGGCGTACACGCTGAAACTCGACGGGGAAATCGGCAGTGTTGAACCCGGCAAGGTTGCCGACTTCGCGGTTCTGGGGGACGATCCGACGGCCGTCGACCCGATGGCGATCAAGGATGTGCCGGTCCTGGGTACGGTGTCCGGCGGGCGGGTCCACCTGTCATGAGCGCACTGCCACTTACCGTTATCAGCGGATATCTCGGTGCCGGAAAAACCACCTTGATCAACCGGCTTCTGGCTGAAGATCACGGATTGCGCCTGATGGTGATGGTCAACGATTTCGGGGCGATCAACATCGATCAGGCCCTGATCGAATCCAGGGGTGACGATACCATTGCACTGACCAATGGATGTGTCTGCTGTACCATGGGCGCCGATCTGTTCATGGCGCTCGGAGATGTGCTGGACCGCGAGCCGCGGCCGGATCACCTGATCATCGAAGCCAGTGGCATCGCCGATCCCGCGGCCATTGCCAACGCCGCCATCGCCGAACCGGATCTCAGCTATGCGGGCATTGTCAGCCTTGTGGACGCGGGCAATATCGATTCGTTGCTGACGGACGACCTGATCGCCCCGCAAGTGATCCAGCAAATCACGGCCGCTGACATGGTTCTGATCACAAAGACCGATGCGCCGGACAGCGCCTTGGTCGAGCGGCTGGTTTCGATGGGCGCTCGTGCGCCGACCCTGGCCGGCGACGCACCGCTGACCGAATTGTTGTTCGACATCGTGCCACTGCCGCGTGGTCGGACTATCGCGCCGCATCCGGCCTATGCCAGTTGGCAACATGACAGCGACATGGTGCTGGACCGCGCCGCAATGGGCGACAAGCTGAACAACCGGCCCGAAGGGCTTTACCGGCTCAAGGGATTTGTGCGGACCAATGACGGCGGGTACGAAGTGCACGTCGTCGGCCGCTATGTTCAGGCCAGGCGTGTCCAGACCGACCGCACGCAGCTTGTCGCGCTCGGACCTGCCGACCGGATCACCCGACAGCAGATCGAGGACTGGTGGCAGAACAACGCCTGAACAGTGTCTGATCTCAACGGTTGCGCCCCACCTGCCGACAGATCAGGATCACCGGCAGCAACCCGACCGCCACGATGACAAGCGACGGCACGGCCGCGCCTTCGAGCCGTTCATCGCTGGCCAGCCGATAAGCCTGCACCGCCAGCGTGTCATAGTTGAAGGGACGCATGATGAGCGTGGCCGGCAGTTCCTTCATGACGTCGACAAACACAATCAGCAACGCAGTCAGCAGGCTGGGAGTGAGAATCGGCAAATGAACGCGGCGCAGGGTGCCCAACGGCGATTCGCCCAGAGACCGTGCCGCCGAATCCATGTTGGCATGGACGGTGCTCTGCCCGCCTTCGTAGGCACCCAGAGCTGCGGCGAGGAACCTGACCACATAGGCCGTCACCAGCAACCATATGGATCCGGTGACCAGCAACCCGGTCGAGACGTCGAAGGTCGTGCGCATCCACGCGTCCAGCGCATTGTCAAAGGTGGCAAAGGGCACCAGCAGACCAACGGCAATCACTCCGCCAGGCACTGCATATCCCAAGCGCGCGACATACGCGGCCGATGCTGATTTACGGCCCGGTCGAAGCCGTTGGCAAAATCCCACCACGATCGCGGCGCATACGGTCAAAACAGATGCCGCCCCTGCAAGGGTGACCGAGTTGCGAATGAAACCCGCATAACGGCGGCTCATCAAGTCCTGTTCGCTGCCCAGCCCCATGTCGAACAGAACCACAACCGGCAACAAGCAGCCCAGCAGCACGGGGATCACACACAGCACCAGAGCAAGGCCCGCATGCCAGCCTTTCAGCTCTATGGGCGCCATCGCCTCCTGCCGTTTGCCGGCTTCATGATACCTGGCCTTGCCGCGCTGCAGGCGTTCGGTCACGGCGAGCAGCAATGCAAAGCTGAGCAGGCACAGCGCGAGCTGCGCGGCGGCCGCACGATCCGCCATGGAAAACCAGCTGGTGTAAATGCCCGTGGCAAAGGTCTGAACGCTGAAATAGGCGACGGTGCCAAAATCCGCGATGGTTTCCATCACCGCCAGCAGGACGCCCCCGGCAATGGCCGGGCGGGCCATCGGCAGGCTCACCTTGAAGAATGCCGACCAGGCATTGCAGCCCAGCGCGCGCGCCGCGAGGAAAGCTGCCGAGCTTTGCTGCAGGAATGCCGCGCGGGCCAGCAGGTAGACATAGGGATAAAGCACCAGGATCAACATGAACGCCGCGCCCCAGATCGAACGAATCTCGGGAAACCAGTAGTCACGAGGCCCCCAACCCATCAAATGGCGCAGGGTCGACTGTACGATGCCGGGATGATCCAGCAGGTAGGTATAGGCATAGGCCAGCACATAGGCCGGGAAGGCCAGTGGCAGAACCAGTGCAATTTCAAGCAGGCGCACGCCCGGGAACCGGGTCATCGTCACCAGCCAGGCCGCGCCGACACCGATTGCAAAGGTGCCGATTGCAACCAGCATCACAAGGACCAGCGTCGCCGTCGCGTAGCGCGGCAGCACCGTGTCGATCAGGTGGCTGACTGTATCGGTTCCGCCGGTGAACGCCGCCAACGCTACGGCCAGCATCGGCAACAGGCAGACCGCGGCGACGAGATACGCCAGCACCGAAAGCACCCCCGCACCCCCATGGGACCGGCGGCGTTTGCCATGCGGTGCGAATTCCGTCGTATCGGCCAAATCAAACCTGCCTTCGTCCGAGTCTGACAGGCCCTTGCGGACTCCCGTCACGCCTTAATCGACGATTTTAGTCAGAAACTCCAGATCGAATATCCCCGCGCGCATCCGCATTGCGGACCGGATCAGTTGAGAAGCCCGGCATGGCGCATCGCGTCATCGACCAGCGTTTTAGTGCTGTCCAGAAGGCCGGTCAGGGGCGAACGGACCTCTTCACTGCAAAGGCCCAGACGGGACATGGCGTATTTTGCGCCGACAAGTCCCGGTTCGGTAAAGATCGCCTTGTGCAGCGGCATCAGAACGTCCTGAAGCTCCAGCGCCTTGGCGTAATCGCCCGAAAGAGTCGCGGCCTGGAACTCCGCGCAAAGCCGTGGCGCGACGTTGGCAGTCACCGAAATGCAACCAACCCCGCCATGCGCGTTGAAGCCCAGCGCGCTGGCATCTTCTGCGGACAGCTGGATAAAATCCTTGCCACAACTGGCGCGTTGCTCTGACACCCGGCTCATGTCGGCGGTAGCGTCCTTGACACCAATGATGCGCGGCAACTTGGCCAGTTCACCCATGGTGTCGGGCGTCATGTCGACAACCGAGCGGGCGGGAATGTTGTAGATGAAGATCGGCAGTTCGCAGCAATCATGAAGTGCGGTGTAATGCGCGATCATCCCACGCTGCGTCGGTTTGTTGTAATACGGCGTCACAACCAATGCCGCATCGGCCCCGACCTTGTGGGCGTGTTGCATGAACCGGATGGCCTCGAGTGTGTTGTTTGATCCGGCACCGGCAATCACCGGGACCCGGCCCGCCGCAGCCTTGACCACCTCGGACACAACGGCTTCGTGTTCCTCATGTGTCAGGGTCGGGCTTTCACCGGTTGTGCCGACCGGGACCAGGCCCGACGACCCTTCGCCGATATGCCATTCGACCAGTTGTTTGAGCGTTTCCAGATCCAACTCGCCGTTGCGAAACGGTGTGACGAGGGCTGGCAATGAGCCTTTGAACATGGCGCGCTCCTTCTTGCATTCCTGTGACGCAGCGGTCTTATGCTGCCGTTGCGGATATTCCGCGATTGTGAGTTGATCCCTGCAAGCCACGGATTATCGTCACAGGCTCTAGCCTTGGTTGATCAGGAATTGCAAGTGATGTCGCGCATTCTGACGATTCTGCTGTGTATGTACGTGCTGACCGGCGGCGCCGTACGCGCGGACGATGCGTCCCGATTATCGGCGGCGATGGAAGCGATGCGCAAGTCGGAATGGGAAGCCGCGCTTCGTGATTCCGGCGAGCCAAAGAGCCTTGGTCGCGATATCATCGAGTGGCACCGCCTGCGGGCCGGGCTGGGCGATGCGGCAGAGGTCAGCGGATTTCTGTCCCGGCGTCCGGATTGGCCGGGAATCGCTTGGCTGCGCCGCAAGAGCGAAGCGGCAATGGACGTGATGCAACCGGACGAAATCCTCACGTTTTATCAAGAGATGCCGCCGCAATCTCCCGAAGGTGTTCTGAGCCGCGCCCGCGCTCTGATTGCAGGCGGGCAGCAGGGCGATGCAGAGGCCGAACTGGTCCTGGCCTGGCGCACCATGCCGATGGGCCGACTGATTCAGGCGAATTATCTCAATCAGCACCGCGCGCTTCTCGCCCCGCATCATAATGCGCGACTGGACCGGCTGTTGTGGGACGGCCACCTCGTCAGTGCCGGCCGCATGCTTTCACTGGTCGACGACGGACACCGCGCGCTTGCGGAGGCCCGGATCGCGTTGAAGGAAATGGCACCGGGCGTCGATGCAAGGATCGAAGCCGTACCAGAGGCGCTGCGCGACGCGGCCGGACTGGCATATGACCGGTTTGTCTGGCGCGACCGCAAGGGTCGGGATGACGATGCAATCGCCCTATTGCTGGATCGCAGCACCAGTGCCCTCGCCCTCGGCGAACCGGACAAATGGGCCAGCCGCCGCGCCAACCTTGCACGTCAGGTCATGCGCGCGGGCGATCCCGTTCGCGCCTACCGGATTGCCGCGCGCCATTACTTGACCGAGGGGTCGGCCTATGCAGACCTGGAATGGTTGGCCGGGTTCATCGCCCTGCGCCAGCTGAACGACCCCGCGACGGCCTTGCGGCATTTCGAGAATTTCGACGCCGCCGTCCTTTCGCCAATTTCCAAGGGGCGATCCGGATATTGGATGGGCCGCGCCAGCGAGGAACTGGGTGACAGCGACCGGGCGCACGCCGCCTATGCCATGGCCGCCGAGTTCCAGACATCCTTTTATGGACTGTTGGCCGCGGAGCGTATTGGGAGGCCCTTTGATCCGGTGCTGGCCAATCCCCCCGATTTGCCGCCCTGGAAAGACGCGCCGTTCATGTCCTCGGATGTTCTTCAGGCCGGGTTGCTGCTGCTGCGCGCTGGTGAATTGGACCTGGCAGAACGGTTTCTCACGCATCTGGTCGAAACGCTGGACCCGGTGCAGGCCGGTCAGCTGGGCGACATGGCAATCGACATGAACCAGCCACACCTTGCCGTGATGATCGCAAAACGCGCGGCGCGCAATGCGACAGTACTGCATCGCGCCTATTACCCACTCCACCCGGTGGCCAAACAGAACCTGCCGATGGCGCCGGAAATGACGCTTGCAATCGCGCGACGCGAAAGCGAATTCGACCCCAAGGTCATCAGCGGTGCCGGAGCGCGGGGTCTGATGCAAGTGATGCCGGCCACAGCGAAGGCCGTGGCAACGGAAATGGGCATACTGGCCGCCCATGAAACCGCCAGGCTGACAGGCGACTGGCGGTATAATGCCGAGCTCGGAGCGCGTTATCTGGCCGGTCTTGCCGGTGGATTGAACGGAAACGTCGTTCTGATGGCCGCGGGGTACAACGCAGGTCCTGGTCGTCCGCTGCAATGGATACTGGATTTTGGCGATCCGCGCGGCAAACCGACCGAAATCATCGACTGGATCGAGTTCATCCCGTTCAACGAAACGCGGAATTACGTGATGCGCGTCACTGAAAGCCTGCCCGTCTACCGCGCAAGACTGGGGCAGGAACCGTTGCCGATCCCGTTCTCACGCGAGTTGGCCGGATCAACCCTTGACGCGTTCGCGCCATAGGGTGAAGAGACCCGCCGCAACAATGATCGCCGCGCCGATGGCCACGTTCATGCGCAGTGTTTCGCCGAATACCGCCATTCCCATCGCCGAGGCGAAGACGAGTTGAAAATAGGCGAACGGCTGGACCGCGCTGGCCTCGGCAACCTCGTAACAGCGGATCAGCAACCAATGGCCCAGTACTCCGGACATGCACAGGCAGGCCATCCAACCCCAGTCCCTGGGCGACATCGGTTCCCAGAACCAGACACCGACCGCGGTCATCACCACGGCCCCTACCGTTCCGGTCCAGAAAAAGCTGGTTGCGGTATTGTCCCGCCGCGCGACATACCTGTTCAACAGACCATAGATGGCAAACAGGATGGCCGAGATCAGCGGAATGATCGCCCATGGATCGAAAACGCCGAAACCCGGCTGCAATATGATGATCACGCCGACGAAACCGACGCCGATCGCGCTCCATCGCCGCCAACCGACCTGTTCGCCGAGGATGGGCCCGGAAAGCGCTGCAATCAGAAGTGGATAGCAGGCAAACACCGCGTGGCTCTCGACCAGCCCCAGAATCGCGAACCCCAGAACGGCAATGCAGATTTCTAAGGTCAGCAGCAGGGCACGCAGGATCTGGACGCCGGGCTGCGAGGTTCTTGCCGCGGCTGGCAAACCACCTGGCACGCGTGCGGCGAGCGCGACCACGAATGCCGCAAAGAACCAATAGCGGATCATGACAATCATCAGGACGCTGTATTCGCTCGCCAGATGGCGCGAAATCCCGTCCTGTAGCGCGAACACGATCGTTGTTGCAATCATCAGGGCGACACCGAGCGGGACATTGTTGGATTGCCGCGCTGCGACGGGCATCCTCACGCCAGTATGCCTTTGGTCATGTGCCGCTTTCGCCCGAAGCCGGGTACGCGACGAACTGTGAAACCGGCCGCCTGCAGCCCGCGGCGCACGAAACCCGCCGCGGTATAGGTCGCAACTGTGCCATTGGCTTTGGTGTGGCTGGCAACATCGGACATCAGGGACGCCTGCCAGAGCTCCGGGTTCTTCGCCGGGGAAAAACCGTCGAGAAACCACACATCAGCCAGACCATCCCATGCAGGCAGCGAGAGGCGGGCATCACCAGGGATCACTGTCAGGTCGAGCGTGCCCAGATCACATCGGCCCGGCCCGGCCCAGGCAGCAAGAAACCGGTCGCGCCAATCCGCCAGATCATCAAAAGCCGACAAGGCCTGTGCCATATCCGCGGGCGCCAAAGGATAGGCCTCGAAACTGGTATAGCGCAGCGGCGTCGTTTGCCCGGCCATTTCCCAGGCGGCCCACGCTGCAAGCATGTTCAGACCAGTGCCAAATCCAAGTTCGGCGATCTGGAACCCCTCCGAATACCGGTCGGGCAGATCGTTGCCGCACAAAAATACGTGGCGGGTTTCGGCCAGGCCGTTCTGCAGACTGAAATAGGGATCGTCAAACCGGGTCGAGACCGGAATGCACCTGTCGCGCCACTGTATTTCCGCGTGCTGGTCTTGCATGCTCGGTTTCCATAAGACTCGACCACAACGCCGCGACACATGGCGCAAGGCAGGGGATTAGGCAATGGTGGATATCACGATCCGGGGGGCGGGGATATTCGGTCTGTCCATCGCATGGACCTGCGCCAGGCGCGGCGCAGCCGTTCGGGTTGTTGATCCGCATGGCTCGGGTGCCGGCGCATCCGGCGGGCTGGTCGGGGCGCTGGCCCCGCATGTGCCCGAGAACTGGAACGCCAAGAAGGGTTTTCAGCTGGACAGCCTGTTGATGGCCGAAGAATTCTGGCGCGATGTCGAGGCAACCGGTGGCGTCGCCGCCGGGTATGGCCGTACCGGGCGCCTGCAACCCATCGGCGATGCCCCCGCGCTGAAGCTTGCACAGCAGCGGGCCGAAAACGCAAAGGAACTTTGGCGGGATCAGGCCATATGGGAGGTGCGCGAGGCGGCGGAGCTGGGGCCGTTTGCCCCACCGAGCGCCACGGGGTTCGTTATTCATGACACGCTGAGCGCTCGCCTGCATCCCCGGCGCGCATGTGCCGCTCTGGTTGCGGCTTTGGTGACACTTGGAACCGAAATCGCCACGGACGCCGCCGACCGCGGACAGGTTGTTCACGCAACCGGGGCCGCCGGCTTGTCGGACCTGTCCGCTGAACTGGACAAACCGGTCGGCACCGGGATCAAGGGCCAGGCCGCACTGTTACGGTTTGATGCTGCGGATGCGCCACAGATTTTCGTCGACGGCCTACACCTGATCCCGCATGCAGACGGGACTTTGGCCGTCGGTTCGACCAGCGAACGGGAGTTCGATGATGGCACCGCGACCGACGAGGCGCTGGACGCGTTGATCGAACGCGCCGTTGCCGCCATGCCAATCCTGCACGGGGTCGCGGTAATCGAGCGTTGGGCGGGCGTCCGCCCGCGCACGCGAAGCCGCGCGCCGATACTGGGGGCGCACCCGGTGTGTCCAGGGCATTTCATCGCCAACGGAGGGTTCAAGATCGGTTTTGGCATGGCTCCGAAAGTGGCAGAAGTCATGGCAGACCTGTTGCTGGACGGACAGGACGAGATACCCGAAGATTTCCGTGTGAATGCGTCGATGTAGAAGCTGAGTACGGTCCGGAGAATCAAGGCCCGTGAATGGAACGCGATGTCCGGCGACACCATGTCATTGGACGGGGACATCGTGGTTCTGAACGGTTTCGATTGCGCGAACCCTGATCACCGGGACGGACGCGAAGACAAGGCGTTTCTCAATGCCTTTCTGCATGCCAGACACGTTTCCTGCGGCATCTCCTGACTTTTTTGGACATCGCCGCGCGGATTGCACGGTCAACGGAAAAAAGCCTGAACGAAGCGATGCTGCGGAGCGGTCCTTGCAACTAGGCAAGCCTGGGTACAGCGCTTGCCTTCATAACTTCGCGGCCATCCGGCCCCCGCGCCCAAAGGTCGGTATCACGCCGGCACAGGGTGGCGGTTTCGAAATGCATCAGCGGCGACATGGCGCGGAATTCGAATTGCGCAAGCGGACCGATCAAGTCCTGGGCCATCAGCATCAGCTTTTGCGCGAGAAGCGGACCATGCACCACCAGCCCATCATAACCTTCGATATCGCGGGCATAGTCCAGATCATAGTGAATCCGGTGCCCGTTGAAGGTCAGTGCCGAGTACCGAAACAGAAGCGTGGAGTCAAAACTGGCGTCGAGCCGGTCCGACTCGTCCGTGCGCGCCTGCGGCGGCTGCGGTTTGGGAGCATCCGGCGACGGATCCCTTCGATAAACCAGATCCTGCCATTCGGTCAGGCAAACCCGATCACTCTGCCGGATTTCGTGGCGCAGGGTGACAAAGCCCAGCGGTCCGCTGCGGCCATGTTTGTGTTGCGCCGATTCGACCACACTGCGCCGCTCTGCCGGTTCGCCGGCCAAAAGATCGCCGGCAAATCCCAAACGCCCCCCCGCCCACATCCGACGCGGCAGACCGAGGTCAGGGATCAGCCCATCGCCTAGGCGCGGATGCCCGTCCCGGCCAAGTGATCCGGGTGGCAGCGGCGTCCAGAAATACAATTGATGAAAGAATGGCGGCAGCGGCGATCCCGGTCCAATGTCCATATTGATGTTCAGGGCCGCGCAGAAGGCGGACGCACGGGCCGGGTCCATGACGTCATGCAGAACTTCCATAGCGGGATGCGCGGTTTTCATGTCAGCAATGATAATTGCACAGTCGGACAAGGACAATTGCACATGCTGCCTCGCCTCACATCGCTTGATCCCCTTGCTCTGACCGTTTCCAGAATCGCTGATGCACTTGTCTTTTTCACGGACGTTATTGACATGAAGAGTGAGGTTTTCCAACCTGGCGACGGCACAACATGCTCTGAAATCTGACTCACAGAGAACCAATTCGCACCTGTCGGGCCAGGACCCACGCATCGTCGAAGGGCCCGCTCCGCACGCTGGTGCAGCCGGTCCCGTCCTTTCCCCGTATCTGCGTGATCCCGACGCGAA
>CAYGNE010000025.1:0-7663 GCA_964351155.1 uncultured Rhodobacterales bacterium | reverse complement strand
GACGCGAAGCATCCTGGAAAACCGCCGCAACCTGCCGCCACTCAATCGGCGAACAGATAGTCGGTTCTTACAATGTCCAATGCCTGATCGGGGGCAACCGACAGAAAGCTGCCAAGCGCCTCGGCGTTGGTTTCCGGCGGCGCCAGCTCGCCGATCCGCCCGAATTGCGCAAGCCCAGCGTCGCGGATACGATCGCTTTCATAGATCATGTCGTTGCGAATTGTTGGCAGAAGCCTTTCCAGCGTCGCATCGTTGGTGCCCGCGCCAACAAGCCCGACACGGCGGGCGTGGCCGATGAGATATTCATCGGTAAACTGGCACTCGATCTCAAGCACGCGGGTCATGGACCGATCCGAGCAGAAATCCTGCAAGAGATCAAAATTCCCGGGGTCCATGCAGACGATCAACCGATCGGTTTCGAAATACTCGAAAAGCATGCGGACCAATGAGCGGCGATGACGCGTGCGCTTTTCGAGACTTGTCTGAATTCCCCCGAGATCCGGTAGCGGCGTATCCTCTTCGTTGAACAGGTATTCGACGGCCGGCACGTTCGTGACCTGGCGAATACGATCCAGAAGACGCTTGGCCACGTGCCATTTCTTGCAGACCACGATCATCAGTTCGCGCTCGCGGCCCAGCGAGTTTTCCGCCTCCCAGAACCGCATGGCAAACCGCCGGCCGATGCGGCCACGTTGGGTCAGGAATCGGAACAGGTTCTGCCCTTCGTTGCTGATCTGAAAGTCAACCCCCTCGGCGGCATACAACCGGCCGAGCCGCGCCTTGAGCTCGTGCGCTTCGGGGCTGATCTTGCGCGCAAACAGGAAATCCTGCCCCAGCAGAAGGTCGTAATGATCATTGTAGAATGTCACTGGCATTCCATAGTCCGAAAACATCAGGAAGGTCAGCGTGCGTGTCTCGATCTCGGTTTCGGGAACCAGATGTCGCACAAGTGTCTGAAAGAACGTTTCATCGGGAATCCACGTGGTTCTGAAGAACCGCATTACATCGCGCCGCTGCCGCGTGAAATCAAGGATCCACTCTATTGTGCGCCGTCTCAGGCACCACCATTGGCTGCCGATCTGGATCTGGATGTCGCTTGGGATGTCGCGCTGCAGCCCGAGGCGTCGCTGCAATTCGACCGAACGGTAGAACAGGGACTTGTTCCTGCGTTCGTTGAAAAAATGCCTATAGATCAACCGGTCTTCCTTCATTCCGGTCTTGATCCAGTTGCTTTCGAAGAAATCAAAACTCTCTATGAAGTCGACATCGTGATCGTCAAGAAACCGATGCGCACACTCGGCGGTCTTGATCGCCATGCAATCGCCGGACAGCATGTAGAAATGCGTCGCCCGCGGGAAGGCGTCCACAGCCGCCTGAACCGCATAGAGCGAGGCCTGCACCAGCGACCATTCCCCCCAACCGCATTTGATCCGTTTCTTTGCAAAGGTCACATTGGGATTGTCCGCCAGCGCCGAACTGATGCGCTGATACGCGTCTGCCGGCGCACGCGCATCGAAATGGATCGACATGTAATCGCCGGCGGCCGTCAGTCGCTCGGCCTGTTTGATGATCGCGTCCGGGTCCTTGTGGCACAGCAGTATATACGCAATTTTTGCCATTTTGGATGAGATGTGCCCGTGCGTTTGCCGTTGTTTATCTTGATAAAGGTGAAGAGCGATTGAATAAACCGCCATTCTTTGCTTTTTTGACCTCAAGACGCCTGTGACCCGACCCGGACAACCAGGCCATTGGAGGCTGACAGAGCATGGGGTTTCCCGGAACTTGGATGACCGAATCCGAAAGCATGGTGTACCGAGTCGTGCCGAAATGCGCCTGTTCGACCATCGGGCAGATCATGTTCTATTCAGATCACGGCAGATTTTATGACGGGGATATCCACGATGCGCAGACCGGGCTGCACAAATGGGCTATCGAAGACAGTCAGGGTCCCATCACGCGCAATGTTCAGTCGCATGGGTCCTATTCCTTTACCTGCGTGCGCAACCCGTATGCGCGCATTCTGAGCTCCTTTTTCGACAAGATTTGCGGCATCCAGCGCAATGGCAAGCGGTATCGCGGCAACCTGGTGCCCATGTTGATCGCCCGGTACGGGATCGAGGTTGGTGGCGACGACGGCAAACAGGAATTCGACCAGATCCGGTCGTTCCGCCGGTTCCTGCTTTTCGTGCGGGACACGATCCGCTGGCGGCGGCCGATGGATCCCGACATTCACTGGTCCGCCATGTCGGGTCATGTTTCGACCTTCATCGTCAATGGCGGAAGATATGACAACATCTTCTGGACCGAACGTTTCGATGACGGGATGGCCAGTGTTCTGAGATCCATGGAAACGCCGCACACCGTGGATCTGTCTGCCATTCCACGGTTCAACGAAAGTGAAGGCCACGGACCAAGGCGCGCACATCCCGTCGAAGACTATTTCGACGATCTGTCGATGCATCTGGTCTATGAAATCTACAAACGGGACTTCAACTTGTTCCGATATGATTTCGATAACCCGGGCAACAAGATGCCAACCGGTGAAATCGATCTGGACGAAGTGCACGCCAAACTCGGTGATTGACTTCGAAGACTCCCATCCGACACCATGTTCGGAAAAACGGGCGATGGAAACGGCCACCAAAACGTCGGTACTGCAGGGTGAACAACGATCTGGCCATGTGGTTCGTGAAGCGCCTTTTGTCACCATCTCCGGTGCGTGAAGAAAACGAAAGCTTCCCCGCCAAAAGGTTCGCCCAGATCGAAACGGCGCAAGAATTGATGCGGACGGACCGCCGCAAAACGGCGGTGCCCTCAAACAGCGCTGCCGACCGGCAACCGTATCAACGCAACCGTTTCAGCAGGTCCTGTGATGGCTGGCCGGTCACCTGCAGGCCCGCGGTTTGCTGGTAGGCTTTGATCGCGGCGGTCGTCTTTGATCCGATGACCCCGTCGGCCCCTTCGGTATCGAACCCACTGGCGGTCAGGCGGCGCTGCAGTTCCTTGCGGTCATCCAGCGTCAAACCGGTGGCATCCGGACCGAAAGACGTCTGCAACGGCGCGCCGCCGGCAATCCGGTCGGCCAGGTGTCCGACACCCAAAGCGTAGCTATCGGAGTTGTTGTAGCGCTTCAGCACCGAAAAGTTCCGGAACACCGCGAATTTCGGGCCTGGCACCTGTGGTTGTATCACGGCAGCCGGTGTGCCGGAACTGGCCGCCGCCGACCCAAGTTCGCCGCCCCAGGGCTGGCCGGTCACCCAACCGTTCTTGGCAAGATATGCGGCCGCCGAGGCCAAAGCGTCGGTTGGGTCTTCGGACCAGATGTCGCGCCGCCCGTCGCCGGTGAAATCCACGGCGAAGGCAAGATAGGAGGTCGGTATGAACTGAGTGTGCCCCATCGCGCCGGCCCAGCTTCCGGTCATGCGATCCGGGGATGTGTCCCCGTTCTGCAGGATCTTTAGTGCCGCGATCAGCTGACTTTCGAAAAACGACCCGCGCCGCCCGTCATAGGCAAGAGTCGACAGCGCCGAGATCACCGGCACATCACCACGGCGGGCGCCATACCGGCTTTCCAGCCCCCATATCGCCGTCACCACCTGTTTTTCAACACCATAACGCGCCTCGATCTGGCTGAGCGTGGCGTTGAACTGGCGCAACTTCGCCTGGCCTGTGCTGACCCTTTCGTCGGACGCGGCGATCGCCAGATAATCCTCGAGAGAGCGCTTGAACTCTGTCTGGTTGCGATCACGTTCGATGACACCCGGCAGATACCCGGCACCGCGAAAGGCCCTGTCGACAGTCGCGGGCGCAAGTCCCTTGGCCACCGCTCGGGATTTGAATTTGGTCACCCAGGCATCGTAGCCCGCGTTCGGAACCGAGCGCATCCGCGTCGCCGGCGCCGAGGTCACGTTCCCCGCGGAACAACCCGTCAGGATCGTCGCCCCCATGCCCAGTGTGATCAATCGCCGATTCATTTGCATGTCTCTCGCCCTTCGCCTCTTTGGGTTTTTCCTAGGCATAGCGCAGCAGAGGCCCTCGGCAAACCTTCGCCTTTGGCTTGGGCGGAAAAAGACCATATCCGGGTCGGGTCTGCCGCTTGCACAGAAAGGACCAAGCGCCTACATCTGCCGGCCATGGCAAACACGAAATCAGACCCGAATTACAAGGTGATCGCCGAAAACCGGCGGGCGCGGTTCGATTATGCCATCGAGGATGATCTGGAATGCGGCATCCTGCTGGAAGGGTCCGAAGTGAAATCGCTGCGCGCTGGCGGGGCGAACATTGCCGAAAGTTACGCCGCAGTCGAAGATGGCGAACTGTGGCTGGTGAACAGCTATGTCGCGCCATATGATCAGGCCAAGACGTTTCGCCATGACGAACGGCGTCGCCGCAAGCTGCTGGTGTCGCGCAAGGAACTGTCCAACCTGTGGAATGCGACCCAACGCAAGGGCATGACACTGGTGCCGATTGTCATGTATTTCAATCACAAGGGCCTGGCGAAACTGAAGATCGGCATCGCCAAGGGCAAGAAGCACCATGACAAGCGCGAAACGCAGGCGAAACGGGATTGGTCCCGCCAGAAACAGCGTTTGCTCAAGGATAACCGGTAGCGCGTTCGGCACGGGTGGCGACAGGGTTGCGACTCCCGGCTTCGTTGTTTCGTCCCGCTTGTCAAATCAGGGCAAACAGCCCGGAATTTTCTGCTAGACTGCCGGTATTTGACAGGACGGGCAGCGCATTGATCGAAGAAATTGCAAAACGGACGGCTGACGTACTGCCCCGCTATGGCAGCACATACTGGGCATTGCTGACGCAACCGGTGGCGCAGACGGTTCCGCGTAGCAGACAGGGGAAGCTGGTCTGGGACGCGGTCCTGTTCTGGACCGTTTCGCTCGCGGTTTATCTGCTGACACGGTACATCGCGTTCAGTTCCGGGGCTGATCCGGTGCTGTTCTTTGTTGCCCGCGGTATTAGCAGCCTGCTGCAGCTTGTGCTGGTGTCGCTTGCGTTCTTCTGGGTGTGGCGCCTGTTTGGATCAGGGCTCGGTCTTGGCAGCTTCCTGATTGCCACCGCCTGCATTCACGGGGTGGTACTGCCGCTTGAGGCGGTTCTGAACCTCGGTTCAATTGGCGTCGCACGGATCATCGATGAGGACCTTTACCGGCAGGCAGTGAATTCGCTGAATGGCTGCGGGCAAATCATGACATTTACGGAACTGGAAGCGGCCGTGCAGAGCTGGGTCGACGGCAACCCCGACCAGCCAATGAAGTTCATATTGTTGTACATCGTGGTCACGCTGCCGCTGATCATCGTTCTGGTTGCGTTTTCGGTCGTGTTCGCCCGTGTGCTGGGTCAGTTGGCACCGGAGCGGCGCCGCACCAAGCCAGTCATTATTCTGCTGATGCTGATGCTGGGCGCGTTGCTGGCCGTCATCGGATTGTTCTTCACGACGCTTTTTGACTGGATCCTGTTCAACGATCCCAACTTGTGCATTCAACCGGGGCCAAAGGAAACATGACAGGCGATGAAACCGGTCAAAGCGCCGAGAACCTGACCCTGTGGGGCTATCGCTATAGCGTCTATACCCGCATCGCGAGGATGACACTTGCGGTGCAACAGGTCCAATACCGGATGCGGGAAACCGACCCTTTTGCCGATCCGCCTGATCCTGGGCTGATCCGGCTGAACCCTTTTGGCAGGGTTCCGGTTTTGGACCATCGCGGCTTCATCCTCAGCGAGACCACGGCCATCTGCCGCTATCTCGCGACGGTCTTTCCGGGTGACGTCCTGATACCTTGCGACCCGCAGGACGCGGCGCGAGTGGATCAGGTCATCGCGGTGCTGGATGCCTATGGGTACTGGCCGATGGTGCGACAGGTGTTTTCGCATGCGGTGTTCCGCCCGCTGATCGGGGCGGACAGTGACTCCAACCTGATCCGCGAGGGGTTGGCAAAATCGGCGCCGGTCCTGGGGTTGCTGGATCAAATCGCCGAAGAAGGGCGCATCCTTGACGGCAAACGGGTCACGCTTGCCGATCTGCATCTGGCCCCGATGCTTGGCTACTTCGTCATGGCGAAAGAGGGGCGAATTGCTGTGGGCGGTCACCTCGCCTTGGAGCGATGGTGGGACAAAATGCGGGGTCATATTGCCTACATCGGAACGGATCCCGGTCTTGCAACACTGACGTCTGGCGCGTAGCAAGAAGCGCGATCGAAACAGGGGGCCGGCGAAATGCAGGATGATCCAAAAACACTGGTATCCACCGATTGGCTTGCGGCACATCTGAAGGACCCGGATCTGCGGATTCTGGACGGGTCGTGGTACCTGCCGGATGCCGGGCGGGACCCTCGCGCAGAATATGACGAGGCGCATATTCCCGGTGCGCGGTTCTTTGATATCGACGAAATCTCCGATCAGCGTTCGGACCTGCCGCATATGGCCCCGCCGGTCGAAAAATTCATGTCCCGCCTGAGAGCAATGGGCATCGGTGACGGGCACCAAGTGGTTGTCTACGACGGGATCGGCGTGAATTCCTCCGCCCGCGTGTGGTGGCTGTTCCGCCTCATGGGGCAGACCAATGTCGCGGTTCTGGACGGCGGGCTTCCCAAGTGGCAGGTCGAAGGTCACCCGGTCGAGGATCTACCGCCGGTCGTTCGGGATCGCCACATGACGGTTCGAGTGCAGAACAGCCTGCTGCGCGACGCGACACAGGTCAGCCAGGCGTCCAAGCTGGGCGATCGCGAGATCATTGACGCGCGGTCCGCCGCACGTTTCACGGGCGACGCCCCGGAGCCGCGCGAAGGCTTGCGCCAGGGGCACATCCCCGGTTCGCGAAACGTACCGTTTCCGTACCTTCTGAATGACAATGGAACCATGAAATCGCCCGCCGAATGCCGGCAAGTATTTGAAAAGGCCGGCGTCGACCTGAGTAAACCGGCCATCACGACATGCGGGTCCGGCGTGACCGCGGCGATTCTCGGCCTTGCACTGGAGCGCATGGGCAAGACGGACTGGTCACTGTATGACGGGTCGTGGGCCGAATGGGGCGCCGCGACCACCCTGCCAATTGCCACCGGAGAAGCCTGATGTTTGAAAGCCTCAAAGCCCAGCCAGCGGACAAGATCCTTGCCCTGATGTCCGCTTTTCGCAACGATCCGCGCGAAACCAAGATCGACCTGGGAGTCGGTGTCTACAAGAACGCCGAAGGTGTGACACCGGTCATGCGTGCGGTCAAAGCCGCAGAACACCAACTGTGGGAAGAACAGCAAACCAAAGCCTATACAGGCCTGGTCGGTGACCCCGCGTTTTCCGACGCGATGATCGGGTTGGTTCTGGGGGACGCAGTCGAGCGGCCGAATGTCGGCGCGGCGGCTACGCCCGGCGGAACCGGCGCTTGCCGGCAGGCCTTTGAGTTGATCCGCATGGCCAATCCGCAGGCGCGGATTTTCGTGTCAGACCCCACCTGGCCAAATCACCTGTCGATACTGAAATACCTCGGGATGGAGGCCGTGCCTTACCGGTACTTCGACAGTGAAACGCGCGGCGTTGATTTCGGTGGAATGATCGAGGATCTGCAACAGGCACGGGCTGGCGACGTCGTATTGCTGCATGGCTGTTGCCACAATCCAACCGGCGCAAACCTGAACACCGTGGAATGGCAGGC
>CAYGNE010000024.1:28693-29057 GCA_964351155.1 uncultured Rhodobacterales bacterium | reverse complement strand
TATACCTGATTGTTTTCAAGGTGATAAATGAAAGACCCGCCCCCGGCGTTGCCGCCCAATGGCCAGCCCATCGTATGCGTTACCGTGCCTTCGCGATGCTTGTCGGGGTCGATTTCCCAGATTTCCTTCATGCCAATGCCGAATTTCTGCGGCTCCTTGCCATTTTGAAGGTCATATTTCGCGATCACCTGCTTCGCGAGGCTACCGCGAACGCCTTCGGACAGGAAAACGTATTTGCCGTGCAATTCCATGCCCGGTTCGTAATTCGGCCCGTGGCTGCCATCAGCCTCTTTGCCAAACTCGCCCGCGACCACGCCTTTTACTTCGCCATTCTCGCCGTAGACCAGTTCGGAACAGGCCATGC
>CAYGNE010000024.1:0-28650 GCA_964351155.1 uncultured Rhodobacterales bacterium | reverse complement strand
GTTCATCAGGGGCGGCATCGGCCAGTTCGGCACACGGATCCCGCCGGCCTCGCCCAGCATGTAGAAATTGTCTGTCCGTACCGGCACATTCAACGGCGCGCCGCGATCTTTCCAGTCCGGAATCAATGCGTCCAGACCGCATGGGTCAAGCACTGCGCCGGACAGGATATGCGCCCCGACCTCACTGCCCTTTTCCAGAACCACGACATTCAGATCCGCATCCAGTTGCTTCAACCGGATCGCAGCACTCAACCCCGCAGGACCAGCACCGACGATCACAACGTCATACTCCATCGCTTCGCGTTCAATCTCGGCCATCAGGTCGCTCCTTGGCTGGCATTGTCCTCCGCCCCACGCGGGCGCAAATTTCTTTCGCGGCTGATACCTTTTGGCAGGCAGCCGCGTCAATCGCAACACCGCGTCAGAATACTCGAACGTTGCAAGAATCGGTCGAAGGATCGTTCCAGCCGGGCTTATGTGTACATCGTTTGAGCTCCCGCAATGCTAGTCCGGACGATCGCCCATCAGGTAGCGCGGCCCGCTGCCTTTCCTGGACGCGCGATCCTCCGGGTTGTACAGCTTGCATTTTGGCAGGGACAGACACCCGCAACCAATACAACCGTCAAGATTGTCACGCAGCCGGGTCAACGTGTCGATCTGTTGATCCAGGCGGGTCCGAAACCGCTGGCTGATCCGCTCCCAATCCGCAGGTGTGGGCGCTCGTCCACCGGGCAGTTGCCCGAGCAGTTCACGTATCTCCAGTAGCGAAAATCCGAATTTTTGCGCGATCATCACAAAGCTGAGCCGCCGGATATCGGCACGCTGGAACCGTCTTTGCCCGCCGGCGTTTCGCCAGGGTTCAATCAGACCCTGTGACTCGTAATACCGGATGGCCGACACAGCCAGCCCGGTTCGTGCCGACAAAGCGCCAATCGTCAGCCCTGCGGAAGTCGTCATCTCCTGCCCTCAAAATTTCCTTGACCTAAAGTTAGGTTTAGAAATTACGGTAGGTAAATCAATAGCTCAAAGAGGACAAAATGACCGCAACATTGGAACACACGAACCTGACGGTAAGCGACCCCGACGCGACGGCTGAATGGATGTGCGACCTTTTTGGCTGGCATGTCCGCTGGTCAGGCGCAGCCATCCAGTCAGGGCGCACTGTGCATGTTGGCACAGACACGCAGTATCTGGCGCTTTACACTCCCGGGTCTCCGGCAAAACCGACCGATGACAATTACCAGACCGTCGGCGGACTTAACCATATCGCTGTTGTGGTCGACGATATTGCCGAAATGGAACACCGGGTGCAAAACGCTGGTTTCACCCCGACCAATCACGGCGATTATGAACCCGGCCACCGCTTCTATTTCCATGACGGGGATGGCATCGAATACGAGTTGGTTCAGTATGACTAGGCTATAACTCGCCCGTGTGAAACATCGCGGCCTCTTGCAATCCGTCGCCTGATTAGGTCAGGTAATGATCGAACCTATCTATCGTCCCGGCGTTTCTCGCGGCGGGACGTCTCCTTTTGCGTGGAACAAGTGACATGGAAAAAATCCCCATGACCCCGGCAGGGCACTCGGCATTGGAAGCCGAGTTGAAACAACTCAAGTCTGTCGAACGTCCCGCCATCATCAAGGCAATTGCCGAAGCGCGTGAACATGGCGATCTTTCGGAAAACGCCGAGTATCATTCCGCACGCGAAAAACAGTCGTTTATCGAAGGGCGTATCAAGGAGATCGAGGGCGTTCTGAGCCTTGCGGATGTCATCGACCCGACCAAGCTGTCCGGTGCCATCAAATTCGGTGCCCGGGTAACTCTGGTGGACGAAGACACCGAAGAAGAAAAGACGTGGCAGATTGTCGGCGAGTACGAGGCCAACATCGAAAACGGTCTTCTCAACATCAAGTCACCCATTGCGCGCGCCCTGATCGGCAAGGAAGCAGGCGACAGTGTCGAAGTACGCACCCCGGGTGGCGAGCGGTCCTATGAAGTGGTGAGCATCGACTATTCCTGACGGAGCACGTCATGTCCGGTTCCAAGAAAGATCCCGAAGCGGCCAAACCGACGCCTCTGGGGATCTATGACAAGCCCAGCGTTCAGACGATAACCGGCATTGAGGTGGCGGCGATCGCCCTGTCGGCCATCTGGCTGGTCGGTGCACTTGTCTTCTTTCTGATCGCGCCCGAAGAAAGCCTTGAGGGTTTCGACGGTCTGCGGTTTCTGACCACGATGATGACCGTTTTCTTGCCGGTGGCCATGATCTGGGTGGCCGCCACGGCGGCACGATCCAACCGAGTGATGCGCGAAGAAAGCCAGCGCCTGCAGGCCGCCATCGATGGAATCCGGCAGGCCTATGTCACGCAGGCACAGCGCGGCATTATCGGGCAGGAAGCCTCTGTCGCCAAGAAGCTGGATGAAATCGCTGCGGCCGCCCGCAAGACCGAAACCGCATTGGCGACGTTTTCGACCCGGCGCGAAGCTGCGCGCACATCCACCTCGTCAGCTGTCAATGCCACCCAGGATTCGGCGACCGACCAGGGATCGCTTGCACTTGGGACACCGGCAGAAGCCCTGTCACCGCCGCTTCCGACTGACGACTTCATTCGTGCCCTGAATTTCCCGGAAACCGCCAAGGACGAGGCCGGGTTCGCCGCGCTACGCCGTGCCCTGCAGGATCGCAAGACTGCACAGCTGATACAGGCCAGCCAGGATGTTCTGACGCTGCTGAGTCAGGACGGGATATACATGGACGATCTGCGTCCGGATATGGCACGACCGGAAATCTGGCGCCAGTTCGGGCAAGGCGTACGCGGAAAGGCGGTGGCGACGCTGGGCGGTGTTCGCGACAGAACCTCATTGGCGCTGACGGCAGGCCGCATGAAACAGGACCCGATATTTCGGGACGCGGCCCATCATTTCCTGCGCCTGTTCGACCGGATGTTCGCCGAATTTGAAACCAGCGCATCAGATGACGACATTTCGGCGCTGAGTGACACACGTACCGCGCGCGCATTCATGCTACTGGGCCGGGTGGCCGGGACGTTCGACTGATCCTTGAACCTGCCGCTATTGCGCGGCGATGGGCATCCGGGCCAATTGGCACTGGCTCCAGAGATCGCCAAGTGCGACGACCAACGCGTCGATATCCGCCTCGGAATGCACCGGCGAAGGCGTAATCCGGAGTCTTTCCGTTCCCTTGGGCACCGTGGGATAGTTGATCGGCTGAATGTAGATGCCATACCGATCCAGAAGCAGGTCGGAGATGTATTTGCATTTGAGAGGATCGCCCACCATCACCGGTATGATGTGACTGGGGTTGTCCAAGTGTGGAATACCGATGTCATCCAACCGCGCCCGAAGCTGGGCCACGCGCTTTTTTTGCAGATCTCTTTCCTTTGCGCTGTCTTTCAGATGCCGAACCGAAGCAGCAGCCCCGGCCGCAACCGCAGGCGGCAGCGCGGTGGTAAAGATGAACCCGCTGGCGAAACTGCGCACGAAATCACAAAGGGCCGCAGAGGCCGCGATATAGCCGCCAACAACGCCATAAGCTTTTCCCAAAGTCCCTTCTATCACCGTCAGGCGATCCATGAGCCCCTCACGTTCGGCAATACCGCCGCCGCGTGGCCCGTAGAGCCCGACCGCGTGCACTTCATCGAGATAGGTCATGGCACCGTACTTGTCGGCCAGATCGCAGATTTCCGCGATCGGAGCGATGTCACCGTCCATCGAGTACACCGATTCAAACGCGATGAGCTTTGGGGCACCGTCCGGCGCTGCGGCGAGCCTCGCTTCGAGATCGGCAAGGTCGTTATGCGACCAGATCACCTTTTTTGCCCGGGAATGGCGGATTCCTTCGATCATGCTGGCATGGTTCAGGCTGTCCGAAAACACGATACAATCCGGAATCTGTGAAGCGAGCGTGCCCAACGCGGCCCAGTTCGAAACGTATCCCGAGGTGAAAAGCAGCGCGGCCTCCTTGCCGTGCAGATCGGCCAGTTCCTCTTCCAGCAGCACGTGGTGGTGGGTTGTCCCTGAAATGTTGCGGGTTCCCCCCGCACCGGCACCGCATTGATCCAGTGCATCATGCATGGCTGACAGCACCTTGGGGTGCTGGCCCATGCCAAGATAGTCGTTGGAACACCAGACAGCGACTTCGCCGGTACCGGACTCCTTGTACCGCGTGGCTCTCGGAAATTCCCCGCGATGCCGCAGGAGATCGGTGAACACCCGATAATTTCCTTCACCCTTCAGGCGGTCCAAACGTTCCTGAAAATACGCCTCATAAGCCATCCGCGACCCCCTTTTGCACCGTGATACCGAAAGCTATCTCGACAGGACGGCAAATTTCCTTGACTATGATCAAGCAGGACAACGCTCTTCGGAATGGCCGGTTGCAACCCGCGAACGGATCGACGAAACCGATATTGCATCAATGAAACGTCCGGTGCAGTTCATGCCCCGGATAACGGACGCAACAACAATGATCACAGATCAATTCTCAGGTGTCGCGCGTAATTCACTGCTGCTGAAAAGTTTGCCTGAAGAAATCAGCCAAACCCTGCTCAAGGGCGCAACGACACGGTCGTGCGGAAGAGGCGAAACCCTGTTTCTGCAGGGGGAGCACGCACATTACATCCACATTGTTGTGGACGGTTGGGTCAAGTTATACCGCATTTCACCGAACGGAAACGAGGCGGTGGTCAGCGTTTTCACCCGCGGAAGCAGTTTCGGAGAAGCGGTTGCCTTTCGACACGAGGAATACCCGGTTTCCGCAGAAGCGGTCACGGATTGCACGTTGCTGCAGATTTCCGCCTCGTCCTTTGTTGCGCTGATGAAAGAACGACCTGAAATCTGCATGTCGGTTCTGTCGTCGACCTTTCAGCACCTGCATTCGCTGGTCGCTCAGATCGAACAGATCAAGGCACAAACCGGTGCACAGCGTGTCGCCGAGTTCCTGTTGGATCTGTGCAACTGCGAAGACGGCAGTTGTGTCGTCACATTGCCCTACGACAAAGTCCTGATCGCCGGACGTTTGGGGATGAAACCCGAAAGCCTGTCGCGTGCCTTTAGCAAACTGCGCCCGCACGGGGTTCGAATTGCCAAGAACCACGCCTCGATCGACGATATCTCGCAACTCCGAAACTATGCCGAAGAAGACCCGGCAGCGGCATGGAACAAGGCGCTGTGAGCGATCTCGCCGCAGCACTGGCCGCAATCGACGCCGCCAACGCGGCTGATCCGGACCGTTCCGAGGGCGCGCCGGCGGCCCAGCTCTATGGTCAAAGGATGACGACCGAACTGCAACGGCTCTTCCCGAACGCGTCCGAGCCTTTGCAAGTTGCCGCCCGAGGTCAGCACATCGAACGTTGGGTTTTGAAACGCGCCGACTATCCGCAGGGGCGGGAAGGGTATCTGACATGGCGTCGCGACCTCGCGCAACATCACGCCGAACGCGTGGGCGAGATCATGATTTCTGCCGGATACTCACCGGATGACGCCGAAGCTGCCGGAAAGATGATCCGCAAGGAAGGCATCAAACGCGATCCCGATGTTCAGGCGCTCGAGGATGTCATCTGTTTCGTGTTCCTGAGATGGTATTTTGCGCCGTTCTCCGGCACGCAAGACCCTGAAAAACTGCAGCGTATCGTGGCCAAGACCGCGCGCAAGATGTCCGAAGACGGTCGAGAGCGGGTCTTGCAGGAATTCGACCTGCCTGCAGAGTTCGCCGCTGCCTTCAAAGGATAAGAGGCGTCAGGTAAAGCCCCAGAAGAAGCACGCAGTATATGGCCAGGGAAATACCAAATCCCCTGGCCCAGAACGGGGCATGCATCAGGCCCAGATACCGTCCCAGGATCACTCTGGCCTTGAGCCAGGCAAGAAGCAGGATGACGGTCCCTGTCAATGCCTGCCAGCCGGACGGGATCTTCCAAAGCGACATCAATGTCGAACCCATGCTGAGGGCGATCAGGGCGGACCAGCCGATTATCAATGCACGCGGTGTCATGCCAGGAGATAGACCACCGGAAACAGAAGAACCCAGACCAGATCGACCATGTGCCAGAATGCGGCACCGACCTCGATGTTGCCGGTTGTGTCAAACCAGGCGACCAGCAACAGGATGGCAATGCCCGCAACCACATGCGCTGCGTGAAACCCGGTGAGAAGATAATAGAACGTAAAGAATGCGTGGCTGTCCCACCCGATACCCATTGCGGATTTGTGCGCAAACTCAATCCCCTTGATGATCAGGAACACAACCCCAAGCAATGATGCCGATACAAGCGCCAACCTTGCCCGGACCCGGTGCCCGGCCTTTTGCCACGGGACTGCCACAGCGGCCAGAAATCCGCTGGTCACGAGAACAACGGTATTCAAACCCGCGGCGGTCCGGTCAAGAACGCCTTGCGCCTCGGCGAAGCCGGCCGGATCCGTGGCGCGAACCGAAAGAAAGGCTGCCAGCCCAGCGCCGAACACAAGAAGTTCGCTGATAATGAGAACCCACATCATCAGGTCACCGGGCAATTCATCCAGTGCGGTCGTGTCGCTCATGCTCCGACCAGTTCGCGGTAAATCTGCGGCAGGGCTTCGGTTAACCTGTCAGGGTGCGGAATCACGTGGAAACCGCCACGCCCGAACAGGCGCGGAAACCAGGTTTTGGCCTGCCTGTCGATGGTGACACCAAAAACCGAATGTCCCGCTCGCCGCGCCTCGCGCACCGCCATGGCTGTATCCTCGATCCCGTGGCGGCCTTCGTAGTGATCCAGGTCATTGGGCTTGCCATCTGTAATGACCAGAAGCAGGCGGCGTTTCCTGTTTTGTTGCGCCAAGTCTGCGGATGCGTGGCGGATGGCTGCCCCAAGGCGCGTGTAAAAGCCCGGCCGCAAGGCCCCAATCCTGTCCTCGACCGCCGCACCCATCGGTTCTGCAAAGCCCTTGCATTGCTGGATGTAGACCCGGTTGCGCTTGAGTGACGAAAAGGCATGGATCGCAAATTCGTCACCGCAGGCATCCAGCCCCCAGGACAACGCGGCAAGTGCCTCACGTTCGATGTCGATCACCGCCCGCCCGGTCACGGCACTTTCGGTGGAACGAGACACATCCAGCAGGATCGACACCGCCAGATCGCGGGCCTGCGGCCGTGATTGCCGCCAAATGCGATTGGACCCCTGTCCATTTGCCAAAATGTCGACCCGCGCGCGCACCACGGCCTCCATGTCCAATTCGTCACCATCAAGACAACCGGGCACAAAGACGCGGCCGGGACGCAGAGCCTCGAACTGACGTTTGACATGGCGGATACGGCGCATCGCGCGCGGGTCTTCGCGAAACGAGGGCACGCTGCCACCCGCTTCGGCGATACTGTGCAGAACCCGGACATGGTTCGGGAGATACGTGTTCGACCGCGCATCCCATTCGGGATAGGTTCGAATTCCCGAAAGGCGCTCGCGATCCACGTCTTCGGGCGCAAGGTCCAGGTGCAGTTTCAGCCGCGTGGCCGGGGCCTTGGATATCTGCCCCAATCCGATTTCATCCTGATCGTCTGCGGCCTTCTTGGCATTGTCCGGATCATCGTCATCGACCCGGCGGTTCAGGTTCAGGAACTCGGCCCAACTGAGAATGGCTTCGAACTTGTGCAAGATCAGGCTGTCGTTGCGCTCTGCCTGATCCGCCTGTCGCCGGCGCGCACGGTGGGTGCCTTGCGCACCCTCTTCCGGAGCGCCATCGGTGTCGCGGGATTCCACGCCGTCCGGAGCGCTGAAAACCAGTTCGCGCAGATCCGGCCACAAGACGACAGGCTGAAACGGCCGATACTTGCGTGGTGCCCGGACGTCGCCAATTTTCTTGCTGCGCAACCGTCTTGCCAGATCGGGCAGCGGCGTCGGATCACCCAGCATGTTGCGCAGGATCGCCTCTACGGCGGCTTCATAGGGCGGGAGATGCGCAGTCTTGCGCTGGTGCAGGCAAGCATCGCGCAGCGCCCGGTACATATCGTCGAGCCCGGGTGCTTCGGCCAGCGCCGCATCCACCATGCCACGCGCCGCCGCAAGTGCACGGAGATCAGCGCGAAGCGGATCGGTTTCCACCTGATGTTCAACCGCGTGTGCCGCAGCGGCGGTCAGCCACAGGTAGAGCGCCCCGTTGGCCGCACGGCTTGGAAAGACGGCCAGTCTCTCGGGCAGGCGCAGGACCTCGCCGTCAAAACTCGCCTGCGGCAGGATTTCTGCTTCGGCTCCGAGACGACGAAGGAAACTCAGCCTGTGATGGCTGACTTCGGAACCTGTCGGGCGCAGTTCTACCGAATGCGCCCCTCCTAATCCGCGAAAAAAGACAGCCAGCCGCCCGCTGACCTCATGAAGGTCGACGCCGGCTCCGTGATGCAAATTTGGCGCATCCAGACGGCTGGCAAAGGCGTGCCACAGTTTCCCGACTGTTTCTTCGGGTTCCCATGGCTCGATGTCGATCCTGCCCACGGCCATACCTCACCCAAAGATGGCCGCGACAAGATCCAGGAGCCCGCGTTTCACGTCGGCGTCATCCGTCAAGGGCTCGATCATGGCTGCTTCCACCGCACGATCGACGGGCATGCCCTGTGCTATCAGCGATGCAGCATAAACGATCAGACGGGTCGATACGCCTTCTTCCAGATCCTGCCCCTTCAACGCCCGAAGCTTGCCCGCCAGACGCACAAGCGGCGTGACGCGTTGGGGGTCAAGTCCGCTTTCCCGGGCCACGATATCGATCTCCATACCCGGTGGCGGAAAATCGAATTCGACCGCCAGGAACCTTTGCCGTGTCGACGGCTTCAGGGTTTTGAGGATGTTCTGATATCCGGGGTTGTAGGATGCGACCAGCATGAAACCCGGCGCCGCCTCGAGCTCTTCTCCGGTCCGGTCGATCGGCAGGATACGCCGGTCATCGGTCAGGGGATGCAGCACGACGGTGACATCTTTGCGCGCCTCCACGACCTCATCGAGATAGCAAATCGCACCTTCGCGCACGGCTCTTGTCAACGGACCGTCCACCCAGACGGTTTCACCGCCCTTCAACAGGTAACGCCCGATCAGATCGGCCGCGGACAGATCGTCGTGGCAGGCGACCGTGTAAAGCGGCCGGCCCAGCCGTGCGGCCATGTGAGCCACAAAACGGGTTTTGCCACAGCCGGTCGGACCTTTCAGCAACACCGGCAGGTTGTTCCTGAAGGCTGCTTCGAAAAGCGCGCATTCTTCGCCCTGGGCGAGGTAGAAGGGGGCGTCCGCCGCCCCCTCCATCTTGTCAAATGATCCATCCATCTCGGTCACTCCGCAGGTACCGTTGAGTCGCTCGAAATGATCTCGCCGCGCGGAACGAGGATCGCGTAGAGGAACAGAAGCACGCCGAGCAGAACCACGACACCGGCACCCAGGCGCATCCAGTAGAAGATCGCGATGCCGTCCTGCACATCCATGTAGTAGTCACCGACGACGCGCTGCATATGGGTCTGCACCGTGCCTGCAAACGTCAGCGTAAAGGTCATGAAGACCATGCCGCCAGACATCAGCCAGAAGGACGCCATGTTCAGCACTTGATTGTAGGGATCACGCCCCTTCAACAGCGGCATCGCATAGCTCATGATAGCCAGATTGAGGCTGACATAGGCACCAAAGAACGCGAGGTGGCCATGCGCGGCGGTGATCTGTGTCCCGTGCGAGTAGTAGTTGACACCATGCAGCGTATGCAAAAAGCCCCACACGCCCGCCCCGAAAAAGGCCAGTGTCGCGCACCCCAGCGACCACAACAGGGCGGCCTTGTTGGGATGATCCCGGCGTCCCTTCCAGACCATTACAAAGGCAAAGGCCATCATGGCGAAGAATGGTACAATTTCCAGTGACGAGAAGATCGAGCCGATCCATTGCCAATAACCTGGTGTCCCGATCCAGTAATAATGGTGGCCGGTCCCCAGGATGCCCGAGAACAGTGCCGCCGCGACAATGACATAGAGCCACTTTTCGACAATCTCACGATCAACGCCGGTCAGCTTCAGCATCAGATAGGCAAGGATCGACGCCATGATCAGCTCCCATACGCCTTCGACCCAAAGGTGCACGATGTACCACCAGTACATCTTGTCCAGCGACAGGTTTTCAGGGTTGTAGAAGGCGAAAAGGAAACAAAGGGCCAGCCCCCAGAGGCCCAGCAACAGGATGTTGGTGATCGCGGTCTTCCTGCCCTTTAGAACCGTCATCGTGACATTGTAGAGGAACAACAGAGCGGCCACGACGATACCGACCTTGACCCATTTGGGCTGCTCGATGAATTCGCGGCCCTCCTTGCCCAGCAGCCAGTTGCCTTCGAACAGGTTGAAAACATAGGTCAAAACCACACCCAATGTTCCGACGACCAGAATGATCAGCTGCAGATAGGCGATGGTCGGTGAATGGATTTCGCGTTCAGCCTCTTCAGGTATCAGAAAGTATGCGGCACCAAAAAAGCCCAGCAAAAGCCAGACGATCAGCGAGTTTGTATGCAGCATGCGGATGATGTTGAATGGCAGCAACTCTGACAGCGTGTTGGGCATGACATATACCCAGCCGGCCAGAAGCCCGCCGAGTACCTGAACCGCGAACAGCGCCAACGCCACGCCAAAGTAGGCATAGGCGATTTTCTGAGATTGATACTTCATGGTGTTGGTCCTTTCTCAGCCCGCGTCGTTGGGCGGCCAGCCCTGCGCATCGATGGAGTCTGTCCACAGAAGAAAATCACTGAGGGCGCGGTATTCTTCATCGTTGAGACCGAAATTCGGCATCTGGCGACGCCCTTCGATGCCGGTCGGCATGGATTCCATCCACGCCTTGAGCGTTTCGAACGCGGCTTCGGGATCGTCTTCGACGCCCCAACGGGTCATTACGTTCGCCAATTCCGGGGCGAAATACGCACCTTCGCCCAGAATGCTGTGACAGTTGATACAGGCATGGCGCTCCCACACCCGCTTGCCAAGGGCAACGCTTTCCGTGATGCCCTCGTGATTTGTGGACGTGGTGACAATGTACCGATGCGAATGTGCCGTCAGTCCCACGAAAATGATTATGAAGAACAGAGACCCGCCAAAAAAGATATTGCGGGCCATGCTCTTGGTCATGACTTCGCGCATTGCGCTCTCCTTCTGCGCTGCGATGGTTGTGCCGTTAACCTGCCCGTGCGGCGGTCGAAAATCCTTGGCAAAAGTCAAGCAGCCCCGACGCGATGAACCCGGGTGGGCATATCGCGCTTAACGCGGCAGTCGCGCAGAAAGCGCGATCAGCCCACAGGCCACCGCCACCGGTTGCGGCGCGACGCATCCTCCAAGCATCGAAATCATCGCGCCGATCGGCGGCAAACCGACCCGAGAGCCAAACCGCTGTCATAGAGGCAAAGAACAATCGCGGGAGGACCGGCCCGACAATCCCGCCAGGCGTGCCAGATGGGCAACGGTATACGCGGGATCGGGATTCCCGCCGGGGAAAGGCCAGCCAACTTGCCCTCGCCATCGTCACACAGGTGGAGAAAAAACCGCCGCCGGCATGAAGAAGAGCTGAAACCCGTCCGAAAACAATCGAACGCGCCGGTCGGTCATGATTGTGTTGGTGTCGGTGCGGAATTGCGCTTGCGGCGCTTCAGAACCGGACAGGTATCGGCATCGTTCATCACAACCTGACAACGCAGGCACAAGACACATTCGTTCGGATTGATCCGTCCGATGGGATCAATCGCGCCCACGGTACATTTGGTCTCGCACAGTCGGCATTCACGGCCGCATTGCGGTCGGCGGTGAAGCCAGTCGAAAATCTTGAGCTTGGCGGGGATCGCCAAAGCGGCCCCCAATGGGCAGATATAGCGGCAGTAAAACCGCTCGATGAACAACCCGGCGGCCAGCAGCGCCAAAACAAAGGCAACATACGGAATGGCACGTATCATCCGCATCGAAATCGCCGTTTTGAATGGCTCCACCTCGGCCAGAATCAGCGCGTGTTGCATCGAATAGAAAGACAATGCCAGGATCGCCACAAAGAGCGTGTACTTGATGATCCAAAGGCGTTCATGGAGCGCATGCGGCAAGGCGATTTGAGGAACGCCCAACTTTCGCGCGATCGCATTGGACAGTTCCTGCAACGCGCCGAACGGGCACAGCCACCCGCAGAAAACGCCCCTGCCCCAAAACAGAAGGCCGAGCGCCACGCCGCCCCACAGCGTGAAGATCACCGGCTCGATCAGGAAGGTTTCCCAATGGAACCCGGACAACAGGGATTGCAGGAATGCCACCACCTGCACGACCGACAGTTGCCCGTTCAACACCCAGCCAAGCCAGACCAGCGTCAGGGTCAGAAACCCGAGTCGCACCCCGCGCCAGACCTTCTGACGCCGCACCAGCGATTCCTGGAACAACAGGATCAGCGTCAGAAGAATCTGCATCGCGGCCACGCTGGCCACCGCGAGTTTCTTGCTCTGCCAGGTTTGCTGCCACAAAGGTGCCGCCGCTGGCGGTGGCGCGACGACATACTTGTCCGGCAACGCATAGGACAAATGGGTGACAAACGACACCTCGCCACCATCCGCGGCCGGGCGGCTCGCCGTCAGCTCAAGGATGAACGGTCCGGTCGGTTCAAACGCCGGATCCCCGATCCGAAACACGCTGCGTTCCTTCAGATCGGGGGCGCCATCGGCCGCGAGTTTATCGATCCGAGTATAGCCAGCGCTGGTCAGTTCAAACCGGTTTCCTTCCTGGATCAACGCCAACCGGTCAAACACGCCACTTCGACGCCATCCGGTTCCCCGGTGTGAGTACAAGCCCCGTGACGCCACGAACACCACGACCTCTGATGGGCCAGATGAGCCGACAGCGCGCGAAAATTGTTGCTGTCCCAGAATGTTGCGTCCGATCGTCGGCGGATCAACCAATGCCAGCCAGAGTTCGATGAACGCCCCGTCGCCTTCGGGGACAGGTGTCTTAGCCCCGGCCAGCCTCTCGCTCGCCTCGCTCAGCGAGACATGTACGCTGCTCATGGAACCGTCCGCCATCAGCGCGTCCCAGGTGGCAGGTTCATAACTGACCCGGTCGATGCCGCCGCCCGGCAACAACCCGCGCCCGATGGCCAGCGCTCGGGCCGTGCGAAGGATCGAATCGCGGATTACCCCGGTGGACACTGTTGCGCGGGAAATGATGTCCGGCATGTCCGGTCCGCCGCCCGCCCCTTCGGGATCCATCAGGTCGACACCCGCAAATCCCCCGACGAATCGCTCGATATCCTCGTCCGACAACCCCAGGGTGAGAATCGGCTCGCTGTGACGCTTCAGCTTCGCTCCTGTGATCCGGCCTCCGGGGCCGATTGCCACAAGAACATCCAGGGGTCGGCCGGAATATCCGACCGAACGCGCGATTTCCCATGTCGACGCGATGTGCCCGACAACGGTTCCGCCCGCCAAAACGGACCAGCCCGGAACAGCGCTCTGATCGCGCAGGATCACGGGCGGTTCGGACAGGTCGAAAAGATCCGCCGCGTCCTTTGCGGATGGGGCGATCGGCGCGATCTTTTCTTCCATGCTCGGTCGCAGCGTCTGTGCCGCCAGCTCCGGTACCGGACCGCCGCCCCACAGTACCGACATAACGACCAACAGAATGGAAAACGCAATGCGAGCCATACGTCCTTTTTGCGGCACCGCGGCAACACCGCCTTAACGAAAGTCAAGGAGCACGGTGGGCTTTGCGGTCAGGTTCGACCTGCCTCACCAGCGAACGGAGTATTCGTGATGAAACCCAAAACAGCCATCCGGCGCGCATCGCTTCTGACGAGCGCTGCTGTCGCTTTGGGCCTTGCCGTGACGGGCGCATCGGCCCAGGACAAACCCAAGGACCACGGCGATGACGCCGCAGCCGCCTATCAGCCAAGCATGACCACGCTGGGTCAGATTCAGGTTGAGATTCCCGGCCGCAAGCCGGGCGATCCGGTCATGACGCCATCTGAGTTCCAGAAGGCGACCACATTGTATTTTGAACGTTGCGCCGGGTGCCACGGCGTGTTGCGCAAGGGCGCGACCGGCAAGGCGCTGACACCGGATGTCACACGCGCCAACGGATACGAGTATCTCAGGGACTTCATCAATTACGGCTCGCCGGCTGGAATGCCGAACTGGGGCACCTCCGGTGATCTGACCGAGGAAGAAGTCGACATGATGGCCCGCTACGTGTTGCTGGAGCCGCCTGCGCCGCCAGAATACGGCATGCCGCAGATGCGCGAAAGCTGGAAGGTGCATGTTGCACCCGAAGACCGGCCAACCGAAAAGATGAACGACTGGGATATCGACAACCTGTTTTCGGTCACTTTGCGTGACGCAGGTCAGATTGCCCTCATTGACGGTGCCACCTATGAAATCAAGGCGGTGATCGACACCGGTTACGCGGTGCACATCAGCCGGATTTCGGCATCTGGCCGGTATCTGTTCGTGATTGGCCGCGATGCCAAGGTGAACATGATCGATCTGTGGATGGAATCCCCGACAACCGTTGCCGAAATCAAGGTTGGCGCCGAAGCGCGTTCGATCGAGACGTCCAAGATGCACGGATGGGAAGACAAGTACGCAATTGCCGGCAGCTATTGGCCGCCGCAATATGTGATCATGGATGGCGACACGCTGGAGCCTCTCAAGATCAAGTCGACGCGCGGCATGATCTTTGACGAACAAACCTATCACCCGGAGCCGCGTGTGGCTGCGATCCTGTCTTCGCACTTCCGCCCCGAATTCATCGTGAACGTCAAGGAAACCGGCAAGATTCTTCTTGTTGACTATTCAGACATCAAGAGCCTGAAAGTCACCGAGATCGAAGCGGAAAGGTTCCTGCACGATGGTGGCCTGGACAGTACACAACGGTACTTCCTGACCGCAGCGAACGCCCGCAACAAGGTGGCGGTGATCGACACCAAGGAAGGTGATCTCGAAGCGATCATCGATACCGATGGTCAGACTCCCCACCCTGGCCGTGGCGCCAACATCAACCATCCGACCTATGGTCCTGTCTGGGTCACGTCGCACCTGGGTGACGAAACCGTTGCCCTGATCGGCACGGACCCCGAAGGTCACCCGGATCACGCCTGGAAAATGGTTCAGCAGGTGTATGCGATGGGCGGTGGATCGCTGTTCGTGAAAACCCACCCGACCTCCGAAAACCTTTATGTCGACGCGCCGCTGAACCCGGACGCCGAAGTGTCGGGGTCGGTTGCGGTCTTCAAGGTCGCCGATCTGGCGCAGGAAGAACCTGAATTCACGGTGCTTCCGGTGGTCGAATGGGCCGGTATCGCCGAAGGCCAGCCCCGCGTGGTGCAGGGCGAGTTCAACAAGGCCGGCAACGAGATCTGGTTCTCGGTCTGGAACGCCAAGGACCTGGAATCGGCCATCGTGGTTGTGGATGACAAGACACTTGAACTGAAACACGTGATCAAGGACGAACGCCTGATCACACCAACCGGCAAGTTCAACGTCTATAATACCCGCGCCGACGTCTACTGACGCGCGACACCGGGGGCCAGGCCATGGCCCCCGGCTCTCCACAGCGACATTGGAGCCAG
Source organism: uncultured Rhodobacterales bacterium (assembly GCA_964351155.1). Taxonomy (GTDB): domain Bacteria; phylum Pseudomonadota; class Alphaproteobacteria; order Rhodobacterales; family Rhodobacteraceae; genus CAYGNE01. Next base: position 13,066 of record CAYGNE010000024.1, on the reverse strand, counting down.
CACATGACCCCGACAGGCAAGGTTTATCTGATTGGAGCCGGTCCCGGCGATGCCGAACTTCTGACCCTGCGCGCATTGCGTATGCTGAAAGAAGCGGATGTCGTGGTCTATGATCGCCTCGTCTCTCCGGAAATTCTCGCGTTGTCGCCGCCGGCCGCACGAATGATACCGGTGGGAAAGGCCCCGAAATGCCACACGGTTCCTCAGGACCGCATCAACGAGATTCTGGCCGAACAGGCCGACATGGGTCTGACCGTTGCACGTCTCAAGGGCGGAGACCCCCTGATCTTTGGCCGCGGCGGCGAAGAGGCCGCTTTCCTGACCCGAAAGGGCATCGCGGTGGAACATTGTCCCGGGATCACCGCCGCGCAAGGCATGGCCATGGCCGCCGGGATTCCGCTGACGCACAGGGGTCTTGCGACCGGGGTGCGATACGTCACCGGGCATCGCGCGGCCGACCAGCGCCTTGATCTGAATTGGGTGAGCCTCGCCGATACGGACACGACCCTCGTCATTTACATGGGCGCAGCGAACATCTCTGAAATCGCCCTCAATCTTATGCGTGCCGGGATGCCGGGTTCGCTTCCTGTTCTGGCGATCTGTTCCGCCACCACCCCGAACGAACGCCGGCTGGTATCGCGGCTGGACCAGATCGGGGTGGATATTCAGATCAACCCCATGACCGCGCCCGTTCTCTTCGTGATCGGCAACGTGGTGACGCTTTATCGATCCGGCGCGGATGCCGTTTCAAGGGAGCAGCCCCAAGCCGCTGTGCTGGCAGGTGAATAAGTTCATCCTTTATATTTCGATGGCCGGGGCTGCGGTTGCAGGCGACACTCCACCCGTGGATGCCCCCGCCCTGGAACGGTTGATCAGGCAGGATTGCGGATCCTGCCATGGACTGACGCTCAAGGGGGGATTGGGCCCCGACATCCGTGCCCAGGCCCTGCAGCACTATGACCGGGACACACTTGGCGCGGTGATCATGGACGGTATCCCGGGCACCCCGATGCCGCCATGGCGGCCATTGCTGACCAGGGCCGAAGTGGAATGGATGGTGACATTTCTTCTGACAGGGGAGGATCGTTGATGCCTGTGTCCAGCGCCCGGACAACGCTGTGCCGGATGATCGGAAACCGCATATTGGACCTGGTCCGCCAGATTGCCTTCGCCAGCCTGCCCCTGACGATGCTCAGCGCTCCGATTGTGGCGCAGCCTACCGGTGATCTCGGCCTCGTCGTCGAACGCGCGAGCGGGTCGCTTCTCGTTGTTGATCAATCGGAACGCGCCCGGATCGGGCGGATCACGGGACTGGGCGATCTGTCTCACGCCTCGCTGGTCTATTCTCAGGATGAGCGGTTTGCCTATGTCTTTGGCCGGGACGGCGGGCTGACCAAGGTGGATATTCTGGAACAATCCATCGTGAAACGCGTGATGCAGGCAGGAAATTCGATTGGAGGCGCGATCTCGGACGATGGCCGCTATGTTGCCGTGTCGAACTACGAACCCGGCGGTGTCCGCGTTTTCGATGCGGACACGCTCGAATTGGTGGCTGACATTCCGACTGGCTCCAAGACCATTGGATTGGTCGATATCCCGGGAACCCGGTTCGTCTTTTCGCTTTGGGATTCAGGCGAAACCTGGATCGCCGACCTATCCGGCGGCAACCCCGAAATAGTCAGGATCGAGGGCATGGGAACAAACCCCTACGACGCCCTGGTGACCTCGGACGGGCGCACCTATGTTGTCGGGCTGTTCGGAGAGGACCACCTGACGAGACTGGACCTCTGGCAGGACACACCGGTTCCGCAACCAATTCTTGAAGGATACGCGGAAGGGCGCAAGGGGTTGCCGGTCTACAAGATGCCACATCTGGAAGGCTGGGCATTGGCTGGCGAGGCATTTGTTCTGCCCGCAGTTGGCCAGCACGAGGTACTCTGGGTCGATGCCCGAACCATGCAGGAAACCGGGCGCACCCCGACCCACGGGCAGCCGGTGTTTGCGATGGCGCGGCCTGATGGCCGGCACGTATGGGTGAATTTTGCGCATCCTCTCAATGACACCATCCAGGTGATCGATACAGTCACCCAGCAGATCATTCACCAGTTCGAACCGGGCCCGGGCGTCTTGCACATGGAGTTCACGCCGCGCGGACACGAGGTCTGGTTGTCGGTTCGCGATGCCGGACAGGTCATGATCTACGACACCCGGACCTTTGAAAAACTCGGCGAAATCGATGCAGAGAGCCCCTCCGGGATCTTTTTTACCGCGCGGGCACACAGGATGGGGCTGTAGAACGATGGATGGCGTCAGGGATCCGATTGATCAGGCGCTGCTGGACGACTGGCAGCGCGGCTTTCCGATCACTCCACAGCCGTTTCTTCATGTCGCCGAGGTATTGAACATCTCCGAAGCTCAGGCGATTGAACGAATACGGCATCAGATCGACAATGCGCGGATCACGCGGGTGGGTGCAACCTGTGCACCCAACACCGTTTCGGCGAGCACGCTCGCCGCGATAACCGCACCGGAAGACCGCATTGAAGAAGTGGCAGCCGTTATCGGCGCACAACCCGGCGTCAATCATTCCTATCTGCGGGAACACGACTGGAACCTGTGGTTTGTCGCGACGGGTCCGGATCGGGCCCATGTGAACGCCGCGCTTGAACGGATCGAACGCGAAACCGGATTGCAGGTTCTCGATCTGCGGCTGGTCAGACCGTTCAATGTCGATCTGGGTTTTGCACTGCGCGGTAAAACCGCCCGGTGGGTTCCCGGGAAACAGGCGGACATCTCGGTTCTACTCCCCGGGGACCGGGCCATACTGCAAATGCTGATGAAGGGGCTGACGCTGATCCCGCGGCCCTATCGCGCCATCGCAATGGCACTGGCACAGAGCGAAGAATACATTCTCGAGCGCATTCGGGTGCTTTCGGACGCCGGCATCATCGCACGCCTGGGCATCATCGTGCGCCACCGGGCGCTGGGCTGGCGATCCAATGCAATGGTCGTGTGGGACATGGCACACGAGCAGATAACCAGGCTCGGCCCGGTACTCGCGGCACAGCCGGGTGTCACGTTGTGTTATGAACGAACACCCGTGCCCGGCATCTGGCCCTACCGCCTTTACTCGATGATCCACGCGCGCAGCCGCGCAGAAGCCATGTCGACTTTGACCCGCATCTGCAGCCTGCCAGAATTCGCGGATGTCCCACATGTCCCGCTGTTTTCACTTCATTGTTTCAAACAGACGGGAGCAATGGTGAAGGCACCGGAAAAGGAACCAACATGACACTCGACGAAAACGACCGCCGCATTCTGAACCGGCTGCAGGATGGTTTTCCGATCGCGCCTCACCCGTACCGGACCGTCGCCAGCGAGCTGGGTTTGAGCGAGACCGAACTGCTGTCGCGTCTTGAGGCGATGCGGGACAACCGCGTGATCACCCGTTTTGGCCCGTTTTTTGACGCGGCCGCGATGGGGGGGGCCTTTTGCCTGTGCGCCATGGCTGTGCCGCAAGAACAATTCGAAACGGTCCTGACCAAAGTCAATGCACGTCCTGAAGTGGCCCACAATTATGAACGCACGCACCGGCTGAACATGTGGTTTGTCCTGGCAACCGAGAAACAGGATGAAATCGACGACGTCGTTGCCGATCTGGAGCGGGAAACCGGGCTTCAAGTGCTCTGTTTTCCCAAGCTGCAGGAATTCTTTATCCGCTTTCGGGTTGCCGCATGACACTTGACGTAACAGACCGCAACATCATCGCCGCCACACAGGCGGGGCTTCCTCTGGTGGCGGAACCTTACGCACAAATCGCCGCCAGACTGGGCCTGAGCGAGGAGTCATTGTGCGAACGGTTGCGCGCGATGAAAGAAAGCGGTGTCATCCGGCGTATCGCAGTTGCGCCCAACCATTACAAACTGGGCATGACCGCCAACGGCATGTCGGTCTGGGATGTAGATGACGACCGTATCGCCGAATTGGGCCAGATCGTCGGCGATCTGCCCTTTGTCAGTCATTGCTATGAACGCCCGCGTGCTTTGCCGGACTGGCGCTATAATCTGTTTGCAATGTTGCACGGCGCCTGCAACGAGGACGTCGAGGCGCTGCGGGGTCAGGTCGCGGACATTCTGGGTCCGGCCTGCCGACACAGCGACATCCTGTATTCCACACGCATCTTGAAAAAAACGGGGCTGCGGCTCCGGCAAAAGGAAGTCTGAACCGATGTTCCGCCTGACCGAATACATGCATCAGCTCGCCCACCCCACACCGCCCCGCAGGCGGGCGGGCAAGGGTCAGGTCAAGCCGGTGGTGATCTGGAACCTCACCCGGCGCTGCAACCTGCGATGCCGGCACTGCTATACCGTATCCGCGGATGTACATTTTCCCGGCGAACTCAGCCATGAACAGGCCATGGCAAATGTTGCCGACATGGAACAGTTCGGAATCTACGCGTTGATCCTGTCAGGCGGCGAACCACTCGACAGGTTCGATTTCTTCGACATTGCCCGGGCGGCGCGACCATTTACTCGGATGCTGGCACTGTCGACCAACGGCACCAAGATCCACGGCGAAAACGCCGACCGGATTGCGGAGATCGGATTTGACTATGTCGGAATTTCCATCGACGGGATCGGTGCGACCAATGATTGGTTCCGCGGGGTCGACGGCGCGTTCGATGCAGCCTTGCACGGGGTACGCGAATGCAAACAACGCGGTATCAAGGTCGGACTCAGGTTCACACTGACACGCGACAATGCCGAGCAGCTGCCTCAGTTGCTGCAATTGTGTGAGGACGAAGGCGTCGACAAGTTCTATCTGTCTCACCTTGTTTATGCGGGACGTGGTGACAAGAACCGGGGCGAGGATGCCGTCCATGATCACACGCGCGCAGCGCTGGATCTTTTGATCGATCGCGCCTGGAGTGACGTAAAGGCGGGCAATCCGCTGGAGATCGTAACCGGCAACAACGATGCCGACGCTGTTTACCTGATGAACTGGGCAAAGGAGCGATTTGACCCGGCCGATCTGGACAATTTGCGGTCCCATCTGGAAACCTGGGGCGGTAATTCCTCGGGGCTTGGCGTTGCCAACATCGACCCGCAAGGCAACGTCCATCCCGACACGTACTGGTCCGACTACACCATCGGCAGCGTCAAGAAGACCCCGTTCTCGCAGCTTTGGACAGGGGAAGACCTGATGCTGGCTCAATTGCGCCGCCGTCCCCGGCCGTTGAAAGGGCGTTGTGGAGCCTGCGCCTTCAAGTCGGTTTGTGGCGGAAACACCCGTATCCGCGCTCTGCAACTGACCGGGGATCCATGGGCAGAAGACCCGGCCTGCTATCTGAACAATGACGAAATCGGCGTTGCCAGCATGGATGCAGACCGCCTGACCGTCACGCCATTCCGGGGGAAGCGCCATGATCCGGTGCATGATTTCGGCCTTTAGCCTCTTCCTGCTGACCACTGGTGCGCTGGCCGATCCGGCGCGGGATTACTCCGAACACTGTGCGTCCTGTCATGGGGAATCCCGGCTGGGCGGAACCGGGCCGGCCCTGATTCCGGAAACGCTCAAACGGATGCGTGGCCCAAACCTGCAGGCGGTAATTGCCCAAGGGCGCGCAGCCACCCAGATGCCCGCTTTTGCCGAAATGTTGCCGGCTGACCGGATCGCGGCGCTTTCGGACTATCTGAAAACGCCACTTGAAACCGTCCCCGATTGGGGGCCCGACCAGATTTCCGGAACCGTCTGGCGCGATCCCGATTATGCCCCCGCATCGGCTCCGGTATTTGATGCTGATCCGATGAACATCACGCTTGTGGTCGAAACCGGCGATCATCATGTCAGCGTTCTGGATGGCGATACGTTCGAGGTTCTGGACCGCTTTGAAACCCCTTTTGCGGTGCATGGCGGACCAAAGTTCAGCCCGGACGGGCGTTACGTTTTCATCATGTCTCGGGACGGCTGGGTACAGAAATACGATATCTGGTCCCTGCATCAGATCGGGCGCGTTCGGGCCGGCCTGAACAGCCGCAACATCGCGATCAGCCGCGATGGTCTGCACCTTGCAGTGGCCAACTACCTGCCAATGACGCTGACGCTTTTGTCAACCGCGGACTTGTCGGTCGAAAAGGTCATGCCGGTGATCTCGAAATCCGGCGTGCACAGCCGGGTTTCTGCAGTGTATCAAGCACCTCAACGCGACAGTTTCATCCTTGCCTTGAAAGACGCCCCGGAAATCTGGGAAGTCGCCACGGACCCCAACGCCGATCCGGTTTACGAAGGTTTTGTGCATAGCCGCGAGAAGGATATGGTCGAAGCGATACCGAGTTCGCAGGGGCTTTTCGCCCGGCGCAGGATCGAAACTGCCGAGCCGCTGGACGATTTCTTTTTCACCGATGATTACCGCAATCTGATCGGCGCGGCCCGCGACGGAACCCGCGGCGTGGTCGTCAACCTGAACGTCGGCCGTGAGATCGCTGAATTGCCCTTGCCCGGTATGCCGCATCTCGGATCCGGCATCAGTTGGGAGAAGGATGGTCGCCGGATCATGGCAACGCCCCACCTGAAAGAAGGCAAGCTGTCGATCATCGACACCGACGATTGGACGGTGATGAGAACCATCCAGACCCAGGGGCCCGGGTTCTTTCTGCGCAGCCATGAAAACAGCCGCTATTTCTGGGCGGACGTGTTTTTTGGCCCGAATAGGGACGTCATGCATGTCATCGACAAACAGAGCCTGGAGATTGTCGAGACTCTGCGACCTGAACCCGGTGCAACAGTCGCGCATGTGGAATTCACCCGTGACGGGCGCTATGCTTTGGTGTCGGTCTGGGAAGACCAGGGCGCGGTGATCGTCTACGACGCTGCCACACTGCAAGAAATCCGCCGACTGCCAATGCGCAAACCGTCCGGGAAGTACAATGTCTGGAACAAGATCACATTCTCCGAAGGCACAAGCCACTGACGCTGCTGCGATCATCGTCAGCCATGGTCAACCATCCGATCCGGCTCCGGCAGAGGCCGATCTGGCCGATCTGGCCTCAAGAGTGACCGCGACGCTGCCCGGTTGGCGAATTGCCAGCGCAACCCTGGCAACCCCGGGCATGTTGGAGAAGGCGGCTCGGAACATGGGTCACGACGCGTTGGTCTATCCACTGTTCATGACGGATGGCTGGTTCACAAGGACAACGCTCCCCAAACGTCTGGGCCGCGATGATGCGCACATTCTCGCTCCGCTCGGGACGGACGCGAACCTTCCCGAGTTGGCATACAACTGGCTTCTCGAACAGCTTCAGGAACAAAACTGGCAATGCCGGGATACCACGCTGATCATCGCATCGCACGGGTCGGGCAAGAGCCGGAACCCGGCGCGGGACACCGAACGTTTTGCCAATGCCCTCGCTGAACGGATGACATTCTCCGCCCTCAGGATCGGATATATCGAAGAACCGCCATACCTGGGCGATGTTGCGTTTGGCAGCGGGTCGCAAGCCATATGTCTGCCCTTTTTTGCCGCCGCGGGCGGCCATGTGACGGACGATATTCCCGAAGCTCTGAACCTTGCAGAGTTCGCCGGGCTGCGCCTGCCCCCGATCGGAACGCACCCGGGCATTCCCGCCCTGATCGCGACTGCGTTACGGACGGGCGCAAACCAATTGGCGGCGGCATGAACCGGCCAGTCGAACCAAGTGGGCTGCCGTTTGGAAAGCTCTTCGCGGTGCTGCTGGTATTCACGACCGGCGCTGTTGCCATCAACCTGTTCATGCTGGGATTGATGGGCCAGGCAATCGGGCTGCCGGCGCTTTCACCGGTTGCCGCCTTGCTGATCAGCATTCCGCTGGGGTTCCCCGCCAACTGGTTCGTCACGCGCTGGGTGCGAAATCTGATGGACGAGGCCGACGGCACAAAATGAAAACGCCCCGTCCGGTTGGCGGGGCGTCGTCGTTTTCCACAAGAAACCGGATCAGTTGAACGTGGAAAGATACGCGATCACGTCGGCAATGTCTTCTTCCTTGCGCAGACCCGCAAAGGACATTTTCGTACCTTTCATGAAATCCTTGGGCTTGGTCAGAAATGCCGCCATCGACTCCTCGTCCCAGACAAGTCCTTCACCGGCCATTGTCGTCAATGCATCCGAATACTTGAAATCGGAATTTGCACCAGCGGCGGATCCGACGATCCCGTTCAGGGTCGGGCCAACCTTGTTCTTGGCATCATCGCCGACTTCATGACAGGCTTTGCATTTCTTGAAAACCTTCTCGCCTTTTTCTGCATCGCCTTCGGCAAACACCGGCGCCGACAACGCCAACAACATGGCGGCAGTACTTAGGATTGGTCTGATCATACTGGGATCTCCTTTGGTTCATAGTTGCGTTTCTAGCTTAGATTCGGGAAAGTTTCCAACGGCTAGTACAAGGTCATGCTGCGACATGACGCACCCGGCAGTCGATAGACCGTCAGCCAGTGCCGCAATCGGCGAAGATACCGAAACCAGCCGGTGCACGGGCACTGTCTCATGATTTCTGGGATCGAGAATGTGACCGATGCCCGCATTGATGTCCAGAATTGTGCCCTCGGGTGCAGAGGTCGCCAGGGCGCGGTTTTCGCCGAGCGTGACGCGTGCAACCAGTTGTCCGTCCGGCGAGGCAATGCCCGCAACCCAGTCCTGACCGTCAGCGCGCCGGCCCGAGGCCGCGATCTCGCCCATATCGATCAAAGTGTTGTTCAGTCCGCGCTCGATAAGCAACGCCCGAATCCGATCGGTGATGTATCCCTGCGCCACCCCGTTCAGCGTCAAAGCCATGCCCGGTTTTTTCAACTGGATCCGGTCGGTGTCGACCCGCACCCGTTTCCACCCGATCAGCGCCCGGGCTTGGGCCAATTCCTGTTCGTTGGCCGGGTAGCCACGCGCCGACGCGCGCGCGTGTGCTATCCAAAGCGGCTGCAAGGTTGGGTCAAAAGCGCCTCCGGTGGCGCGATGCAACCGATCACACAGGCTCAGCACTTCGAGCAGTTCAGGTGCCGGCGCATGGAGAGATCCCGTGGCATTCAAATGCACCAGTTGAGAGTCCGTTCTGTAGAGGCTGAAAACCCGCTCCAGCCGGGACAGCTCGCGCTCCACGGCCCGGAAAACCGGGCCCGCCTGCGCATTGTCCACCCCTTCCAGACGCATGGAGCAGTCTGCGCCCAGCGCATGACCGCGCCACCGGGCTTCTTGCGATGCGGTGGCCGGACTGGACAGTCCCACCGTGGCCGCGGCGGATATCGACAAAAATCGGCGTCGGGTCAGGCAATATGTCATGCCGGTTCCTCCAGAATGGTGTCCAAATCGACAGGAGCCAAGGCGGCATCATCCGGTATCGCCTCTAATGTGACGACACGACCGCCATATCGGCGCGTGAAATCCTGCGCGGCTTCGTCCGAGGAAAACGGTACGATTTCCGGCGCGCCCATGCCGCCAGCGACATCCGCTTCGACGACAAAATGCGCGGTCGCGGCATCGATCCAGTTATCCCCGCCAATCTCGTGCCAGTTCAACGCCGCGGCCATGTCACTGACATAGACCGCAGAAATCTCGGCGTCCCGTTCCGGGCTTTTCAGATATGCGACCAGGTCCCGCACCTGTGCGAAAAAGATCGGCGACGGATGCCCCTTGAGGTGGACCTGACCTTTGGGACCGGGATGCTCGGCCACATTCATCTGGCAGAAAAAGCTCAGCGCCTCGTCCGTCATGGCCACCGGAGGTGGCGCTTCCGCCAGATCTTCCCGGCAGGCAAAAAGACCGAACAGTGCAAGGAGCAACAGCTGTCTCACGGCTCAAGCCTTTCAAAGAAGCGTCGCGCCAGAACCAGAGCGAAAACCGGCCAAAGCAGGAGCGATGCCGGCGCGACCCAAGGCGGCAAGACCTTGGCGGCTCCTGTCAGCCCGGTCGCCATCGCCACCCCGTCCGACGCCGCGACATTCCAGAGGCGGAAGGCATCTGCCGGGTTGGCGGCCATGGCCCAAGGGAAAACAAACTGGGTGAACCACCCTCCTGCATCGAAGACAAGGGCACCGAGCAGGCCGAGATCATAGAGAACCACAAAGACCAGCCACAAACACGCGCTCAGGCCCGCCGCGCCGGTAGCGCTGCCTGCGAGGGCGGACAACATGTAGCCCAACGCAAGAAACGCCGCACCCAACAGGATCGAAGTCAGGATAAGGCGCAGCAGTGCCATCAGGCTCGCGGCATCGGCACCGCCAAAACCCACCGCCAGCCCACCCGCGACACCGAATCCGATGATCATCGCGAAGGCCAGGGCGCCAAGATGCGCAATGAATTTGCCCAGCAGGATTTCGGCCCGGCTGACCGGGTAGGACAGCAAAAGGCCAAGGCTGCCGCGTTCGGCCTCTCCGGCGATCGAGTCAAATGCCATCATCAGCGCAAGAAGCGGTGCGAGATAGACCGAAAGGGTGGTCATCGAGGCAACCGAAACGGTCAGCATGTTCACCCCCAGCGTTCCGGTCGGGGCGCTGCCGGCAAGTGTCAGCGCAACGGCAAACAGGACCATGATGAGCGTTGCCATCAGCAGCCAGAGATTGCGGCGGGTGATCGTTGATTCAATTCGGGCTATGGCGAGAATGCGCTGGATCATGTGTCCGCTCCGGTCGAATAGTAACGATAGAGATCCTCCAGCCGCGGAGGATGCATTTCGATATCCGCAACCGCCTCGCCCATCGACGACAGACGGCGAAGCTCCGCCATCTTGCGTTCAGGGGTGCAAAGCAGGTCGACGGACATGCCGTTGACCCGTTCACCACCGGTTTCATCGGCGATCCGCTCTGCCGCGTTGCCCGTGGCGCGCACCCTGAGGCGAGTCGGCAGGCCCGCCCGCAGGGTCAGGTTTTCCAGCGTGTCATCCGCGACAAGCCGCCCGTCGCGCAGGATGGCGATGCGGTCGGTGCGCGCCTCGACCTCGGTCAGGGTGTGGCTGGCGATAACGACGGCAGTGCCATGATCGGCCATTTCGTCAATGATTGCATAGAGTTCGTGGCGCGAAATCGGGTCAAGCCCGCTGGTTGGCTCGTCCAGGAGCGCCAGCTTTGGACGACCAAGCAGAACCTGGGCCAGACCCAGTCGTTGCCGCATGCCTTTGGAATAGGTGCCGATGCGCCGGTCGGCCGCATCGGCCAGACCGACCCGGTCCAGAAAACCCGCGACCTGCGCAATCGGACACCCGGCCAGACGCGCAAACAGGGTCAGCTGCTCGCGCCCGGTGAGTGATTTGTGAAACGAAACGGCCTCGGGGAGATAGGCGGTCGCAGCGCGCGCCGCGGCGCTGCCGGGCGCCGCGCCATCCACGTTGATCCGCCCGCCATCCAGCGGCGTCAGCCCCAGAACCGCCTTCATCAGGGTCGATTTGCCAGCACCGTTATGGCCCAGCAATGCAATCCGCTGACCGGCGGACGCAGACAGGTTGACGCCAGCCAAAACCCGAAGCGAACCGCGGGATTTTCCTGCGTTTTCAATGGCAAGAACCCGATTATCCATCAAGGTTACCTCCGAATTCGGGAAGGTTGAGCGGCACCGGCTGCATCAGGGGAAAGCTGTCCATGACACCGCCCGGCAACAAGGCGGGGAACGCCGCCTGTGACCAGCGCACGAGCTGCACGGCGGGGGAGCCAAGCAACAGCTTGGCCGCGGGCTGGGTCCAAAGGACGTGGTCCATGACATCGTTTGGCCGGTAAGGTGTATCGGCAATGCCGTTGCCGTCCACGTCGTAGGCCGCAAAATCGCTCCAGTGGTTGCCGCGTCCGTCGCGGGACCACTCTTCCCAGCGTGTGCTGACGTATTTGACCTGCGTGCGGTTGCCGATGAACGCGTTGCCGGTGATTTCGTTGCCGGATGAACCGGCGGTGAAGTGGATGCCGATGCCGCAGCCCTCGAACCGGTTCCAGGAAAAGGTGTTCTTGTTCGAATTGTACAGGAAGGCGCAGCGGTTTTTACCGTTTTGTACAAAATTCCCGATGATCTCGGAGTTGTTGGTGTAGTTCATCATGATGCCATGTTCGCGATCATTCACCGACAGGTTGCCGGCCACCCGAACGCGTTTGGAGAACATCACGGCATAACCGAGATCGTTGCCGATCGACACGTTGCCGGTCACCTCGGACTGATTGGCATACATGTAGTGCACCGCGAACCGCAGATCGCGGAACCGGTTTCCGGTGAAGCGGTTGCGCTTGGACGAGTTGACAAAGATGCCGTCCCGGCCCCAGCGCACATCATTGCCGATCACCTGCGCGCCGGGCGCGTTCCAGACATAGATGCCGTTGCCCCGGTCATTCATGCGACGATCCTGCCGGCCTTCGATCCGGTTGCCGGACACCAGTGCATCCTGCGCGCCGTGAATGTCCACGCCGTAGAGATTGCCAAGGATCACATTGTCCCGCACCACCGCGCCGGTGGCGCTCCTGGTCAGCTGGACACCGGAATCGATGCCTTCGTGATCGGAGCCAGACCCGGCAATGGTCAGTCGCTCTACAATGACCCCGGGTGCGGTTACGGTGATGACGCTGCCCCGCCCGCCGCCGTCAATGGTGGCATGGCCCTGCCCGTCCAGCGTCACCGGTTTGTCCAGCAGAACGGTTTCCGCATAGGTACCGGGCCGCAGGCGAAGCGTATCGCCCGGCGCGGCCCGGTTCAGTGTTTCGGCAATGGCCCCTTGGCGCAGCGGAACGTCCCACTCTGCCGCCGCAAGCGGCAGAGCAAGGAACAGCAGCAACAGGATCAGGGGCCGGCGCATGGCTTAGCTGGCCCGGGGTTCGACGAACATCCGGCCGCGCATTTCCATGTGCAGCGCGTGGCAGAACCACTGGCAGTAGTACCAGTAGACGCCGGGACGGTCCGCGGTGAACGTCACCGAGGCCGTGGCCTGCGGTCCCACCTCGAACGCGATGCCGTAGTTCGACAGCGTGAGTCCGTGGGTGAGGTCGTCGACCTGATCGATGTTGGTCACGATGAGGGTGACCTCGTCGCCCTGCTTGACGTTGAACTCGGAGAGCGCGAACGTGGGCGCCA
>CAYGNE010000023.1:6021-29805 GCA_964351155.1 uncultured Rhodobacterales bacterium | reverse complement strand
CTGGGGCAACCAGATCCGGTCCTACGTGCTGCAGCCCTATCAGATGGTCAAGGACCTGCGTACCAATTTCGAGACTTCGGATACCAAGGGCGTTCTGGACGGTGATCTGGACGGTTTCATGGCGGCGACTCTGGCGCTGGATGTCTCGGGCAAAAGCCGGGCCGAGGCGCAGGGCGACGGTTAAACCGTCGCCGTTCGCCAAATGCCTGCTGCAATCCGGCCGTCGTCTTCGTCGTTGGGTTGAGATTTCGAGACCAGTTTCAACTTGAAATCAGACATTCCCCCGCCAAAAATCCCTATGTCGGGTCGAAATCGCATCAAATGCGGTTCGTCGACCGGGCAATTCTATTGGTAATTGAAAATCCGGGGACTTTGAAATGGCGACTGATACATTGAATGTGACATTTGACGGAACAACGGCGGTACCGAGATTGCCGGGGTCCAGCGACGTGACCTGGAGTGGTGGTACGCCTTCTTTCATGGGTCTATACTCTGTTTATCACAGCGTTCCTGGAAATGATCTGGACGCTTCGGTCCAGTTCACCGGGAGCGATTGGCGGATCAAGACTCTGCGCCTTGTCGGCGATGATCATCACACGACGATCACGGATGCCGACAATGGTGCAAACCGGCGCATTGATTTTCTTGAGCTTGGTTTCAATTCGGAAATGACACTGATCTCAACCCGCGTGCGCTACATCTTTGGCTGGGATGGTGACAAACACGTGGTGACCTTGGGCGATCAACAGAGCGGCAGCACCTTTGCGGTTAACCTTTATGCAACAGAAAACGTTCTGACGACCGGCAACGCCTTTGTTCACAGCATCAGCACCGGCGGCGAAGGTACCGGCAAAGGCGACACGATCACAATCGGGTCCGGCGGAACGGATTCCCTGACCACAGGAAATCGAAATGACACCGTGGTCACCACGACCGGTTACGCGATGTCGATTTCTACAAATGGCGGGGCGGACAATGTCACGATCGGTTCCGGCGGGTCTTTTTCCGTAAAGACTGGCAACGGAAACGACACGGTCACGACAGGCGATGGGTCTGTCGATGCCATCTCGACCGGGTTGGGCAGGGATACTGTCGCGATCGGCGCCGGGGGCGCCGACCTCGTCAAGACGAGTGACGGAAACGATACCGTCACAACCGGCACAGGCTATGTTCAACTGATCCATACCGGCAATGGCAACGATGTTGTGGAAGTCGGCAGCGGTGCCGGCGCGATTGTCAAACTTGGCCAGGGCGATGACGTTGTTACCGTGAATGAAATCAATCCGGCTTATGGCTTGGTTATTCAAGGCGGTGAAGGAAAAGACACGATCGACTTCAGCAAGTTCACGACCGGCGTGACATTCACACTGGACAGTTCCGGCATCTTTCAGAACGTGGCGGCACCGGGCGGGGATCTGACGGTGCCGGCCAAGGGCTATTTTTCCGAGGCGTCGATCGAGAACCTGATCGGGACGGCAAAGAATGATCATCTGACTGGCGACAGTGGCGCCAATGTGCTGAGCGGGCGCAGCGGCGCGGACAGGGTTTTTGGCGGCAGCGGAAACGACGTGCTGAAGGGCGACGCGGGCAATGACAGGCTGTTTGGCCAGCTTGGCAGGGACAACATTCAGGGTGGCAAGGGCAAGGACCTGATCGATGGCGGCAAGGCCAATGACACGCTGCGTGGCAATGGCGGGGCGGACACGTTCGTGTTTGGCGCGAACAGTGGCACGGATCGGGTGATGGATTTCGCCGACGGTACCGACATCCTGCGCCTTGTCGGGCATACCGGCGGGTTCGGCGATCTGGGCTTTGCGGATGTCGGTGGCGACCGCGAGATCACCCATGACAACGGCACCATCCTTCTGGTCGGCGATGCGGGGCTGGTCCTGACGGCGGCGGATTTCGAATTCGTTTGACAGCCGAACACACGCGGGTCGAACGCGATCGACCCGCGTTTTTTTGGAACTGTTGAATTTTGATCAATCGCATTTGGTATTGTATTCAATGCGATGGTCTATTCTTGCGCCGAAACTCCGTTTCCCTGGTGAAGATGAAGAACGTAACCCGACGCCACGTCAACGGCGGCTCGCCCCATTCCGGTCACAATGACGTCCTAAATCTCTTTCGGTTTTTCCGGAGAGTACAATGGCCGTCGAAGTTATCGATACAGCACTGACCCAGTCCTTTTACGCAGATTCCGGCGACGAAATCGTTCTGACGAAAACCGGATCGATCATCACAACCGATTTCTACGGTCTTGCAACCCGATCGACGGAGGACGCGGGGATCGACATCAGTGTGAACGGAGTGATAGAGGCCGAGTGGTACGGGATTGCGTTGCATTCATCGGCAGTGCTGTATGATGGCTTGCGTTCCCGCATTGATGTTGGCGCTCACGGTCAGGTGGCTGCCAATGTTGCGATCAGCCTCGATTACCCGGCACCTGCTGACATCACTGTTTCGGGATCGGCCCGAGGCACCTATTTCGGGATTGAACTTTCTGAATCGATAGACACGAATACCCGAATTTCGGGCGACGTTTACGGTGGGTTCTGCGGCGTGAACATCATCGACAAGCACGGCGTTGCTGACACGGTCAATCACAGGGTTTTCAACAGCGGCACCATAACTTCGGATACCGGGGTCGGTGTAGCCCTCCAGGAATCGTCAGCCGTGATCCGAAACTCCGGAGAGATTTCAGGTGGTACCGCCATCTATGCCGTGAGTTTCCATTCGCTGAGAGTTGTGAATACGGGAGTCATGAATTCCAGCCGGGATAACGGCTATGGCTTGGAAATTTCGTGGGGCGAGGCACCGGGCATCCTGAACAACTCCGGTTTGGTCGTTGCAACGAATGCCGTTGCCAACATAACTGAAAGCAACATGCGCGTAATCAATTCCGGAGATATTTCGGGTGTGGAGGGCTTTCAGCTCTACGGAGGGCATCTTTTTCTTCGAAACACCGGACACATCATAACTGAAGGTGATGCGTTGGCAGATTACTCCGGAGGTGGAACACGGGAAATTGTGAATCGAGGCCAGATAACCGGAAATATCAAGTCCAAGGATGCCCGGTACGATTTAACCAACACTGGCAAGATTGACGGTGACATAGCATTTGGTGAACGCGACGACATCTACCTCGGAAACTACGGAGGCGAGGTTACCGGTTCGGTCAATGGCGGTTCTGGCGATGACAAGCTGGTTGGGTGCCGGGTTTCGGACAGGCTTGACGGCGGCGCGGATGATGATCGTATCAAGGGTCGCCGCGGGGATGATGAACTGAATGGCGGCGATGGCAATGATCGTGTTCAGGGCGGGCACGATGCCGATGTGATCGATGGCGGCGAGGGAAACGACAGGTTGCGCGGCGGCGAAGGTAGCGATGTCTTTGTCTTTGGCGAACGCAGCGGGACCGATCGTGTCATGGATTTTACCGAAGGCACCGATATCCTGCGCCTTGTCGGGCATACCGGCGGGTTTGATGACCTTGGCTTTGCCGATGCAGGGTCCAATCTCCGGATCACCCATGACAATGGCGTTATCGTGCTCGTTGGGCAGGCCGGGCTGGCTCTGACAGCGGCGGATTTCGACTTTGTCTGACATCAGGTTCGTGCGTCAAATCAGGGGCTTGTATGAAACCGCGCTCGAGTTAGGCTGACTTCATCGTTTCATGAGGAAGTTGCCCATGGGCCTGACCCGGCGCTCTGCTACCGATCTGTTGGCCGACATGTCCGGTGGAGTTCTGTCCGCCGAAGAGCTGATGCGCGCAACGCTGGAGCGGATCGGGCAGGTCAACGGCACCGTGAATGCGATCGTGGCATTGCGCGACCCGGATGAACTCCTGGCCGAAGCCCGTGCCATGGACGAACGGGGCGGGCAGGGTCCGCTTCACGGGTTGCCGATTGCGGTCAAGGATCTGGTGGATGTCGCCGGTATACCTTCGACGCAGGGCTCGCCGGTCCTGAAGGGCAATGTCCCCGAACGGGACGAGTTGATCGCGGCCCGGATGCGGGCGGCTGGTGCGATCTTTGTCGGCAAGACAAACACCCCGGAGTTCGGACTTGGCAGCCACACGTTCAACCCGGTCTATGGCGCGACGCGCAATCCCTACAACACCACGCGCAGTTGCGGCGGCTCGTCAGGTGGCGCGGCGGTGGCGCTGGCGACCGGGATGACCGCGTTGGCCGACGGGTCCGACATGATGGGCAGCCTGCGCAATCCGGCGGCGTGGAACAATGTCTATGGTCTGCGCCCCAGTTGGGGGCGCGTGCCATCCGAACCCGAGGGCGACACTTTCCTGCATCAACTGTCCACGCTGGGCCCGATGGCGCGCTGCCCGGAGGATATCGCGGTCTTGCTTGATGTGATTTCCGGTCCCGACCCACGCCAGCCACATGCCGTGCCCTGCACGCCGGTCGCGCCGCTGCGCGCCGCCGATCCGGTCGGCAAGCGGATCGGATGGCTGGGAAGTTGGGGCGGCGCGATACCGATGGACGAGGGCATTCTCGACATTTCCCGCGGGGCGTTGCGGGTGTTGGAAAACCTGGGCTGCATCGTCGAGCCTGTGGAACCGCCGTTTTCCGCCGATGCGATCTGGCAAAGCTGGATCGATTTGCGATCCTGGCAGGTGGCGACCGGTCACGCCCGGTATCTGGAGCAGAAGGCGCAACTGAAGGACAGCGCGATCTGGGAGATTGAACGTGGTCTCGCCATGACCGGAATGGAGATTCACAAGGCCAGCGTGACCCGATCGGACTGGTTCAGAGCGGCCGCCAAGCTGTTTGAGACCTATGATGCCCTGGTCCTGCCATCCGCACAGGTCTGGCCGTTCGATGTGGACCTGCCTTACCCGACCAGCATCGGTGGGCAATCCATGGATACGTATCACCGATGGATGCAAGTCGTGGTGCCGGTCAGCCTGATCGGTTTGCCCGCACTGGCGGTTCCGGCGGGATTTGGCACAGAGGGTCTGCCAATGGGTGTGCAACTGTTCGGACCGCGCGGAAGTGACGCGGACCTCCTCGCGCTTGGAGCGGCTTATCATGCGGTGACCGAATGGCCGCAGAGGATGCCGGGCGGCCACTGATTTCAAAGGGAAGGGAGGCCCGCCAGATGAGACAGCTTGAAAAAGGAGCGCCATCGCTGCAACCGGTTTCCGGTGCGATCCTGAAGACGGCCCTGTCCCGCGGTTGGCAGGATTTTCGCAGAGCTCCATTGTTTGGTCTGGCCTTTGCAGGGTTTTACGTTCTGGGCGGCTGGCTGATGGCCTGGGTCACCGCGCAGACCCAGACGACGTTCTGGCTGGTGCTGGCGGCCATCGGGTTTCCGCTGATCGGCCCATTTGCGGCGGTTGGCCTTTATGAAGTTTCGCGCCGGCTCGAACAGGGGGAACCGCTGAACTGGGGTGATGTGTTCGGCGTCGTCCTGCATCAGGGCCGCCGGCAATTGCCGTCGATGTGCGCAATCATCATCGTCGTGTTTCTGTGGTGGTTCTTTATCGGCCACATGATCTTTGCCCTGTTTCTTGGCCTGTCGACAATGACTAACATTTCGACATCCTACGAGGTGTTCTTTACCCTCAACGGGTTAATGATGCTCGCGGTGGGCACGGTTGTCGGGGCATTGTTTGCATTGCTTCTGTACATGATCACGATCCTGTCGCTTCCTCTGTTGTTGGATCGCGAAGTGGATTTTGTCACCGCGATGATCACCAGTTTTCGCTATGTGATGGCCTATCCGGTGCAGATGCTTGCCTGGGCGGGGTTTGTCGCACTGGCAACTTTTGCAGCCCTGATCCCGTGGTTTCTGGGACTGTTTTTGGTCCTGCCGCTGTTGGGACATGCCACCTGGCATATCTATGATCAGTTGAGATCGGACGTCTCGGTATAGGGCGTTTCCCGCCCGGTTGCGATCAAACGCTCCCGCAGGGCGGGAGCGTCCGGGTGTCCAAGTTCCAGGGCATAGACATATGCATGGGTCAGGTAAAATGCCGCGGCGGTCTCGTCCGCTGCGGCCTCTGACGCCTCGCGGTAAAGATCGACAAGAGACCGGGTATCCCCGGCGGCGTGCGCGGCCAGGAGCCGCGCATCCAGATCGCTCATTCTGCGGCCTTCGAACGGGCGCGGTAGGTCTCGACCCTGCCGGCCACCCAGTCGTGGAACAGATGCGTCGGTCCGTCCATCGCCGGCGAAAACCTACCGCCATCAAATCCCGGTGCGGACCGCCCACGCTGCATGCCTTCAACGACAAAAACGTCTTCTTCGAAAACTGTTTTCCACTGCTGGCTGTTGCGGGCTCTCAGCCCTTCGTTGGTGCCGGGTTGCGTGTAGTACAAGTGCACGTGTTCCACAGTGTGATCCGGGCCGTCGGGGATCAGGATGATGGCAAAGGCATGGTCGCGATGCACCCCAAGCAACACGTTCGGGTAGGCGGCAACGTATTCAGCGGCAGTGTTCCATTTGTCACCCAATCCGTCAAAATCCGGAAAAACGTCGCCGTTCTCGTCAGTGATCTGACGATAGACAAGCGTACCCTGGCCGGAAAACTCGCCGGGCTGCTCGATGTGATAGTGATCTTCCAGCCGTGAATAGCTGTTCAGTCCGGGATGAACCCAGGGCAGGTGATAGCTTTCGCAGTAGTTTTCGACGGCAAGCTTCCAGTTGCAATTCACGGACAGCTGAAACTTGCTTTCGGGGCCACCGTGATAGATCGGCTTGTCGAACTCCGACCAGCGGGCCAGCAAATCGGACATTGTCTCCGCGAACTCGGGTGCGTCGCCTGACAGGTTTATCCAGACCACGTCGAACCAGACATGGCTGCGCACTTCGATGAGGCCCAATGTATCGCGGTCAATGCCCTCATGGGTGTTCTGGCCCGGTCCCCCGACATGCGGCGTACTGACCAGACGGCCTTCGGTCGAATAGCACCAGCTGTGATAGGGGCAGCGTATCGCGCCTTCGATCTTGCGGGGTTCCTCGACGAGGATCATGCCGCGGTGGCGGCAGGTATTCTGGAAGACCCGGACCTCACCTTTCTTGTCGCGGATCAGCAACAGAGGGATGCCGAGAAACGTCAGCGGTATCGCATCGCCGGGTTCGGGAACGTCCGAGGCTACCGCAAGACCAGCCCATTCGGAGGCCAGCAGAATCTGGCTTTCCTCCTTGAACACTCCGGGGTCCGTGTAATGCGCGTTGGGGAGCCCTCTGGCACTTGTGATCGGTTGGCGAACAGAGGACAGATCCGTTGTCTGCTGAGGCATGGCACTCTCCTTGGCTTTCGAACCGGCATACCTGAACGGCGCAATGCGTCCGTTCAATCTGCGACGCATCTTTTCTCACTGCGACACCGGCTCGTTTTTTGCGCGGGTCTGTTTGCGCGTTCAGCGGAATGGATCGTCCGGCTGCAACAACTGCCTGTGGAACGGCAGCAGTTCACCCTGTGTTTTGAAGCCGGTATTGCGCGCTGCGTGCAGGATTCCGGACAGGTTGGTGTCCAGATGTTCATAGACCATCCGGGTCGCCCGTGCCGCCGTCGTGCTTTCGCGAACCGTGCGCGTTACGTAGCCGACCCAGAAATTGTTTTCGAAGGAAGCAACGCGCGCAAGGTAGTTGAACGAACTCGTCATTGCTTTGCGCCGCGCGATCATCAGAGCGATACCGTCTTCGTGACGTATTGCGTACCCTCGGAACTCACGCGCCGAGGGTGTAACCGGCAACCCCTGCTGGATCATCGCATCCCGCGCCTCGAAACCGCGGACATAGGTGTGACCGGCATTTCGGAACACGTAGACAAGACCCACCACGAACTGTGTGTCATTGATAAAGCTGCGTCTTGAAAAGCGAAAAAAGCCGCTTGGAAACAGGTCTTCGGAAATATCGTTGACACCGGGGCCGATGAACTCTTCCAGCACCGGACCGTTCAGAATGGCGCCGCCAACACTGAGGTTTTCGACCGGATCGAGCAAAATACGCGCGTCCACTCCGAAAAACTCGCAAATCCGGTCCAGAACGTCGGGCCGGGGAAAACTTTCTCCGGACAGATATCTGTTGAACTGTGTCCGGTTGATCCCAAGCTGGCGCGAAAGCTCGGAGATTGAAGCATAACGATTGGACAGGTTTCGCAGGTTCGCTCCGAACATGTTGCGTAGTTCTGCTGGTGATCGGGCCGATTTGGGCATTAAACTTCCAGTTGTATACTTCTTCTGCGCTCAAGCTGCATGTGTGTCGATCATAAGGAAACACCAAATTTTGGCTTGATTCGATAACATTGACGCTGATTGGCGACAGTAATGACGCGGATTTGTGACGGAAAACTACGCACTTGGACACAAAATGCAAGAGCAAGACGCGGAAATTTCCATGTCTGATTGTATCAGTTTGCCTCAAAGTTGTATCACAGGGATAGACGGGATGGAATATGTTTGGAGTTGTACTTTGGAGCGACACGGAAGACCGCAAGGCGGTTATCTGGTGTGAAGATCACGGCGATCTTGCGTTCTACAAAAATCCGGATACCAACAGGAACGTTTCGCTGGACGCGGGCGACTGGGTTGAATTCGAGATGACGATGGATCGGAACATGCGGTTTGCTCACAATCCGCGTCTGGTCGCCGAAGGTGTCTTTCCCGAGCTTCCCCAGACTTTGGAATCCAGCACTCCGGTTCAATTTTCGTCAGCACAGCCCGCGTTGCCGCGACGCGGCACGGCCGAGATCATTCCGTTCTCGCCATTGTGCCAAGACCTGAGCCCGCGGCGTTCACCGGCGATCAGAAGCAGGGCCTGACACGCGGTGAAGACCGGGTTGAAAGTCTTATCAGAAACTTTGTGAACCGCTTGCGCTCACTCGCCGCGTAAAAGCGCCGCAACGCCGGTTCTGGCGATTTCCGACAGGCCCAATGGCCGCATCAGGTCGGCAAAGGCGTCAATCTTGTCCGGCGCGCCGGTGATCTCGAACACGAAACTCCCGAGCGTGCTGTCCACGACATTGGCCCGAAAGATGTCGGCCAGCCGCAAGGCTTCGACGCGTTTTTCGCCTTCGTTGACCACCTTGAGTATCGCGAGTTCCCGTTCAACCGAAGGGCCTTCGACGGTCAGGTCATGAACATCGTGGACCGGCACGATCCGGCCCAGCTGTGCCTTGATCTGCTCGATGACCTGGGGCGTGCCCGTCGTGACGATCGTAATGCGCGACAGGTGGCCCGTATGGTCCACTTCGGCAACCGTCAGGCTTTCGATGTTATAGCCGCGTCCGGAAAACAGGCCGATCACGCGCGCCAGCACGCCGGGTTCGTTTTCGACCAGAACCGCGATGGTGTGACGTTCCTGCACGTCGGAAAAGGTCGGGCGCAGGTTGTAGGCGGAGTGTTTGGTGGCGCCTTTCTTGATGTGTAGGGCAGACATCGTGTCTCGGTCCTTTTCTTTTTCTCGCTGGGCCTTTTCAACCCGGCAGCACGTTCAGAAATTTGTTAAACCAGCACCGCGCCGCCGGCTTCGATCACACCTTGTGTTTCCGCTTCGCCGAGCAACATCTCGTTATGGGCCTTGCCGGACGGGATCATCGGGAAACAGTTCTCGTGCTTTTCCACCAGACAGTCAAAGATCACCGGGCCATCGTAATTGATCATCTCCATGATCGCATCGTCCAGGTCGGCGGGATCCTTGCAAAGGATACCCTTGGCTCCAAATGCCTCGGCGAGTTTGACAAAATCTGGCAGGGCTTCTGACCAGGAATGCGAATAGCGTTCGCCATGCAACAACTCCTGCCACTGGCGCACCATGCCAAGCCGTTCATTGTTCAGAATGAATTGCTTGACCGGCAAACGGTACTGCACGGCCGTTCCCATTTCCTGCATGTTCATCAGCCAAGAGGCTTCACCGGCGACATTGATGACAAGCGAGTCGGGGTGGGCCATCTGCACACCGATCGATGCCGGGAAACCATAGCCCATCGTGCCAAGCCCGCCCGACGTCATCCAGCGATTGGGATCCTCAAAACCAAGATACTGTGCGGCCCACATCTGGTGTTGACCAACCTCGGTACAGATATAACGGTCGTGGTCCCTGGTCAGTGCCTCGAGCCGGGTCAGCGCGTGCTGCGGCTTGATGGTTTTCTCGCTTTCAGTGAAGGCAAGGCAATTGACCTTGCGCCATTCATTGATCTTCATCTGCCATTTCGACACCGCCTCGGCATCGGTCTTTCGGCCGCGCGATTTCCAGACCTTGAGAATGTCTTCGAGCACATGCCCGACGTCACCGACAATCGGAATGTCGGTCTTGATCACCTTGTTGATCGAGCTCGGATCAATGTCGATATGGGCCTTGATCGATTTCGGGCTGAAGGCATCAATGCGCCCTGTGATCCGGTCGTCGAACCGGGCACCGATATTGATCAGAAGATCACAATCGTGCATCGCCAGCTTGGCTTCATAGAGTCCGTGCATTCCCAGCATTCCGAGCCAGTTCTTGCCGCCATCAGGGTCGATGTGATCGGAAATCCGGTCGCGTCAACCAGCTCGCGCAACAGCTGACTCGACGCCGGCCCCGAGTTGATGACCCCGCCACCAGTATAGAAGATGGGCCGCTTGGCCTTTTCCATCGCGGCGACCAGTTCAGTGATCTCTTCGAGGTCTCCCTTGACGCGCGGGTGGTAGTGCGATGCGGTCGGCGAAGGTTTGGTATATGTCCCTCTGGCGAACTGAACGTCTTTCGGGATGTCGACCAGCACCGGGCCCGGACGGCCCGTGGTCGCCACGTGGAAAGCTTCGTGAATGACGCCAGACAGTTCGTTTGTGTCCTTCACCAGCCAGTTATGCTTGGTGCAGGGGCGGGTGATGCCAACGGTGTCCGCCTCTTGAAATGCGTCCGATCCGATCATGAATGTCGGCACCTGTCCGGTGAAAACCACGATTGGAATGCTGTCCATCAGCGCATCGGTCAGGCCCGTCACCGCATTCGTTGCACCGGGTCCCGATGTTACCAGAACCACGCCCGGTTTGCCGGTCGACCTGGCATATCCCTCGGCGGCGTGAACCGCACCCTGCTCATGCCGGACCAGAATATGGCGGATGTCATTCTGCTGAAACACCTCGTCATAGATGGGTAGCACTGCTCCGCCGGGATAGCCGAATACGGTGTCCACACCCTGATCCTTCAAGGCCTGAACCAACATCTTTGCTCCGGTCATTTCACGTGTCATCTGCTTTGCTCCATCCGCGACAACGGTCTGCGCACAAAAAAGCCCCCGGTTTTGACGGGGGCGCATGGGTCTTAGTATGGCTAACCGTTACCGGCCCATGCGCGTCTTTCCTACGATTACCACTAGGGTCGGCATACCCAAGGCTCCTTGATGCTGCGCGGAGATTATGGTCGGTATGCTGGGGCGTCAACCGGCAATCGCGCGGGAATCGCGATCCGGTCTCGGCATTTTGGTCATTTTCTTGCGCAAAGCCGGGGGTGCGACGAAATATCCGCAAGACGAGGTGTTTGTTTTCGTCCTGAAATCGCCGTCTGCATGTCTGATTTGAGCAAGAGGCCGGTTCTTATCCGTGAAAGGATGCCGAAAAAACCGACTGATGGGAGGGGAACACATGGAGCTGAGCGATCTGATTGATCTGGGGCGTTACCCGATCGACCGCCCGGGATCTGTCGCCTACGAACTGATGATCCAGGACCTGCGCCGCGAGCTTGAAGAGGACGGGTGCGCCGTTCTGCCCGGCTTTGCCCATTCAAGAGGGGTGCATCAGTTGGTGGCGGAGGCCAACTCCGTCGCCGATCAGGCCCACCGGTCCTTTGGACGGACCAATGTCTATTTCAGCAAGGATGAAGATGGGCTGCCGGATGATCATCCCGTGCGGCAGTTCTTTGACCGTTCGAATGCCTTCATACCTGCAGACAATTTTCCCGTCTCCGGTCCCCTGCGCCGGTTGTATGAATGCCAGGAGTTCATGCCCTTTGTTCGAGCAGCGCTGAACGAACCCGAGGATCGGTTCTTTCGCTATGACGATCCGCTGGCTGACGTAATCGTTAACATGGTCGAGGCGGGGGATGGGTTTCCATGGCATTTCGATACCAACAATTACACGGTGACACTGGCCATTCAGAACGCCGAAGCGGGTGGGGCATTTGAATACGTTCCCAATCTGCGCCGGTCCGATGACGAGAATTACGAAGGCGTGGCGGCGGTGCTCGCCGGTCAGCGGGCAGAGGTCCGTAAACTGGATCTGCAACCAGGAGATTTGCAGATTTTCAGGGGACGGTATTCGCTGCACCGGGTGACGCCGGTCTGCGGGCCGAGACGCCGGTTCGTGGGCATCTATTCCTTTGTTGAAACCGAGGGCATGTGCGGTGGGGTCGAGCGCACACGTCAATTATACGGGCGCGTTCTGCCGCGCCACCATGAACGCGCAGAGTTGCGAAAGGACAGTTTGCGGGATTGAGCGCGGCGCGGGACCTGGTGTTCAGAGGCGAGTCGGCCGCCTGTCCGGCAGGCTGATATTGGCAACCTGTTCGGCGATCGGATCCGTGGACAAGGGATGGGTCTCGATGTCGAAATCTTCCGGTTTCGTCATTGGTTTCCATTCGCCGCCGAAATACAGCTCCAGACCCGAGAACTTGGCCTTGTATCCCATCTTCTGGCTTCCGGGAACCCAATAGCCAAGATACACGTATGGCAGGTCGGCATTCCGGGCGATTTCGATATGATCAAGGATCATATGAGTGCCGAGGCTGTGCTGCGGGCGGTCCGGCGCATAGAAGGAATAGACCATGCTCAGACCGTCTTCGAGCACATCGGTCAGACTGACCGCGATCAGATCAGCACTTTGACCATCGGTGTATTCGATCACGCGGCTGCGGATCGGCGTTTCCTCGATCATGGCGGCGAATTCGAACACGTCCATGTCAGCCATTCCGCCGTCGGCATGCCGGGCGTCCAGATAGCTGCGGAACAGGGCGTACTGATCTTCGGTGGCCCAGGGCGAGGTTGCGCGCCGCTCCAGCCCCGAGTTTCGCCGCAACGTGCGCTTCTGACTTTTTGTCGGGCTGAATTTCGCCACGTCAATCCGGGCAGACAGGCACGCTGAACATTCAGCACAGGACGGGCGGTACAGCACGTTCTGAGAGCGCCGAAAACCCTGTTGGCTCAAACTGTTGTTCAGTTTGTCGGCGTTTTCGCCCTGCAAGGAGGTGAACAGTTTCCGCTCCATCCTGCCATCCAGATAGGGGCAGGGCTGGGGGGCCGTCACGTAAAACTGCGGCGCGATTGGCAGGGTGTGGCGCATAAGGTGTCCGGGTTGCTTTGGCGGATGATAGCAATCGATGCTTCACCCGCCAAGAGCGTATTCAAGCAGCCAGAACCGATCTGCGATTGAGAGCGACAGTGCCCAGGAACATGTCGGTCAAACCCTGTCCGCGGGCGCTGGTCAGCATCATGACGATAGAGATGACCTGCAGGATCGGTATGGCGATGCTGATCGAATAACCAGCCGTATGCGCCAGCGCGGTTCCCGTGGTCATGCGCGTGCCCTGTTCGGTTCTGAACTCGATACCTACAAAACGCATGCCCCAGGTCGCCGAGCCATTGGCGATGGTAACAACCCGGTAGCAGAAGCTGAGGATCAGCCAGAGGATGCCGAAGAAGAAAAAGCCGACTCCGACCGTGAGCAGGGCCGCGACAACACACAGCACCAGGACAAACACGGTGTCGATGATCCAGGCCAGAAGGCGCTTGAACGGCACGGAATCGTAGAATTCGGGCTGTCGATCAGGATCGGGCAGGTTGTACATCGAAGTGGGTCCTTGGAAACAGATGGCAGGAATGAACCGCCCCCACGAACATGTGGGAGCGGGTTGGTTTGGTTGGATCAGGCGGCTTCGTCGTCGTTCCGGTCGCGATTGGCCTGACTGGCGCGTTCGTCCATGAACTGGTCGAATTCGGCCTTGTCCTTTGCTTCGCGCAACCGTTCAAGAAACGCTTCAAAGTTTGTCTGTTCCTCTTCCAGCCGGCGCAGCGTCTCGGCCTTGTAGGCGTCAAACGCGCGATTGCCGGTTTCCGATGTGACCGTCATCCGGCGGGACTTCCAGGAATTGCGGCTGCAGGATTTGCTGAACATGCGTTTGCTCCAGATCATGTAGAAAAGTAGGGCGAGGCCGACCGGCCAGAAGAAGACAAAGCCGAGGACCATTGCGGCGATCCAGGCACCTTTGCCTTTGCTGTCAAGCCACGCTTCGCTTCGTGAAAACCAGCCCGCATGGGACGTGGTGGGGACGGGTTCGGTCATCATGGTCATTGTCTCATGTCTCCAGTTCGGGTTGTGCCGTTCAATGTGAATGCCTTTCACATTACTGAAGATCGGTATGTTGGATGCCTATTGCAAGGGCTGATGTGAATGTTTTTTACATTTTTTGTGTTGTAAGCGTAAAATCAGATACTTGCGCGCCGGAAAGCTGTATTAGGTCGCGCGGATTGCTCGGGAATACATGGTGCGGTGTACCGGCGGCGGACCAAACCACCGAAAAATCCGTCAACCGGCGATCCATGAAGGCGCGGATCGGTGTCAGGTGGCCGACAGGGGCGACGCCGCCGATCGCAAACCCTGTTTGCGCCCGGATCAGGGCTGCATCTGCCTTTTCAAGCGCCTCACCTGCCAAGAGGGCAGCCTTTTCCGTATCGACACGGTTGCCCCCGGCAGTCAGGAACAGGATCGCTTCGCCGCTTTCCGCTCCCCGAAAGATAATCGACTTGGCGATCTGATCCACCTCGCAGCCGATGGCGGCTGCGGCATCGGTTGCCGTGCGTTCCAGTGCGGTTTCTTTGATTCGCGGTTCAACGTTTGCTGTGATCAATGCGTTGCGCACACGTTTCAGGCTTTTGCTCATATGGCCATAATGCAAAACCGTTGTTCGGGTGCAAGCCGATCGCGGATTGACGATTGCCGCGCCCGACTCCAGTCTGCGGACATGGTCCAGACCCTTGATATCACGCGCCTGCCGCGCGCCCATGATCGCGATCTCGGCGCAGAGGCCCGCGCCGCGGTTCCCGACGCCAGCGGTGATGTCGCCAAGCTGATCGAGGGGGCAGGCGGCTCCAGCCCCTATCTCAAGGGACTGATTGAAAACGAGGCGGCCTGGTTGCCCGAGGCATTTCATGATCCCGATGCGGCCGTGAAGGCGGTCTTTGCCGGGGCTGTGGACTTGCCACCGGACCAGTTGAAAAGCGGGCTACGACAGGCCAAGCGCCGCGTTGCGCTGATCACTGCGCTTGCGGACCTGTCCGGGGTCTGGCCATTGGAGAAAGTGACCGCGGTTCTGACGGATTTCGGCGGGCTGGTTTGCGATGTGACCATCAAATCGGAGATCGCGACACTGATCCGGCGTGGTAAACTGCCCTGCCTCTGCGAGGACGATGTCGCCACCGCAGGAGGCCTGATCATTCTGGCCATGGGCAAGATGGGTGCTCACGAACTGAATTACTCGTCTGACATCGACTTGATCTGCCTTTTCGATGAAACGCGGTTCGATCCCGATGATTTCTACGAGGCCCGGCAGGGCATGGTCCGCGCCACGCGCAACATGTGTAGCGTGCTCAGCGACCGCACCGCGGACGGGTACGTGTTTCGTACAGATCTGCGTCTGCGCCCGGATCCGGCAGTGACACCGGTCTGCATGGCGGCCGAGGCAGCGGAACGATACTACGAAAGCCTTGGCCGAACATGGGAACGAGCGGCCTATATCAAGGCCCGCGCCGCAGCCGGTGACCTCGAGGCCGGGGCGCGGTTCCTGAAGGTGCTGACACCGTTCGTCTGGCGTCGAGACCTCGATTTTGCCGCCATTCAGGACGCCCATGACATGCGCTTGCGCATTCGCGAATCCAAGGGCACAGGTGGACCGTTGAAAGTGCCCGGCCACGACATGAAACTGGGGCGGGGCGGCATCCGCGAAATCGAATTTTTCACCCAGACCCGTCAATTGATCGCCGGAGGGCGCGACAAGGACCTGCGGGAACGTGGTACCGTGCCCGGTTTGCAGGCGCTCGCGCGCAAGGGTTGGGTGCCGCAAGAGGTGGCCGACAGTCTGGCAGTGCATTACCGTGCTCACCGCGAAATCGAGCACCGTATCCAGATGGTCAACGATGCCCAGACCCACAAGATGCCGCAAACATCCGAGGGAATCGAACGAATTGCCTGCCTGATGGATACGGATTCGGATGCGCTGCAGAACGATCTGCGGTTGCGGCTGACAGATGTGCACGAACTGACCGAGGGGTTTTTTGCCCCAGAAACCGGCCCATCCACCACGAATGTTGCCGCACCAGTGAACTTTGACGCCAGTATCCTTGCGCGCTGGCCGACATATCCCGCGTTGCGCTCGCAGCGCGGACGCCAGATTTTCGATCGGCTGCGCCCCGAATTGCTGGCGCGGCTTGCCCGGACGGCAAAACCCGAAGAAGCCCTTGTGGCGCTGGATGGATTCCTGTCCGGGCTACCCGCGGGCGTGCAGCTGTTTTCCCTGTTCGAAGCCAACACGCAGCTGATCGATCTGTTGGTCGACATCGTGGGCACCTCGCCGGCGCTGGCCGGTCATCTGTCGCGCAACGCTGGCGTTTTCGATGCCGTGCTTGGCGGTGATTTCTTTTCGAACTGGCCCGGCAAGGAGGCCTTGCAGGTCGAGCTGAGCAACCTGCTCGAGGCGGAACCGGATTATGAACGGCAACTGGACGCCGCTCGACGCTGGACCAAGGAATGGCATTTTCGCATAGGTGTGCACCATTTGCGCGGGTTGATCGATGCCGCAACGGCGGGATCACAATATGCCGATCTGGCCGAGGCGGTTATCGTATCACTTTGCCCCTGTGTCGTTCGGCAATTCGCAACCAAACATGGAACGCCACCGGGCCGCGGAGCTGCGGTTCTGGGCATGGGATCACTGGGCGCAGGCCGGTTGAACGCGATGTCCGACCTGGATGTGATTGTTATCTATGACCCTGAAGACGCTGAAAGCTCGGACGGCCCGCGCCCGCTTGCGACGCGCACCTACTATGCCCGTATGACACAGGCGTTGATCACCGCGCTTACGGCGCCAATGTCGCAGGGGCGATTGTACGAGGTGGACATGCGGCTGCGTCCGTCGGGAACGCAGGGTCCCGTTGCCACCAGTTGGGCCAGTTTCCAGAATTATCAGCAGAACGAAGCCTGGGTCTGGGAACATCTGGCGCTGACGCGGGCCCGCGTCGTGGCGGGTGATCCCGAACTGACCAAAGATATCGAAGCGTTCCGGCGGTCTGTTCTGGCCGATCCCGGCGACCGCGGGGCGATCCTGAAGGAGGTTGCCGATATGCGTGACAGGATTGCGGCGGCCAAGTCTCCGGGCGGGGTGCTTGATGCCAAGGTTGGGGCAGGGCGGCTGCAGGACATTGAGTTGGTGGCGCAGGCCGGTTCACTGTTATCCGGCACTGCGGTCGGAGACGTCGCCGGCGGTCTGGCGGGGGCCGTGGAATCCGGGTGGCTCAGCGATGCAGATGCGGTCACTCTGGAGCGTTGTTATGAATTGTTCTGGTCCGTGCAAATGGCGGCACGGCTCTTGTCCGGCACCGCCTTGACGGTTGCCGACGTGGGCGAAGGGGGGGCGGCATTCCTGTGCCGCAGCACCGGTTTCGAGCATATCGACGCCCTTAAGGCGGCGTTGGCCGAAGGCTACGAGCAGGCCGCGGGTCTGATTTCGGCGGCCCTCATGCCAAAGGAAAGCCAATGAAGGGACGAACACCAAATGATCCAAAAGCGTTGATTTTCGAGGCCTACCGCATCGAAAACATCACGCCTGCGGAATGCCGCTCCATTTTTCTGGACTGGGCTCTCGGCATTCCCGACCCACAGACAACCAATGCGGCGCTGCGGGACCTGATTGAACGCTACGGCAACGCGAACCCGGATCATCCCATGACCAAGGTATTGCACGATGGATTGTCATCGGTTGCGACGCCCCGGCGCAGAGGCGGGTGGCGGTCGCGCCGTCCGAACTGAACCACGCCAGACCGGGTTCCGCGCGGAATGGCTTCGCTCAGAATCATCGCAAATCTGTCCAAAAACCACCGTATTTCAATGCCATGCCTGCGGCGAGCAGTAACACGTGTGCCTGTTGGTGGCGCAAAGGAGATAACAATGACACTCGCACGCATCGGTATCTTTCTGAGCCTGAGTTTTGCCGTTTCAGCTTGTTCCAACGTTGAACCGGCGACGCGGAGTATTGCCGACGCCGGTATGGGATCTGTCGGCAGTTCCGACAACGTATCTGCAAGCATCACACCCGTGGTGGCAGGGCAGGCACGGGTCAAGGTGAAATCGGTCAACGTCACGGTCCCCAGATCGTTGAAGGTCTCGGAATCCAACAGTTATCTGCCATCAGGTGATATCGTTTGGCGCGAGGACCCGATCGGGGACCGCCATGCGCAGGTGCAGGCCATCGTTCAGAATGCGCTCGACACCGGCGTTGCCTCTCTGAACGGTCCGGTTCCGGTCCGGCTCGATATCGAAGTGGTCAAATTCCACGCTTTGACGGAAAAGGCGCGCTACACGACGGGCGGTGTGCATGCAATTACCTTCAACATGTCGATCCGAGACGCCGAATCCGGTGAATTGCTGGCGCCGGTCCGCAAGGTTCGTGCCGATCTTGATGCTTTTGGCGGAGCGCAGGCATTGCGGGCCGAAGCGAATGGACAGACACAAAAGGTTCGCATTTCGAACCATCTGGCGGAAGTCATTCGCCAGGAGTTGAGCGATCCGAGAGGCCATCGCCCCCAGAAAAAGGGCCTCATCGGGGCGTTGAACTACCTCTAGGGCTTTCACGGCCTTCGCGCTGCGGTTATGAGGGCGCCATGACAGCGCCCTCTCTCGCCATTGACCATCCCCGTGTCCGTCTGAAGCCAAAGGCAAATGCCCGCGGATTGCGCCACGGCTTTCCCTGGGTCTATGCCAGCGATCTGGTGACGGACCGACGCACACGGTCGCTGGCACCCGGGACGCTGGCCATTCTGGAAGACGATAAGCGCGAGCCGCTGGGCCTTGTCGCCGTCAATCCCGCGTCGACGATCATCTGCCGCATGCTGGATCGGGACAACGGTGCGGTAATCGATCATGACTGGTTCGCAAAACGACTGCGGCGTGCTCAGGAGATGCGCGAAAGGCTTTTTGATGCGCCGTTCTATCGGCTCGTGCATGCCGAGGCGGACGGGTTGCCCGGCGTGGTGATCGACCGGTTCGGGGACATCTGTGTCATTCAGCCGAACGCGGCCTGGGCCGAAACATTGCTGCCAACGCTCACATCGGCCTTGTGCGACGTGACCGGCGTCACCCATGTGTTCAAGAACGCCACCGGGCGCGCCCGGGCTCTGGAGGGGCTGGATGACAAATCCGTCGTCCTTCGGGGGGCCATGCCGGAAGAACCGGTTGCCGTGCCGATGAATGGCGCGACATATATGGCCGATCTGTTCGGCGGTCAGAAAACCGGCCTGTTCTACGATCAGCGGCCCAATCACGCCTTTGCCGCGGGCCTGTCACGGGATGCGCATGTGCTCGACGTGTTTTCCCATGTGGGCGGTTTCGGGTTGGCCGCGCTGGCGGGCGGGGCGGCATCCGCCTTGGCCGTGGATGGATCTGCGCCCGCCCTTGCTCTGGCTGAAAAGGGGGCCATTTGCGGCGGTGTTTCGAGCCGGTTCCAGACCCGTCATGGCGATGCCTTTGACGTTCTGGCATCGCTGCAATCCGAGAGTGCCAGATTTGACGTGGTCATCTGCGACCCGCCCGCCTTTGCACCGTCCAAACCGGCGTTGGATGCCGGTTTGCGGGCGTATGAAAGGGTGGCACGGCTGGCGGCGACGCTGGTTGCGCCCGGTGGATATCTCGGTTTGTGTTCCTGTTCGCACGCCGCCGATCTGCCCCGATTTCGTGCCGCCTGCACCCGCGGTATCGGGCGCGCCGGGCGGCAGGCGCAACTGATCCACACCGGTTTTGCGGGGCCCGACCATCCGCAACATCCCCAACTGGCTGAAAGCGGGTACCTCAAAGCGCTGTTCTACCGGCTGTGAAGATCGTTCTGGACACATGTGTGCTGTTTCCGACCGTCATGCGGGAGATGCTGCTGGGCGCGGCGGCGGAAGGGCATTTCATCCCGTTGTGGTCGGCCCGAATTCTCGAGGAATGGGCGCGCGCGGCGGTGCGGCTCGGTCCGACCGGAGAAGCCCAGGCACGGGGTGAAATCGCTCTGTTAAGGGCCAATTGGCCGCAGTCGGAATGTGTCCCGGCACCGGGAATTGAATTGCGGCTCTGGTTGCCAGATCCAGCTGACCTGCACGTGCTCGCGGTGGCCATCAGCAGTTCGGCGGACGCGATCATGACGCTCAACGCCAAGGATTTTCCACGTCAGACACTGGCCGAGGAGGGATTGCAGCGGCTGGACCCCGACGGTTTCCTTCACGGCCTTTGGCAAGAATCGCCTGGCAGCATCGCCAGCGTCGCGGACCGTGTTCTGTTACAGGCCAATCACCTTTCCGGGGATCAATGGACGATGCGTCCGTTGTTGAAAAAGGCCCGTTTGCCGCGTCTGGCAAAGGCCCTGTCGACATGATCCCGGCGGGTTCCCGGATAGGACTATTCTGACGCCTTCCAACGCGCTTCGAGCTGCTTCAGCGCTTGCACCCGTTGATCGGTCTTGGGATGGCTCATCAGCCATGCCGGGGCCATTCCGGCGCGCTGTTGTGTCAGTTGATCGAGTTTGCGGAACAGGGATATCTGTGGCTCCATCCCGAACCCTGCCTTGGTCAGAAGCGCCGCAGCGTATGCATCAGCCTCGTATTCGTCCGACCGCGAAAGGCCAGCAGCCAGCAGCGTGGTCAGCAGGTTGGCGATCCAGACACCCAGAAAGGGAATGAAGCGCCCCAGAACCATCATCAGGGCTGTCCGCAAGGCATTCTGGCCCGAAAAATCGATCATCCGCCTGCGCGAGTGCCCCAGCGCAACATGCCCGAGCTCGTGCGCAATCACGCTGGTCATTTCCTCGCCGGTAATCTCTCCGCTCTGGAACTTGCGATAGAAACCGCGCGTGATGAATATCCGACCGTCTGGCGCCGCCAGCCCGTTCACCGGATCGATTTCGTAGATGTAAACCGGGATCCGCGACAGATCGAGTGCCGCCGCAAGGCGGTCGGTCAAACGCTTCAGGCGCGGGTCCGCCAGTTCTGTCGATTTGGCATCCAATTCTCTGCCGGTACGCCAAACCGAAACCCGGTACATGACCAGGGCGTAGAGAATGGCCAGAAGGATCGGCGTGAACTTCAGCATAGTCGAGATATGGCGCGTCTTCAGGCCCCGGACAAGTGATCATGACCGGCATCTCGGCGGCACAAGTGACTTTCACGCTGACCTGCGCCCTCAGGCAACCTTCACCCATCCCACCGGACCGGGACCGTGGTTGGTCCGCGAAATGCCCAGCCGGCAAAACGTACATCTCCGTCAAGTCTGATATTTTTCAGGTTTTTGAAGGCCAGCGGCAATGCGACTTCGGTGATCAGACAGCGGGCGGCGGCAGCACCGGCACAGAAATGCGGCCCAGCACCAAAACTGATCGCGGGCTGTGTGTCCCGGGTGATATCGAACTTGTCGGGATCGACGAAATGCGCCTCGTCGCGGCAGGCTGACCCGAACATCAGAAACACCCGGTCTTCCGGCTCGAACGTGACGCCCTGAACCACATCCACACGTGCGACGCGGCGCGGCGACATTCCGATCGGGCTGATCCAGCGGGCATATTCCGCGAACGCGTCTGTGTATCCACGTTCGCCATTATTTATTAATTTCAGTTGGTTGGGGTGTGTCAGCAAAGCCCAGATCGCACCGGCAATCGCATCGCGAGGCTCGTTCTGGCCACCTGAAATGACAAGCTTGATGTTGGCCCGGACCGATTCCATGTTCAACCCGGCCGCCAGTTGTACGTCCAATACAGAATGTTTCGGCGGTGCGCTGATCATACGGTCGATGTGGGTGTCGATCAGTGCAGTTGCCGCGTTGCATTTTTCACTGATATGAAGGTCACCCGCATAATTGGCGCAGCCGTCAATCATTGCCTGGCTTGCGCCGTCCATTTCCGCCGGGGTCATACCGGTCAGGCCGGTAATCGCCTTGAGCGCTTCTGCAGAAACCGGCATGGCGTAGTCGGTCACCAGATCACATTCGCCCCTGGGGAGCAGATCTTCGAGGACATTCCTCGCGGCAGCTTCGAAAATCGGTTTCCAGTGCCCCTGAACCGTTCGAGGGCTGAGCGCCGGAAACAGGATCTTGCGCTCATGCTGATGCGCCGGGCCGTCCTTGCGCATCATGTTTTCGCCCATCAACCGGGTCATCAGACCGTCCGGCTGCAGCGAAGAGAACACCTCAACACGTTTTTCCTGGCGGTGCACGTCATCCCGGCGCGTGATCAATGTTGCGCCCAGTTGCGGAACAAAAGTGATCGGGGTTGATGCACGCATCCGCGCCAGCGCCGGATAGGGATCGGCGGTGAATTCGGCCAGGTCGATGTCGGTTATCGGCGCGTTGGACATGCTGACAGTCTAGGTGCGTGGCGTCAGGACGCAAACACCGTTCTTTGCCTTCACTGTCTGAAGCCGCAAATGAAAAGGGCGCCCCAAACGGGACGCCCGGCGACACACTGTCCAGTCGCTTATGCCTTGTTTCGTCTTCGCGCGACCAATCCAAGCCCACCAAGCGCCAGGACAAGCAGCGGAAAGCTGGCGGGCAACGGAATAGGGGCAAGAAAGGTTGTGTCGACGATACCGCCATCGATGCGGAATTCGACGCCGGTGTTGCCGAAATTTTCATAGTAGTACAGCTCGAAATCCGAGGTTCCGGTGACTGTAACGGGAAGCGTTGTCAGTCGGAATGGGCGCGGGCGGACCTGTTCGGCGACATTGATGCCGTTAAAGAACAGGCGGAATCCATCATCCGATCCGACACTGATCTCGTATTCGCCGGCCACCAGATCCAGCCGGCCGCTGAACTTGAAAACCGATGTGCCCAACCGTGCCGATCCATTGCCCAGGATCGTGGCCGCGTCCGTCCCGATGAAGTCCGCAAGAGAAGTCCGACCCGACCGCACCGATACGCCCCGGTTCGGGTAGTCGATGGCCGTGGACTCAAAAGTTGCCGTGACCGCATTTGACTTCGTATAGGCGATGGCCTGGTCCACGGTCGAAAAACTGCGCGACGCGTCCCAGAATTCGGCGTGGATGGTCGCAGCGGAGGCACCGCTGATGCTAAGGCCAAACGCGACTACAGCGCCGAGAATTTTTTTCATCTTGATTACCCTGACATACGCAAATTTGTAACGTGTTGGTCAGGTAGATGACGGTGAATTGGGGCAAATTTCGGACGTTTTTTAGGTGAATGCGGGGGATTATCGCGTCAGCATCTTCATCCCACGGCTCAGTCCATCCAATGTCATCGGCACCATCCGGTCGTCGAAGATTTCGCGGATCATCTGGATCGAATGTGTATAGTCCCAGTATTTTTCGGGCACGGGGTTGATCCAGAGGTTTGACGCCCATTGCGCGCGCGCGCGGTCCAGCCAGACGCGGCCCGCTTCGGCATTCCAATGTTCGTTGGCACCGCCGGGATAGGCAATCTCGTAGGGTGACATCGAGGCGTCCCCGACAAAAATGCATTTGTAATCATTGCCATAAGTGCGCAGAACTTCATGCGTTGGCGTCTGTGCATCCCAGCGACGGCGGTTGTCACGCCAG
>CAYGNE010000023.1:1271-6011 GCA_964351155.1 uncultured Rhodobacterales bacterium | reverse complement strand
ATTCAAGGTGCTTGAATTCGCTCCGGGCGGCGGAAAACAGCTCTTCCACCACCTTCACATGCGGGTCCATCGACCCGCCGATGTCGAGAAACAGAACGACCTTGACCGCGTTGTGCCGTTCGGGCCGGGTCTTCACGTCGAGATAGCCGTGTTCGGCAGTCGCGCGGATCGTTCCGTCCAGATCGAGTTCGTCGGCGGCACCTTCGCGCGCCCAGTGGCGCAGTCGTTTCAGCGCCACCTTGATATTGCGAGTA
Organism: uncultured Rhodobacterales bacterium; assembly: GCA_964351155.1. Classification (GTDB taxonomy): domain Bacteria; phylum Pseudomonadota; class Alphaproteobacteria; order Rhodobacterales; family Rhodobacteraceae; genus CAYGNE01. Next base: position 5,757 of record CAYGNE010000023.1, on the reverse strand, counting down.
CCCAGCTCAACGGTGTCATCCAGGTTCTTGAACTCACGCTTGTCCCAGACCTTGACGGCGCGCTGGTGGCGGCTTTCCTTCTGACCGATGCGCACGCCTTCGGGATTGTAGCCATAGGCGCCAAAAGGGCTGGTGCCTGCGGTGCCGATCCACTTGTTTCCGCCCTGGTGCCGGCCTTGCTGTTCCTTCAGTCGTTCGCGCAGAGTTTCCATCAGTTTGTCGAACCCGCCAAGCGCCTCGATCTCGGCCTTCTCCTCTTCGCTCAGATGCTTCTCAGCCATCTTGCGCAGCCAGTCGCCAGGGACATTCACGGCTTCCATCACCTGCTGAAAGCTGATTTCCTCAAGACCCTTGAAACTGGCCGCAAAGGCCCGGTCATACTTGTCGATATTGCGTTCGTCCTTCACCATCGCAACCCGGCCCAGATAGTAAAACGCTTCGACATCGTATGTGGCGAGGCCCGCCTTCATGCCCTCCAGAAAGCCAAGATACTCGCGCAGGCTGACCGGAACACCGGCCTTTCGCAGGTTTTCAAAGAAGGGCAGGAACATCAGGTCACACCAGAAACCGGTCCAGCAGAACAGTGGCGATCATCGCCACGATGCCAAAGACCATGGCCGATGCGGCGGCATACTGGGCCATGTCAGCGGGTTTGCCACCGTTCTTGCGTGCGATCACTGCCCCCAGAACAGCACCCAGAACTATGCCAGCAATCACGATCATGACCAATTACCCGTTTCATCAGCTTTTGCGCCCGGAGCGCGGATTGAGCGCAGCGATTTCCTGCATCTTGGCCCGCACCGCCCAGTCTGAGCCAAAGCCGTATCTTGCCCACCCCAGACTGTCCAGCCTGACGGAACGTGCGGCTTCTGTCTGACCAATCAGGTCAAGCGCCTCGGCCTGAAGCAGCATCAGCGTCGCCAGCAAGGCGGCGTTTTCGGACCGGGCTGCCGTGTCCAGATGCGGGGATATCTGGCGCAGGGCTTCGTCTCCGTCTCCGGTCGCAATCGCATAGGCTGCGGTCTGGGTGACAACATAAGCCCGGTGCAATTCACCTGCGGGGACCCGTTTCAGATAGGACAGGGCGCTGTTGTAGTACCGTTGGGCCAGAACCGGATCTTGCAGTTGGGTCATTCGGCCCAGCATGTAATAGCCAAACGCGCGGCGATGATCCTGCCAGCCGAGTTGCTGCGCTGTCGCGGCTGCGGTTTGTGCGGCGTTCTTGCGGGCCGAGTGTGACGCACCGGGGCCGAGTGCGGTCTGAACCGCATTGATCCAGTTGCGCGGCGTTGCAGAGATGGCGCGAGCGGGCAGGCGGTCGCCATGCGGATTCATCCGAGACAGGATGTCGGGCAATTCGGCCGCCACATCGGCCTTTGTCATTCCACTGTGAAGCTCCGGCGCATAGGTCGCACGCAGGATCAGCATGTCGAACCCGGTCAGTACCGTGTGCACGTTATCGTCGTTGAACACCGAATCCGGCAAGCGATAGAGATCGTTCAGTGGGCCAATGGCCTGAGCCAGTTCTTCATGCAGGCAATCGCGAATTTCCTGCGGGGTCGAATCATAAGGCAGGAACACGGCCAGTCTGTCGCGGGATTGCAAGGTGGACCAGTTGTTGGAAGGGCTGCGGCGATTGCGGCGGAACTCATCCAGGCTGCTGGCGTTGGGTACGACGAAACACGCGGCATTGGGCAACGCGCGGCGGATTTCGGCCCGGCTGACGGCCTCGATCGTGATGCTTGCGCTGTTGCCGGACACTTCTCGGATGTCGATGCCGGCCTCACGCCGCAAACGGGTCAGCAGGCGGCGCAGGTCCGGGGTCAGGCTTGCCGGAGGTTTGCCGGTGACACGTACGGTGATCGGGGTTTCGAACCGGGTGAAAACGGGCAGGCTGCGACCGCTTTCCAGTTCAAAGTGAAGCGAAAGGAAATCGGCGGCGATATTGGCATTGGATTGCGACGGAGCCCGTGGACGGGCGCTGGCAAATCCTTTCATCGGCGGCAGGCTGGACTCGGCGATGCGGGCCCGGCTTGGAATATCCTGTGGCTGGATCGTCGTACAACCTGCAAGAACAGATGCAATCAGTACAAGAACTGCGGCACGCATCATGGCCGCTGGTACCGGATGAACTGTGTCACGTTGGCGATACGATCATAAAGCCGCCGCGCGGTTTCATTGAAATCCTGGGTCAGCCAGTAGACCGACGGCGTTCCATTCTTGTCTGCGGCGTCATAGACGGCTTCGATCAACGCGCGGCCGACGCCGGTGCCCCGTGCCTCGGGCCTCGCGTAAAGGTCTTGAAGATAGCAGACGTCCTCGATCTTCCACGCGTGGCGATGAAACAGGTAATGGGTCAGACCAACAAGGCGGCCATCCTGCTCGGCCACAAAGGCATTGAAGTCCCGCGGATCACTGCCCAATAGCCGTTCAAAGGTTTTGTCATAGACCTCGGGTGCGACCGAAGTCTTGTAGAACGCGAGATAGTCGCCCCACATCTCGGCCCATTGCAGGCGATCCTCTGGAGCGAGTCCGCGAACGGAAACGGAAGATTCTCCTGTCATGAGCCGACGTTGTCCCCTGTGCGTGCGAGGCAATGTCGAAGTGCGCGAAATGACCGCGCACGGTGCCTGCACCGCCAATTTCGCGGGTTTTGGACAATTCTGCAACGAAAGAAATCCGCGCCACTATATCTGGTGGCCCACGCCAGCGCACCCGCAAAGCGCGCGCCCGCGTTGAACGATGGCGAGACGATGTGGGCGCCGCCCCTGGGAGCGGCGCCCGTTTTAGGGTCGCTCACGGCGTGGCGGTTTGCTCTGCCAGCGCGAATGCCATCGTGTCGCGGCGATCATATCCACTCAACCGGCTCAACCCGTCATGGGCTTTGGCACGTACCCACAGATTGGCGGCAAAGGCCCCGTTGTCACAGGTCTCCAGAAATCGACCCGCCGAGAAAGTACCCGAGAAATTGCCGGCACCATCGCCGCCATAAGCAGCGTTCGGCCATGTCGAAACGCCATTGCTGTCGACCGGTGCGGATACTGCACCGGTTGCAGCACCGTTCATCACCTCGACCTGGTCCAGATCGTTCATGCCGCGCCGCAGTTCGAGTTGGAACCAAGCCTGGTCACGCGGGTGGCTCGCTTCGAATGCGAGCGTGACCATTGTCGTGGCCTTGTTGGCATAGCGCAGGAAGCCACAGGCATCCGCGGTTGCACCGCTGTCGGTTTGAACCGGATCGAATCCGGCCGTGCAGTGACCGTTGTCGATCCGGACATCGAACACGAACCCCCCGTTGATCAACTCCGATCCCGATGCCGCACGGGTATCGTAGGTTTCGCCGGCCACACGTGTGTCTGTGGCCACGAAGCGGAAAGTCCCGGCAGCAGGGGGCACGATGTTGCCGGCCGCGTCGTGGACCGTCAACCTGATCTGGTACAGTCCCGGGTCCATTGCGTTGGAATCGAGCTTGGCTGACCACAGGTCTTCCCAGAAACCGGTGACCGGCCAGACTCCCGAAGGCGGAGTCTGTGGCCGAAAGGCAAAAAGCTCGTCCGGGTCGGGTCCAAGCCCGACAACTGGGAAGCGCGGCGTACCCCCGGGGCCGGGAATCTGGTAGTGGCGGCTGATCGGTTCTTTCAGTTTGACCCAGGCGTTCGCATTTGCCGGGTGTGCGTTGGGCAGCGATGGATCAAAGAAATCTCCGGTCACGGTTGGGTCCGGCGCAGGCTTGGGCCGATACGACCACACATAGCGCGTCATGCCTGATTTCGGCAGGTCAAGCGAGTGCAGCATCTTGAACCGCAGGTACCCGCCCATCGGCGCATCGGTGACCGGGTCGATATTGGACGGCCCACCAGAATAGGCTACTGTTCCGTCAGGTTGCAGCCAGCCCAGTTCGCCGGGGTGGGCACCTTTGCCGGCAATTTCAAAGTGGCCGACCGCCATGGGCAGCACCCATGTCGTTATGTCATCCGGGACGACGACTTCCGGAGGCGGCACGCAAACGATGGCGTCCGGATGGGTGACATGGATAGTGATCTCGGTTCCACAGTCATAGTTCCAGCGCGTGTCGCAGCGCGGCCCTTTTGCGTAGATTGTCTTCCATGATCCCGCGATGAACTGCTCCACCCAGATGTAGATGTCCGGTTTGTCGCTACAGGGATAAATGAACGTCTTGGAAAAGTTGCCGTTGCTGTCGGTCCAGGTTTGCCAGAGGCAATCGACCTCGTACCGAAAGAACGGGTCGAGCCATGGGAACCAGCACCACCACGGATGAAGGATTGCCAGATCGATCAGAACCTTGCGGATTTCCGTCGCGCTTTCTGCCCGGGCCAGGTTCATCATTTCGACCGGTGCAGATGTTTTCATCTCCAGGGCGGAAACGTTCATTTCGCCGGCTGCCGCGTTCGCTCCACCCGTGCGCGCCACACGCCTGTTGATCGGCGGATTGGGGCGGGGCAACGGAATTGGCGTCGCCTCGATC
>CAYGNE010000023.1:0-1171 GCA_964351155.1 uncultured Rhodobacterales bacterium | reverse complement strand
ACGCCTGTTGATCGGCGGATTGGGGCGGGGCAACGGAATTGGCGTCGCCTCGATCGGGGGGCGTGGAATGCGGCGCGCGACAGGTCCGATCGGGTCTGGCGGGAAGGGCGGCTCGATCAGCAGTTCATCCCTTACGCGTTCGATGATGTGATCGGGAATTCGGAACACGATCCGGGGAAACCTGTCGACCTCGCAGATATGAACCCGTGCGTTGCATACCGGGTAGTCCACAGACCCACCGGTTGGTTGTGGGACCGATTTGACCACGCGGCCCCGGACGGTGCAGATGCAGAGGATCCAACCCTGCAATATCCCGTCGGCTATGTCGATGACCGGTCGTTCCTCGGGATCGAATGGCAGAATTCGTTCGACAGCGTTCACACGCCGAAGTTGCTTCAGATCGGTTTCCTTTTCCTCGATGGGTGCAATCGCGTATCGCAGCGCGCTGCCCTTGAGCGAAGAGGGGATGTTGACGCCAACTGTCCCTGTTCGCGGTACCGAAGCCACCGTGACCGGGCGTCCATGCGCGTCAAACACGTAGAGTGTGGGTTTTATTCCGTCAGGAATTTCCTTTGGCAAATTCACTTGGACGGTAAATCCGCGTGCAGTGGCCATGTCAGTTCTCCTTGAAATCGCACTTCGCGGCGATTCCGAAACGTCGAACATGGTCGGGTGGAATGCCGCGACAATTAATCAATATCGGGCCCGAGCGGCCCTAACAAACGAAGAGCCCAACCACGAGAATAAGTATATACGATTCAATTATAAATTGTACTGATTCGTGTCATGGACAGCCGAAAACCGCCCATGAAAACCCCTTGGTCGCTGCGCTCTGGTCCGGTTGTTTAACGTTGGCCGCGCGCCATAAAGGCGAGCCGTTCGAACAGATGCACATCTTGTTCGTTCTTGAGCAACGCACCATGCAGTTTCGGCAAAGCGTTCGCGCCGTCGCGTTTCAGATCCTCGGCGGTGAGGTCTTCGGCCAGCAGGAGCTTTAGCCAGTCCAGAACCTCGGATGTGCTGGGTTTCTTTTTCAGGCCGGCCTGATCGCGCAACTCGTAGAACTGGGTAAGAGCTGTCGTCAGCAGTTGTTCCTTGATTCCCGGATGGTGCACTTCGACAATCTTGCGCATCGTGGCTTCGTCCGGGAAACGGATATAGTGGAAGAAGC
>CAYGNE010000022.1:26781-29944 GCA_964351155.1 uncultured Rhodobacterales bacterium | reverse complement strand
ACCGCGGACCTACTGATTACAAATCAGTTGCTCTACCAGCTGAGCTATAGGGGCATCCGGGCGCGACTGGTCTTGGCGCGGATCACCGGCCTTTTAGCGGGAGGTTTCGCGCTATGCAATAGCGATGGGACAGTCCATCATGGCCTCTGCCCTGGCAGCCCCGGCCCGCTAACACAACTCTTTCTGTCGCCCTTGCAATTCGGCCCGGGCCACCTCCATGAAAGCGCGGATCGCCTTGACATTCCGACGTTGCGCCAGGTGGACCAGTGTTTCGCGCATGTGCAGGTTTTCACCGACAAGTTCGTACCGGACCAGCCGGTCATCATGGCCATACTCGGCGCTGGAGACAAAGCCGATACCGCCGCCCGAGGCCACCACTTCGCGCACCGCCTCGCGGCCCTCGGCCACGATGGCGGGTTGCAGTGTCACGGCCTGCCGCGCCGCTGCGTTTTCCAGTTTTTGCCGGGTCTTGGACCCTGACTCGCGAAAGATCAGCGGCAAGTTCGCCAGTTCCTGCATCGTCAGGCAGGTTTTGGAGGGCAGAAGCAGCCCGCGGGCGGCGAATGCGATGATGTCCGATCCGCCCAGGCTGAGCGAATCCATTTCCTTGCTTGGGGACACGTCGCCGACGACCCCGATTTCGGCGTTGTAAGCGCGCAGGTCTTCGAGAATGACCTCGGTATTGCCCCCCATGAGAGACACAGTGACATTTGGATAGCGTTTGCGGAACTGACCCAGAATGGCCGTCACGTGGTGGGCCGAATCCGCAACGATCCGCAACTGCCCGTCAATTGCAGATCCGGATTCGGACAGCAGCTCACCGATCTGCTGTTCGACTTCGAAATACTGACGCGTCAGGCGAAACAGTTTTTCGCCCTCGTCGGTCAGGCGCACGCGTTTGCGCTCGCGGTGAAAAAGCAGCACGTCGTGGTCCTGCTCCAGCTTGCGCACCTGCTCGGAAATCGCGGGCTGCGTCAAATACAGGGCCTCGGCAGCGCGCGAGAACCCGCCGAACAGGGCCACGTGATGAAACGCTTTCAACTGGCTGTGGCGCATCTGAAGCTACCCGGATTGAAGTATAAGCTGAGCCTATCATAACATTGAAATTTGCAATTTCCCATATAGTTCCAGCTACGGCAATAGTGTGGGCGAACCACCTGATCCGGAGCCGTACATGTCTCGCCAAACCACGGTGATCGAAGCCCCGAAACTGGGCGAACCCTATCTTCTGACTCCCGGCCCACTGACCACCTCATGGGCGGTCAAACAGGCGATGCTCAAGGATTGGGGCAGTTGGGACGATGATTTCCGGGCGATGACCCGCGAGATGCGCACACGCCTTCTGGCCATGCTGGGCGATGGCGGAGAAGAATTCGACTGTGTTCCAATGCAGGGATCGGGTTCGTTTTCGGTCGAGGCCATGCTGGGATCGTTCATTCCACGCGACGGCAAGGTGCTGGTTCTGGCCAACGGGGCCTATGGAAAACGTTCAGCCCAGACACTGGAATACCTGGGGCGGGATCATGTTGTGCTGGACAAGGGCGATTATCTGCCGCCCCGCGGTGGCGAGGTTGCGCAGATCCTGGCCGATGATCCGGCCATCACCCATGTCGTGGCGGTCCATTGCGAAACCAGTTCAGGCATCCTTAATCCGGTGGCTGAAATTTCCGAGGTGACATATGCGGCCGGACGAAAGCTTTTGATCGACTCGATGTCGGCATTTGGTGCGATTGACCTGAAACCTGCCGAAATCCGGTTCGAAGCGCTGGTGTCATCGGCCAACAAATGCATCGAAGGTGTCCCGGGGTTCGGGTTTGTGATCGCCCGGACCAGCGCGTTGGAAGCCGCCAAAGGCAACAGCCATTCGCTGAGCCTCGATGTACACGCCCAATGGGCGCACATGAACAAGACCGGCCAGTGGAGGTTCACGCCCCCGACCCATGCCGTAGTGGCCTTTGTCGAGGCATTGCGCGCCCATGAGGCCGAAGGAGGTGTTGATGGCCGTGGCGCGCGCTATACCCGGAACCGGGACGTCGTGGTCGCCGGGATGCGGGAACTGGGTTTTGAAACCCTTCTGGCCAACAGGTGGCTCAGCCCGATCATCGTGACGTTCTTTTGCCCGGCCTCGCCGGCATTCGAATTCAACCGATTTTACGATCTGATGAAAGCCAGGGGGTTCATCATCTATCCTGGCAAGTTGACCGTGGTGGACAGTTTTCGCGTCGGATGCATCGGGCAGATGGACGAACACGTTATGCGGCAGGTTGTGGCCGCTGCCTCCGAAGCCCTGTCCGAGATGGGGGTCAATGATGCTTCACCGCCCGAGGCGGCCCTAAAAGAACGCGCCAAACTGGCAGCCTGATCAAAAGGAAGACATGATATGAACATTCAAGCGCCCGTCGAGGCGAACGAGCGGGTTTATCCGATGCCAAAGGTTCCGGCGGTTGCGATCTGTCTGGATGGATGCGAGCCCGCGTATCTGGATGTGGCCATTGCCAAGGGGCTGATGCCGAACCTGAAACACATGCGCGAGACCGGGACCGACCGGCTGGCGCATTCGGTGATCCCGTCCTTTACCAACCCCAACAACCTGTCAATCGCAACCGGTCGTCCACCAATCGTGCACGGGATCTGCGGCAATTACCTGATCGACCCGGATACCGGCGAAGAAGTGATGATGAACGATGTTCGGTTCCTGCGTGCGCCGACGATCTTTTCGCAATTCTACAACGCCGGATGCCGGGTGGCGATGGTCACAGCCAAGGACAAGCTGCGCGCGCTTCTGGGCGCGGGTCTGAAGTTTGACGAGGACCGCGCCGTTGCGTTTTCTTCCGAACGCTCGGGCGAAACCACCAAGGCCGAGCATGGCATCGACAATGCGTCCGAGTGGTTGGGCAGGCCGGTCCCCGAGGTTTATTCGGCCGGGCTGTCCGAATTCGTTTTTGCCGCGGGTGTAAAGCTGTTGAAGGAATTCAAGCCGGATGTGATGTACCTGTCGACCACCGATTACATCCAGCACAAATATGCCCCTGAACAGCAGGGCGCGCTTGATTTCTATGCCATGTTCGACCGCTATCTTGGCGAACTTGACGCGTTGGGCGCGGCCATCGTCGTGACGGCGGACCACGGCATGAAACCCAAGCATCTGGCCGATGGCAGCCCG
>CAYGNE010000022.1:0-26771 GCA_964351155.1 uncultured Rhodobacterales bacterium | reverse complement strand
ACGGACCCATACGTCGTACATCACGGCGCGTTGGGGTCATTCGCCACCTGTTACCTGCCCGAGGGTGCGGACCGCGCCGACATCATTTCGAAACTGAAGGCGACCGACGGCATTACCCATGTGCTGACCAAGGAAGACGCCATCAAACAGTTTGAACTGCCCGGCGACCGCATTGGAGACATCGTGATGGTCTCTGGCGAAAACATCTGCATCGGCACGTCCGAGCATCGCCATGACCTGGCTGCGCTGAAGGAACCGCTGCGCAGCCATGGCGGGCTGACAGAGCAGGAAGTGCCGTTTATCGTGAACCGGGTGGTGGACCTGCCGTCACAACCCCAGCTGCGGAACTTCGACGCGTTCTTTTATGCGACGACCGCGGCGGCGCTCTGAGAAATGGACGGTGTTATGAACAAATCCGAGATTCGCAATGAAGGCATGCGCATCGGGGGCGAGATTGTCTTTACCGACGAAACCGTGCCGGTCCATTATCCCTATACCAACGAAGTGGTGGGCACGGTACCGGCAGGCACTGCGGAGCACGCCAGAAGGGCGTTCGATATCGCCGCCAACTATACCCCCAAGCTCAGCCGCTATGAACGCAGCCAGATCCTGCAGCGCGCCGGGGAACTCATTGGTGAGCGGCGCGCGTACCTCGCCAAATGGCTGACGCTGGAACTGGGAATCTGCCATCAGCACGCGATCTACGAAACCAAACGCGCACAGGACGTCTATCAGTTTGCCGCGGCGCAGGCGATGAAGGATGACGGCGAGATTTTTTCCTGCGACCTCACCCACAACGGCAAGGCGCGCAAGATTTTCACCAAGCGGGAACCGGTGCGCGCCATCAGCGCGATCACGCCGTTCAACCACCCGCTCAACATGGTCAGCCACAAGATCGCGCCGTCCATCGCCACCAACAATTGTATGGTGTGCAAACCGACCGAGTTGACGCCGCTGACCTGCCTGACGCTGGCCGATATTCTATATGAAGCCGGCCTGCCGCCACAGATGTTCCAGGTCGTGACCGGCTGGCCCGCGGATATCGGCGAAGAAATGATGGTGAACGAAAACATCGACATCATCACCTTTACCGGCGGCGTGCCGGTGGGCAAGTTGATTGCGTCAAAAGCGGGCTACAAGCGCCAGGCACTCGAACTGGGCGGCAACGACCCGCTGATCGTCTGCAATGATCTGAACGATGCCGATCTCGACAAGGCCGCCACGATCGCCGTGGCCGGGGCCACGGGAAATTCGGGTCAGCGCTGCACGGCGATCAAGCGTATCCTCGTGCAGGACAGTGTGGCCGACAAATTCGTGCCGCTGGTGCTTGAAAAGGCAAAGAAAATCAAGTTCGGCGACCCGCAGGACCCAGAGACAGAACTTGGCTGTGTGATCCATGAACAGGCGGCGAAACTGTTTGAAACCCGCGTTTACAAGGCCGAGAAGGAGGGCGCCGAGATCCTTTATCATCCGGGCCGTGTCGGCGCGCTTCTGCCGCCTATCGTGATCGACAAGGTGCCGCATGACAGCGAGCTGGTGATGGAAGAGACCTTTGGGCCCATCGTGCCAATCGTGCGGGTCCCGGATAATGACGAGGAGGTCATTGCGATCTCGAACTCGACCGAGTTCGGCCTGTCCTCGGGAGTCTGCACCAACGATCTGAACCGCGCCATCGCCTATATCAATGGGTTGAACGTCGGCACCTGCAATATCTGGGAACAGCCCGGCTATCGGATCGAGATGTCACCGTTCGGCGGAATCAAGGACAGCGGCAACGGTGTCAAGGAAGGCGTGATCGAAGCGATGAAGTTCTTTACCAACGTCAAGACATACTCTTTGCCTTGGCCTGAATAGGTACAATCGAAGAAATGAAACTTGCGGGGCCTGTTTGGGGCCCGCCTGATGTACGCGAGGCCGGCATGTCCCAACATATCGTACATACCGAAGGTGAATCCAATACATCCCGGGCACGGCGGGACTGGTTGCAAAAATCGATCGGCCCCATTTCCAAACCCCTTCTGGCGCGCGATTCCGATGCCTTTCTTCATCAATCACTGTCCTCGCCCTGTGTCAGCACCATTGCCAGGGCCGAAGGGATCTGGATCGAGGATGCCGATGGCCGTCGCTACATGGATTTCCATGGCAATTCGGTTCACCATATCGGGTACGGCCACCCGCGCCTGGTTGCTGCAATCAAGGCGCAACTGGACGATCTTCCCTTTGCTCCGCGGCGCTTTACCAACGAACCGGCGGTTGCGCTGGCCGAGAAGCTGGCCGCCATTGCGCCGGGCGATCTGGGCAAGACGCTGTTCACGACCGGAGGGTCGGATGCAAACGAGGTTGCGCTGAAAATCGCCCGCGCGGCGACCGGCCGCTTCAAGACACTCTCGTTCTGGGATTCGTTTCACGGCGCGGGCATGGGCGCGGCCAGCGTTGGCGGTGAGGCAACGTTCCGCAGCCACATTGCCGGACCGTTGTTGCCGGGGGCCGAACATGTCGCACCCTTCGCCTGCTATCGCTGCCCCTATGGCCATGCCGGGCCCGACACGTGTGGACTGGCATGCGCCAGAATGGTCGAATACGTGCTTGAGCGCGAAGGCGATGTGGCCGCCGTGATTGCCGAACCGATGCGCGCGGTACCCTATGTCCCGCCGCCGGGTTTCTGGAAATCCGTGCGCGAGGCGTGCCATCGCCACGGCACCCTTCTGATCATGGATGAAATTCCGACCGGGCTCGGAAAAACCGGTCGCATGTTCGCGTTCGAGCATGACGAGGTCCAGCCCGATATCGTGACGCTGGGCAAGGCTTTGGGGGGCGGCATCCTGCCGATCGCCGCCTGTATCGCGCGCCGCGATCTGGACGTCTGTGGAGATTTCGCAATCGGACACTATACGCACGAAAAGAATCCGGTGACCGCGCGCGCTGCTCTGACCACGATCGAAATCATTGAACAGGACGGGTTGGTCGAGCGGTCTGCCGAACTTGGCGCGCATGCCCTGGGACGGCTTGAAGCGGCTTTGGCGAATGTGTCCGTTGTTGGTGACGTCCGAGGGCGCGGGTTGATGTTCGGGATCGAAATCGTGGAGGACCGGGCGGACAAGACCCCAGGCAACGCGCTCGCCGAGAAGGTGTATTACGCCTGTCTTGCAGCTGGCCTCAGCTTCAAGATCAGCCAGGGTTGCGTTCTGACATTGTCCCCGCCATTGACCATCGAACGCGCGGACCTGGACCGGGCGCTCGACATCGTGATCGCCGCGATAAGGGATCTGCAACGCGCATGAAGATCGTCCGCACAGACCGCGAGCTGCAGATGCCTCTGCTTGATGCGCGCCTGCGCGACATGGGCCACGAGCTGGTCCTGTTGCCGGACGGAATTTCCGAGGACGACCTCATCTGCGAGACCGCAGACGCCGACCTGATCCTGATGTGCTATACCCCGATAAGTCGCGGGGTGATCGAAGCTGCGCGCAACCTGCGCGGGATCGTCAAATACGGCGTCGGAATCGATGCCATAGACATCCACGCGGCCCGGCAGCGGGGCATCGTTGTCGTCAACATTCCTGAATACGCCGAGGAAACCGTTGCCGAGGGGGCCTTCGCCCTGCTGATTTCCCTGGCCCGCAAACTGCCGGCTTTGCGGACGCAGATGGAGACAGAAGGCTGGGCGTGGCCTGAACCGCGATGGCTGGGACAGGACATTTCCGGCAGCACGGTCGGGATCATCGGTCTGGGCCGGATCGGAAGGTCCATGGCCCGCATCGCCGGGAAAGGGTTTCGTGCGCGGGTGATCGCCTATGATCCGGGACTGGACGATGCCGGAATTCGCGCGACCGGGGCAGAGCCCTGTCGTGATCTGCACAACCTTTTGCGCCAGTCGGATTTCGTCAGCATCCACTGCGTTTTGAATGACGATACGCACCATCTGATCGGCGCGGCGGAACTGCGCGCAATGAAGCCCACCGCCAGTCTGATCAATGTCTCGCGCGGCGCAATCGTGGACGAGCAAGCGTTGATCCACGCGCTGGACGCCGGGTGGATTGCCGGGGCGGGGCTGGATGTCTTCGGCGCAGAGCCCCTGTCGCCGGAGGACCACCCGCTCAGCGCCTTGTACGGGCGCCCGAATGTGATCCTGACCCCGCATCTGACTTTTTACACCGATCAGGCCATGACCCGACTGGAGGAAGACACGCTGGCGCGCTGTCTTGAACTAATCAACGGGCAAGACGTTCAGATCAAATCTGCGGATCCCCGCTTGCAGGGACAGGGGCCCAATGTCACCTATCGCGCCTGAGGTCGGGATGATGTCCGGCCCGGCGAATTGAAGGATCAACCGAATTTGACCGCAAGCGACCCGAATAACCACATTTCCCCTCGCCTGGCTGCGAGAATGTGGATATATCTGGTACCTCGCAACAGTTTCGGTGACCCTGACCCGTTGACTGAGTGGACAGAACCAGCCTGCGCGCGCCCGAACCGTCTTACATCCACCCCCTGTCCGGCGGTTTCCTGCGGAGTGCCAAGACCGACCGAACCCTGGCACATCCTCGGTGCGGAGTATTAGACAATGGACATCGTGGTATTCCTGATCAATCTGGCCGGCGCGACCATGCTGTTGCTCTTTGCGGTGCGTATGGTGCGTACTGGCATCGAACGCAGTTACGGGTCCTCGTTCCGGCGGATCATCACGCGTGAACGCGGCGGGTTCAACGCCAGCCTTCTGGGGCTGCTTCTGGCCGTGGTATTGCAGAGTTCTGCGGCGGTTGCTCTTCTTGCCTCCGGGTTCGCATCCAGCGGGATGCTTGCGTTCCCGACCGGGCTTGCGCTGGTGCTGGGCGGTGACCTGGGCTCGGCACTGATCATTCAGATCCTGTCGTTCCAACTCGACTGGCTTGTGCCGATGCTTCTGGCGTGTGGCGGCTATCTGTTCGTCAAGACCGATATCAAGAAATGGCGCCAGGCCGGTCGGATCCTGCTGGGTATCGCATTCATACTGATTTCCCTGCGGTTTCTGCGCGAGGCGATGGACCCGATCCGTGACAGCGCATTCCTGCCGGCCATCGCCGGGTATCTGGCCCGTGATTATGTCACCGCGTTTCTGGTCGGCACCGCGTTGGCCTTTGTCATGCATTCCTCTGTCGCTGCAATCCTGATGTGCGTGACGCTTGTGCAGATCGACGCGATTCCGTTCCAGGCCGGCCTGTCGCTGGTGCTTGGCGCGAATTGCGGCAGTGCCTTCATTCCCATCTGGCTGACGCGCGGCATGTCCAACCAGGCGCGGCGAATCCCGTTTGCCAACCTGTTTCTGCGTGGGATCTGGGCCATTCTTTGCCTGTTTGCCGTCAACATCGCCCTGCGTGCCGGGTTGCTGGGCGAATTGCAGGGCGGGCAGATGCTCGTGAACGCACATATTGTGTTCAACGCATCCCTGCTGTTGCTGTCCCTGCCCCTGTGCCGACGTCTGCAGCGCCCGCTGCAACGCCTGTTGCCGGACCCTCCGGCCAGGGAAAACCCGATCGGCGCGGCGGTTCGCCCCGGGACCGCGCTGGACCCGGCGACGATCGGCTCGCCGCTGCAGGCTCTGTCGGGTCTCAAACGGGAATTGCTGCGGATGATCGACCTGCTGGAGAGTATGTTCCAACCGACTCTGGCGCTCTACCAGTCGGGCGACCGGGACGAAATCAAGGCGGTGCAGGCGCTGGACGAACACATCAACGAAGGGCTGTCCGGCATACGGGATTTCGTTGCTGCTGCGCCTGCGGACAGGTTTGGAAAACAGAACATGAAAACCGCCGGCCACCTGATGGAATATGCCATCCGGCTTGAAACAGCCGGCGATGTGATCGCCAAGCGGCTGACTGTTCTGGCCGATGAGATGCGGCGCGAGAAATCGACGTTCAGCAAGGAAGGCTGGGCCGAACTGGTTCACATCCATGAATGCATTCTGGAGAACATGAAACTCGCCTCCAACGTGCTGATCTCGGATGATCTGGAGAGCGCGCGCCTGTTGAACGTCGAGAAGACCGAAATCAAGCGCGCGGAGAGGGAAAGCCGCAAGAAACACCTGAAACGACTCCAGAGCGGCAATGCCGAGAGCTTTGAAACCAGCGACATTCATCTGGAAACCTTGCGTGCGATGCGCGAGTTCAACAGTCATATCTCGGCTATCGCCTATCCGATACTCTACAAGAACGGGCAGTTGCTGGAAACGCGGCTGATCGAGGATATGCCGTCAGACGACGAGGATGACTGACACTGCTGCGGACGATCTTGTCAGGCCCATCGGCCGTGTTGCGCTCCACGCAACGTCCGGCAGATGACAATCGGACAAACGCGGCACCAGCCAATTTCCGGCAAGGTTTGCCTGACGTGATATCCCGGTCGCGCGGGGCCGCTATTTGAGATGCAACAGGAACAGGCTGAACAGTTCGGCCTGCGAAGAAATCTGCAGCTTGTTATAGATGTTACGACGATGCGTTTTGACCGTTGGAACCGAAATGTCGAGATTGAGCGAGATCGAGTTGCTGCTGTGTCCGATCAGGATCAATTGCACGATCTCGCGTTCCCGGGCCGTCAGAACATCACCACCAAAGTCATGGAACCGGTCTTCCTGTCCGGCCATCGTGTTTTCGGCATCGAGGCTGGCGGGCATGACCGACAATTGACGTGACAGGATCGCGTCAAGAAACGGGAACAGCCGTTCGAGAGATCGCTTGCAATCGACGGTTTGCCGACTGCCCAGCGGTGTCATGAAACTGAAATCCAGTGCGGACCTGCCAGGCAGGTTGATCAGTACGATCACTTCGGCGAGGTTCTTGGGCCAGCCCGGTGTGCGATATCCGATCGGTTCGGTCACTTCGATATGAACATCGACCTCATGTTCGTCGATGATGGAGCGATTGTCGTTCTGGATGAAATCCGAGATCATGTAGACCCCGGCGGGCTTTCCCAGCCGGAAGGCCCGATACGCCGGGTTGATAACGTAGGTGTAGGACAGATAGTTCCGCAGCCCCCGGTCATAGGCGATGGGCATGGGACGGCTGGCCAGACACACCGGCGCCAGTGTGTCCCGGTAGAGAAAGATGTGAAAGTGGTCAAACCCGAACTGCTCTTCCAGCAGCGCGGCCAGATCGGCGGCAAAGCTGTCCCGGCCGATCAGCCCGACCAGGGATATGATCATCGCGTCGGTCAGGGCCGGGTAACCGGAGTCAGGTGTATCGTGCTTCATCGGATCGGAAATCCAGACTTGTTTCGCGGCCATTAGTCGACACAACCGGCATTTGATCAAGTCGCGTACCGGGGTCCTCATCCTTTGGGATGATAGGGTCGCGGTGCAATTTGGCGGAAACTGGGGCAAAGCGACATTGTTCGTGCTGATCGCTGGAGATGATTTTATTCGATGGAATTTCCAATCTCGCACATCCGCGCCCTGTTTCCATCCCTGGCGGTGATGGACGATGGAACGGAACGAACCTATCTCGACAATCCGGCAGGTACGCAGGTGCCAGCGACAGTCGTTCAGGCCATTGGCCATTACCTGCTGCATCACTCCAGCAATGCGGGCGGCCGGTTTCGAACCAGCGAGGAAACCGACCGGACGTGGCTGGCGGCCCATCAGGATATGGCAATGTTTCTTGGCGCGGCCTCTGGTGCCGAGATTGTCATCGGCCAGAGCATGACTTCGCTGACGTTTCACATGTCGCGCAGCATCTGCCACGATTTCCGGCCCGGTGATCAGATCCTGATTACCCGCATGGAACATGAAGGCAATGTCGGACCCTGGCTCGAGATCGCAAGGGACAAGGGGCTTGAAATCCGGTGGGTCGATTTCGATCGCGACAGTTGGCAGGTCGAGCCGGAAGCCCTTGCGGCGCAACTGACCGAACGCACCCGGCTTGTGGCCCTGAACTATGCCAGCAACATGACCGGATCCATCAATGATGTCCGCTCGTTGACGCGCATCGCACAGGATGCCGGCGCGCTGGTCTATGTCGATGCGGTACAACTTGCGCCACATCACCTGGTGGATGTTCAGGACTTGGGATGCGATTTCCTGGCCTGTTCTTCCTACAAGTTTTTTGGCCCGCATCTGGGGGTTGTCTGGGGCAAGGAGGCGCTGTTGACATCGCTGCACCCCTACAAGGGACGATGCGTTTCGGATGACAGCCCGGACCGGTTCGAAGCCGGTACCCCGCAATATGAACTGCTTGCAGGCCTGTCGGCGACCGTGGCCTATTTCGAAGAACTTGGCCGGAGATGCGAGGGTTGCGGCGATCGTCGCGCGCTGATTGTACGCGCCTACGAGGCGTCGCGCGCGTATGAAGAGCCTTTGACAAACCGGTTTCTTGCCGGTCTGCAGGATATTCCGGGGCTGTCGATCTATGGCATCGTCAATCCCAATCGTATCGGTGAACGTGTGCCGACCCTGTCGTTCCGTCACGACCGCCTGCCCCCGGATGCCATAGCGACGGCGCTGGGTCGCGCTGGCATACATGTCTGGCACGGTCACAACTATGCCTATGAACCCGCACGCGCGCTGGGGTTGCCGCTGAACGAAGGCGTCGTGCGGATTGGTCTGGCACATTATAACACTGCGGCCGAGGTTGATCGGACGCTGGATCGGCTATCACAAACTGTCACAGAAGCCGGATAAGAACCGGCCGGCATATTCTGACCTGGAGGAGACAAGAAAATGATATTTGGAACCAGAATTTTGGCTGCCGCATTGGCGGTTGTCGCGATTGGTGCGCCCGCCACGGCCGAAAAACTGCGCGTTGGCATGGAATGCACCTATGCTCCGTTCAACTACCGCACAGAGTCGGGCGACCTAGCGGGCTATGACGTCGACGTCGCCAAGGGTGTTGCCGAGATCATCGGGGCCGAATTGGAATTTGTCTGTCAGCAATGGGATGGCATGATTCCGGCGCTTCTGGCCAACAAGTTCGACCTGATCGTGGCATCGATGTCCATCACTGAAAGCCGGTTGGAAAAGATCGACTTTTCAAGCCCGTATCGCGACAGCGTGGGCCGTATTGTCGGCAAGTCGGGTCAGGACCTGAACTTGTTTGATCCTGCGGGCAAACCCATCCCCGAGAACTTTGCCGGCCTGCGCATCGGATTGGAGCGGGCATCGACCTATGAAAGCTGGTTCAACGCCAAGCTGCCGGATGCGGACATCGTGCTCTATGACGGATCAGAACCGCTGTACCTTGATCTGGTCAATGGCCGGGTCGATGCCATCATGACCAACCCGATGAAGGCGCATCTGCGGTTTCTGGCCACCGACGAGGGCAGCGGCTTTGAGTTCATCAGCCCCGCCATCAGCGAGGTCGAGTTCTTCGGCATCGGGGTCGGCATTGGCCTGAGACAGGGCCAGCCCGAGCTCAAGGCGCGGTTGGATGGTGCAATCAAGCAGCTGATCAACGAAGGCAAGCTGACCGAATACGCCCTGAGGTACTTTCCCTTTCCGATCCACAATGAGGAATGGGGCGACAGCTGACGCGATATGAAGAAGTGGCGCGCCGATCCGGTGCGCCACCGCTGCCCCGACCCGATCAGTTGAGGAACGTGGATTGTGGAAGTACTGAACGGCTGGTGGGATGATTTTTTCTGGGGCTCGGTCGTGGTCCTCAAGGTGTTCCTGGCATCGCTGGTGCTGATGATCATCTTTGGACTGATCGGGGCGGCGGCCAAATTGTCCGGCAATAGGCTCGCCCAAAAAACAGCCGGAGCATACACGGTGGTCTTTCGCGGCACGCCCGAGATCCTCGTGATCCTGCTGTTGTATTTCGGGTCTGCCATTACTTTGACGGCGATTGCCCAGGTCTTTGACCCCGAAATCAAATTTCTGGACGTTCCCCCGTTCTGGGCCGGAACCATCGCCATTGCGCTGATTGTCGGCTCTTACGCGACCGAGACCTTCCGCGGTGCGTTTCTTGGCGTCAAGCCGGGCAGCATCGAAGCCGCACGGGCGTTGGGCATGTCGGATTTTCAGACGTTTTTCTACGTCAGGGTGCCCGAGATGTGGCGTCTTGCCCTGCCCGCCTTTGGCAATCACATGCTGTCGCTGATCAAGGACACCGCCCTGATTTCAATCATCGGCCTGAATGAAACGTTGTTTGTTGCCAAACAGGCGATCGGGACCACCGGAAAACCGTTCACAATGTATATCGTGGTCGGCCTGATATATCTGGGGTTTTCCACGGTGATTACCCTGACGGTCATGGCGCTCGAGAAATACGGGCACCGGCACATGGAGGCCGGGAGATGAGTTTTGACCTGTCCCTGATCGCCGATGCACTACCCAGAATGCTGATGGGCTTCGGGCTGACCTTTCAGTTGCTGATCCTGTCCGCGATTCTCGGTCTGATCCTTGCCATCGGTCTGATGCTGATGCGGATCAGCGGAAAATGGTACCTGTCCTGGCCCGCGCAGGTCTATATCTACGTGTTTCGCGGCACGCCCATTCTGGTTCAGATTTTTATCGTCTATTACGGTTTTCCCCAGCTCGATTTCATCCGGGAAAGCGTGCTCTGGCCCATTTTCCGCGACCCGTTCGGGTGTGCGATTGTGGCGCTGACGCTGAACACCGGGGCATATGTATCCGAAATTTTGCGCGGCGGCGTTTTAGGAGTGGATCGCGGCGTGCTCGAAGCGGGTGAAGCGCTTGGTCTGTCGCGGTCACAGCGGTTTATCTACCTGACCACGCCAATCGCCACGCGGCTGGCCCTGCCCGCTTATGGCAACGACATCATCAGCCTGCTGAAATCAACCGCCCTGGCCAGTACGATCACGCTTGCGGACATGACGGGCATTGCCCGGACCATCGTGGCGCAGACCTATGCGCCTTACGAAATCTTCGTGTCACTGGCGATCGTCTACATGATACTGACATTCTTCATCCAGAAGCTTCTGGGCCGGATTGAACGTTACCTTGGCCGCTATACCGAAAGGGACAGCTGACATGACCGCCCCCCACGCCCTGATCCGGATGATCCGCGTCGGCAAACATTTCGGTTCGTTCCGCGCCCTGAAGGACATCGACCTGCAAGTGTCAAAAGGCGAACGCATCGTGGTTTGCGGGCCATCGGGATCGGGTAAATCCACCATGATCCGCTGTATCAACCGGCTGGAAAAACACGATGAGGGGCAGATCTTCATTGGCGATATCGAATTGACGGACGAACTGAAAGACCTCAATGCGGTGCGACGGGAGGTCGGCATGGTGTTCCAGAGCTTCAACCTGTTTCCACATATGACAATTCTGAAAAACCTGATGCTGGCGCAGCAGCTTGTTCGCAAGACCGCCAGGGACGAGGCCCGTGATGTGGCCATGCACTATCTCGAACGGGTCAAGATCCCCGAGCAGGCGGACAAATACCCGATCCAGTTGTCCGGCGGGCAGCAGCAGCGAGTCGCCATTGCCCGTGCCCTGTGCATGAAACCCGAGATCATGCTGTTTGACGAACCGACATCGGCGTTGGACCCCGAGATGATCAACGAGGTGCTCGAGGGCATGACCGACCTGGCCGGGGACGGCATGACGATGATCTGCGTCACGCACGAAATGGGATTCGCGCGGTCGGTGGCGGATCGTGTGATTTTCATGGATGGCGGTGAAATCGTCGAGGAAGCCCGGCCAACGGATTTCTTCAACGCCCCCAAGAGTGAACGGACCAAACTGTTCCTGAGCCAGATTCTCTCTCATTGAAGGTGACCCCGATGACGTCAGACATGCCCGGATATGACGAATTCATTGCTTTTGCCGAAACCCTTGCGGACAAGAGCCGCGCCATGCTGTTGCAGGCCCGCCTGAGCGCACCACAGATCGAGCTGAAGCCGGATGCATCCTTTGTGACGGCGACCGACAAGGCAATCGAAGCAGCGCTGCGCGAAAGGATCACTTCGGCCTATCCCGAGCACGGCATACTGGGCGAAGAATTCGGGAACGCGAACATCGACGCCGAGTTTGTCTGGGTACTCGACCCGATCGACGGAACCGCGCCGTTCATCGCCGGTATTCCGGTTTTCGGGACGTTGATCGGCCTGGCCTGGAACGGTGCACCGTTTCTGGGTGTCATCGACCATCCGGTCACTGCGGATCGATGGACCGGTGTCGCGCACCGGTTCGCCCGACATAACGGCACCCCGGTCCGCGTGCGGAACTGCGCAGCATTGGACACCGCCTTTGTCACATGCAGCAACGCCGATTTCATGGGTGACGAGGAACGCGCGCGTTTCGCCATTGTCCGCGACCGCGCGCAGTATGTGCAATATGGCGGGTCATGCTATGCCTACGGGGCGCTGGCTTCGGGCCGCACCGATCTGGCGATCGACAGCGGGCTTGATCCGTTTGACGTTTATGCCTGTGCCGCCGTCATCCAGGGTGCCGGGGGGCATTTCACCGACTGGTCCGGCAAGGCGTTGTCCTTTGACATGGCAGGGCATGTCATCGCCGCCGGCGATCGATCCCGGCTGGACGAGGCCGTGTCGATCCTGAATATGCCATGACCGCAGTGCCCGGAACGGGTTTTGAGGTGGCAGGGCCACGCACGGGAGACAGGAGGGAACCATGAAAATCAAACCGTTTGGCGTGGAAATCTGGATGAACGAATTCGAGAACCACTGCGAGTTCAATCTGGCTGAAACCTGCGTTGCCTCTCTGACAGTTGCGCAGTTGCTGGAGCTTTCCGGCAAGAACGCCGACGTGCTGGAGGACCTGATGCCGATGAAGCTGACTTATGGCGCGATCGAGGGTTCGGACCGGTTGCGGGATGCGATCTGCACGCTTTATGACCGGCAGAAGCGGGACAATATCGTTGTGACCCACGGGGCGATCGGTGCCAACGCTCTGATTCACGAAACACTGGTAGAGCCCGGTGATCATGTCATCTCGGTGCGCCCCACATATCAGCAGCATTATTCAATCCCCGAGAGTTACGGCGCCGAGGTCGAAATTCTGCACCTGCGGCCCGAAAACGGGTTTCTGCCCGACCTGGCCGAATTCGCGCGTTTGATCCGGCCAGAAACCAAACTGATTGCCATCAACAACCCGAACAATCCGACCGGTTCCCTGATGTCGGCCGGCTATCTGCGCGAGTTCATCGACATCGCCCGCCAAAGCAAGGCTTACATCCTGTGTGACGAGGTCTATCGCGGCACCGGACAGGATGGTGACGGATTTTCGCCCGCCATCGCCGATCTCTATGAACGGGGCATCAGCGTGGCGGGTATGTCCAAGACGTTTTCTCTGGCGGGTCTGCGGCTGGGCTGGATCGCCGCCAGCCGCGACGTGCTCGCCGCGGTCGCCATCCACCGCGATTACAATACCATAAGCGTGGGCATGCTGGACGACTATTTCGCCGCGCTGGCGCTGGAGAACAAAGACCGCATTCTGGAACGCAGTCGTCGGATCACCCGGGGCAACCTGCAAATTCTTGATGACTGGGTTCAGAGCGAACCGGCCATGTCCTATGTCAGACCGCAGGCTGGCACGACGGCGTTGCTGAAATACGATTTCGACATGCCATCGCGGGATTTCTGTGTCGAACTGCTGCAGGAAACCGGCGTCATGTTCACGCCCGGATCCGTCATGCATATGGAGGGTTGGCTGCGCATTGGCTATGCCAATGATCCCGGAATTCTGCGCGCCGGACTGGAAAAGGTCAGCGGCTATCTTGCGCGGCTAAAGGACCGGGGCATGCCACCGGCGCCCATTGTCACGGAGGCCCCGGCATGACCGATCAGATGTGCCAATCCGCAACCCGTTCGGTTCGGGTGCATCGGGAAATAGCCGATCTGATATACCGGACCCCTGTGTTGCCCAGCCGGATTCTGGGCGATCAAACCAGCTGCGATCTGTGGTTCAAGGCGGAAAACTTCCAACTGACCGGATCGTTCAAGATGCGCGGGGCCGCCAGCAAGATGCGCGCGCTGAAATCCGGGCAGAAACTGATCACGGCCTCATCCGGCAACCATGGTATTGCATGTTCGCGGGCCGCTGCGCTCACCGGACAGGATCTGACCGTGGTCCTGCCGGACACGGTGTCAATATCAAAGCTCGACAAAATCCGGGCCTTTGGCGTCGAGGTCATACTGCATGGTGATGAGTCGGGCCAGGCGGAAACCCATGCCCAGGCGTTGGCGGCATCGGGCCGGTACAAGTACTTATCCCCGTACAACGACGAGCACGTCATCGCCGGGCAAGGCACCATTGGGCTGGAACTGCTGGAGCAGACAGATCACATCGACAATATCTTCATCTCGATGGGCGGAGGCGGATTGATCAGCGGGATTGGAGCGGTGCTGAAATGCCTCGGACGGACCACCCGTGTCATCGGCGTTTCGGCCGAGAACTCGGCGGCGCTTGCGGCATCGATGAAGGCTGGCGAGGTCGTGGAAACGTCACATCTGGATACATTGGCGGACGGGGTCGCGGGTGGTGTGGACAAGGGCAGCATCACGCTGCCGCTTGCCATGCAGGTAACCGACGAGGTGGTGATTTGCAGCGAAGATGAGATCTCGGCCGCCCTGCAACGGTTGGCAAAGGACGAAAACATGCTGGTCGAAGGTGCCGCGGCGCTGGCGCTTGCCGGATTCCTGCAGAAGTCCGATGAACTGCGCGGGCAGACCAGCGTGGTTCTTCTTTGCGGTGCCAATTTCGATTGGGCCAGAATCGGCCCTCTGATCAGCGTTTGAAACAAACCCGCCGCGCCGCATCCATGCGACCAAGGCGCGTATCGAGGTGTTGTTGGCTCGGGTCACTCTGCCCCTAGTAGGGGCAGTTTCGCTGCACATACTCGGCCCGGACCTCGAAAGGTACGTCCAGGTAGGTTTCCTTGGCGCGCCAATAGCGGAATACCTCGATGATCGTCGAAGCCGCTTCCGATCCCCGCACCACACCTTCGCGGCGCATGGAGGCCAGTGCGCGGCAGTCGCTTTCGCCCAGAAAACGTTCCGATGCCGGATAGCTCAGCATTGACCGGGGTGAGCGCTCCCGATGCAGTTGACGGGCCTGTTCGCAGGCCGAGAAATACTCAAACGCGACGACCTCGGAGGGTTGTTCGAACGCCTGTCGTTCATTGACCACCAAGACCGGATCCGGTCCGAAATCGAGCGACACCCCCACCGTTGCGGCGTATCTCTCGGTATATTGAATTTCCGCCCGACCGGTCGGCAACTCGCAGGGAAAGCGATATTCAAGTTCGCCCAACGGGCTGCCGGCAGAGACCGCCCCCGCGAGCGCCCCCAACACCCCGCCAAGAACGCTTGCCCGGAACACTTTTGAAGCGAAAAAAAACGCTAACCGCCGTCTGTCTGTCTTAGCCATGTGGTCCAGACCTCCCTTTCGCTGGTGCAGGCCGCAATATCCGTCTCGTCACAGTCGGGGCGTACAAAACCGGACTGTGTCCGGGCCAGGTGATTGATCAGGCCGCCGTTCAATAGGGCCTGCATGGTTTCGGTCAGTTCGGCGCCTGGTTGACCAAGAACGATCGCCTTGGCCAGCACCTGCAATGCCTCCGACGGGGAAATCTGGCGCAACAGGAACAGGGCCCGCGCGCGCAAGGTGTCGTTGCGTGCCGGATCAACGATCACTGCCCCGAGTTCGCCCGGCATCGTTGTGCTGAGCTGCGACGCGACGACACGCCGGAAATCCGGGTTCTTCAACCCTGACAGGGCGTCGACAACATCAAACACGTTGCCGTTGGACTGCTTCAAAGACGAGATGATGAATTCACCCGCCGCATTCACCACAACCGGCTTGTCACCTTCTCGGAACTCGGCCCGCAACAGGTAGTCGCTGGATTTCTTGAGTTCGGATTTTTCCGCATAGGCCCCGACCAGCAGGTCGATGAAACCTGAAGAATTCCCTGCCCGGTAAAGCACGTAGTCCAGCAGGAAACCCGGCGATTTGCGCAGTTCCTCGCGTACCATCTGATCCACGGTTGCGTTCTCGGATACAAGGCGCGCCAGTTCCCGGACCGGGTCGACCGATGCGCTGGAGAACCTCAACCGGTCGCCGTTGATTTCGATTTCGGTCTGAAGCCGGCGAATGAGCACCCCCGCCCCGCGCACGGGATCAACTTTGATCAGGGTCTGCAGGGCCGGGTCACTGACCTCGGGATCATCGGACAATGCCCGCGCGTGCAGCATGTCCGATACCGGCTCCAGTTCTTCGTCAATCCCGTTGATGATCTCGACAAGGTCCGGCTGGCCGACCGCGAATGCGGCCGCCGTTATGATGCGCCGGTCGCGTTCTTCGGGATAAAGTTGCCAGAGGTTCAGAACCGCCAGCCGGGCTGTGTTCTTGTCGGCCAGTTTTTCCATCAGGCTCTGAAACTCCTTGGCCCGCTGGATCGAGTATTCTTCGCGCTTTGTGCTGAGCTGGACATAAGCCGTGGTGAACCCGGACACCGCGCCGCCGATCAGCCCCGCGAGTGCGGGAACAAGGCCGAACCAGATCGGCGCCTTTGATTTCCGTTCTTCGTCAGCCATCCGGGCAGCTCTGCTGGTAGGCATAGCGCGCCGCGTGATAGTCGTTTTCGGCCTGTTCCCGGTCAAGTTCGAGTTGTTCGATGGCCTGCGTTGCCTTGTTGTAGCGTTTTTTCAGCAGCGTCTCGTCCGCGGTGTCGCTGCGCCATTGAACAATTGTGTCGCGGGAATATTGCGCATTGAGATAGTCCAGATGCACGCCAAGATATGTTTCGTAGCTTGAGTTGACGCTTTCCCTCAACTCTTCGCAGCTTTGCGCGACCAGTGGAGATGGGGTCGCAAGACAGAACATCACGGCAAGGATGCCGGCCGATCTGCAGGAAAATCCACATGCGGCAACTGGTTTCATGACTATCACCACCCTTCGGCGGACCTATTAGAAAATACATATATGTTATCGAATATTCGCGCTTTTGTTGAGCGGTAAATTGACGCTCTCAGCCAAAAAGGGTGCAACCGGTCCCAAGGCGGGCAGTGTCTGGTGGCAGCAACGCACCGATACCGAACTCGGGTCCCTTTCGGAGGAAACATGCGACAGAGACCGGAACCAACCATCCCACCGGGTTTTTCCGGCAGCTTTTTCACAGCCGAAACGGCACGTTTCAACACACCCCCGTGATTGCTCTGAAACACCCCTTGGGATACCCGCCGCGAGCGACCATCCTGTGCTTCAAAGGAGTCTCCAGCCATGCCAATCGAACGCTTCACTTTCCCGGGCCACAATGGCGACATGCTGTCTGCCCGTCTGGATTTGCCAGATGGTCCGATCCTTGCGACGGCCGTGTTTGCGCATTGCTTCACCTGTTCCAAGGACATTCCCGCCGCGCGCCGTATCGCCGGTCGATTGGCCAGCATGGGAGTGGCGGTTCTGCGCTTTGATTTCACCGGTTTGGGCCATTCCGACGGAGAGTTCTCCAATACCTCGTTCACCTCGAACGTGCAGGACCTCGTGTCCGCGAGCGATTATCTTGCAGACCGGGGCATGGCTCCAACCTTGCTCATCGGGCATTCCCTGGGCGGCGCCGCAGCCCTCAAGGCGGCGGGCGAAATCAAAACCTTGAAAGCCGTGGTGACACTGGGTGCGCCGTTTGATCCAAACCATGTCGCGCATCATTTCTCCGACGCCCTGCCGGATATCATGCGCGATGGGATTGCCGAGGTCTGCCTTGGCGGCCGTCCATTCAACATCGGCAGAAATCTCGTCCAGGACATCGCCAAGGCGGAACTGGCACCGGCGATCGCGAATTTGAATGCCGCATTGCTGGTGATGCACGCGCCATTGGACGAAACGGTCGGCATCGACAACGCCAGCCAGATCTTTCGGGCCGCCAAACACCCAAAAAGCTTTGTGACGCTGGATGACGCCGACCACCTGATCACCCGGTCAGCAGACGCCGAATACGCGGCTGACGTGATCGCGGCGTGGTTGACCCGATATGTCGACCTGGCCCCGCCCGCTCCGCCACCGGGCGCGCCCGAAGGGGTCGTTCGGGTCTCCGAAGTCGGCCCGGACGGGTTTCTGCAGGATGTGCAATCGGGCCCCGGCCACCATATCTATGCCGACGAGCCCGAGGCTTATGGCGGGACCAATCGCGGATTGTCGCCTTATGGGCTCGTCTCAGCAGGTCTGGGCGCCTGCACCTCGATGACCATCCGGATGTACGCACGGCGAAAGGGCTGGCCTTTGGAAAAGGTCAGCGTGGATATCAGCCATAACAAGGTACATGCGCAGGATGCGGAAACAGCCAGCGCCAATCGGATTGATCAGTTTGACCGCGAGATCCGGTTCACCGGGAAACTGGATGACGAACAACGAGCGCGTCTTTTGGAGATCGCCGACAAATGTCCGGTTCACCGGACATTGGAACACGGCGCGCGGGTGGTCACCCGGTTGAAGGAGAATTGAGCGCGGATCACCACGACAATTCCCGTCGCTTCCGGTTGCTCTGGTCGGGTCGGATTGCAAAAACGACCCTTACCCATTCAAACTCGGGTGCGACCATCACGGATTTGTGGGCAAAAAAGGCCCGAATCCAGGGATTCGGGCCTTTTCGTTTGTCGGCTTTTTGGCAGGTCAGCTGCGCAGCCGCGCCACCAGCTTCCACAGACCGGGCAACAGAAGTGCCGCGAGCGCCAGCTTGATGGCGTCTCCGATCAAGAATGGTGTCAGGCCCCATTCAAGGATCGGTTTGTCCCAACCGAACAGATGACCGAGCCAGGCCAACCCCGGCAGATAAATCAGGGCATTGCCAATCAGAAGCGCCAGCGCCATGCGTCCGAACGAGCGATCCCAGCCCCGTGCCGCCAATGCGCCAAGGGCTACAGTTGCCAGCACGTAACCCACGAGATAACCCCCGGTGCTGCCCATCATGTAGGTCAGACCGGCCGCCTCGGCCGATGACCCGGCAAACACGTCAAAGCCCAGCGCTCCGATCAGCATGTATCCGAGGATCGTCGCCAACCCCAGGCGCACACCATAGGCCGCTCCGATCGACAATACGGCAAATGTCCCCATGGTGATTGGTACCGGCCACATCGGCACCTTGATCTTGGCGGAAATCGCAAGAACCGCAATACCGGCCAGGACAAGAAACGCCTGCTTGAGAAGCAATGCAGATCCGGACTTTGGTCCGACGACCTGGGTCAGAACGGGGGCGGATGTGGTCATGAAGGATCTCCTGTTTTGATCGAATTCCAAAGTTGATGCCGCATATGCTGCAGTGCCGCAAGTTGATTTCGCATCCGCAGCAAAACTTGGAAATTGATCAATGTCAATTCGACGGATGAAGAGGTGTGGCATCGTGACCATGGGGCGTCTGTGTCCCGGCCCATCGAGGAGGGAACCATGGGTATCTTCGCGAAACTTTTCCAGAGCACCGACCTGGTGAAGGGAATGGCAGATCGACTGGGTTCAAACCTGTCTGACGCGTTGCTGCGCGACCCTGAAAACCAGGCGCCGAAGTTTCGCAGCATGGTGATGCGGTGCTCGTCCTGCACTGATCAGGCTGCCTGCGCCGACCTGCAAGCCCGCTGTGATCATCTGGAGGAAGCACCGGACTACTGCCGGAACAAGTACACTCTGGAGCGCGCGAAGGCGGGTTGACCATTCAGACCGGCGTCATCTGCTGATAGGTACTGTCCATGCAATAGGATTTGCTTGGGCCGGTGACCTGCCAGCGCACTCGGAACACCGGCCAATCTTGAAAGTCGTAAAAGCCGTCATACTGATCCGGATCACACCAGTGACCGGTCGCACCGCCCTGCGGTGGGACTTTATGAAAGAACCGTCCATCCTCGAACCATACGCTCAGATCATCCCGCCACATGTAGCGCCTTGTCGCCGTCATCGGTAAACCTTGTGAGATCGTCAGCAGGCCGTTTTCGACACAGGTCATCCCTGTTTCCGAGGCAAACCAGATTGCTGTCCCGTCGAACCGCGCGGTTGTCCCATCTGCGTGGGCAATGTTGCGGGACAAATGCCACTGGCCCGCAAAATCATTCAGGCGACGCGGATCAGATGCCATGTTCTAGCCCAGACATGCGTCCGTATGCCCCGACACGCAAGACCGTCGTTCCAGAAGATGCGGGGTTCAGGGCATTCCGTCCCACTTTTTCGCTCCTGTCTTGTCGCGCCGCACGCGCCGGTCTATGAGGCGGCGCAACCCCCGCACAACCACAAAAAGGTGCTCTTGCCAATGATCCCTCGCTATTCCCGCCCTGACATGGTCGCCATCTGGTCGCCCGAGACAAAGTTCCGGATCTGGTACGAGATCGAGGCCCATGCCTGTGACGCACAAGCCGATCTGGGGGTGATCCCGCGCGAAAACGCCGAAGCCGTGTGGAAGGCAAGGGATGTGGAATTCGACGTTGCGCGCATTGATGAGATCGAAGCGGTAACCAAGCATGACGTGATCGCATTTCTGACCCACCTCGCCGAGATCATCGGCAACGACGAGGCCCGCTTTGTACACCAGGGGATGACAAGCTCGGACGTCCTGGACACGACCTTCAACGTCCAACTGGTGCGCGCGGCGGATATCTTGATCGAAGACATGAAGGGGTTGCTGGCCGCCCTGAAACGCCGGGCACATGAACACAAGGATACGGTTCGCATCGGGCGCAGCCATGGCATTCACGCCGAGCCGACCACCATGGGGCTGACCTTTGCCCGGTTCTATGCAGAAATGGACCGCAACCTGAACCGGTTGAAAAAGGCGCGGATGGAAATTGCCACCGGGGCGATTTCAGGCGCTGTCGGAACGTTCGCCAATATTGATCCGGCAGTCGAGGAACATGTCTGCGCCAAGATGGGACTCGAGCCGGAACCGATTTCCACACAGGTTATTCCGCGCGACCGCCATGCCGCGTTCTTTGCAGCCCTTGGTGTCGTCGCCAGTTCCATCGAGAATGTCGCCCCCGAAATCCGCCACATGCAGCGCACAGAGGTTCTTGAGGCCGAAGAGTTTTTCTCCAAGGGACAAAAAGGCTCCTCCGCGATGCCGCACAAGCGCAACCCGGTGCTGACCGAGAACCTGACCGGCCTGGCCAGGCTGGGTCGGATGGCGGTTGTCCCGGCCATGGAAAACGTGGTGCTCTGGCACGAACGCGACATCAGCCACAGTTCGGTCGAGCGCAATATTGGCCCCGACGCCACCATCACACTTGATTTCGCCCTGTCTCGCCTGACCGGCGTCATCGACAAGCTGGTGGTGTACCCTGACAACATGCTGGCCAACATGAACAAATTTCGCGGGTTGGTGATGAGTCAGCGGGTCCTGCTGGCGTTGACGCAGGCCGGGGTGAGCCGCGAGGATGCTTATCGAATGGTGCAGCGCAATGCGATGAAGGTTTGGGAAGAAGGCAAGGATTTCAAAACCGAGTTGCTTGCGGATGCGGATGTTGTGGCGGCGCTCGGAGCCGATGAGATCGAGGAAAAGTTTGACCTCGACTATCACACCAAACACGTCGACACGATTTTTTCGCGCGTTTTCAAGGAATAATCGGACACCGGCCACAGATTGAGTGGCCCGCACCGGCGAGATCACGCCATTGTGGGCCGTTTTCGTTTTGAGAAACATGCATCTCGCGGTAGAGTTATGTCGAATTCGGACCGACCGCACGAAGCCCATTGGAGGAAGACATGACCCTCAGAACCGGTTTGGCGGCGTTGGTACTGATCCTGGTACCGGCCCTGTCCTATGCCTATTGTTCCGACCGCGGAAACCAGGCGCAATCCTGTGCGCCTGGCACTGTGTGGGATCACGCCACGCAAACCTGTGTGGAACAAGTCAGCAGCTGAATCCACAGCTGATCCGATGCCTGTTTGGGCAAGTGCATATGCATTGCCCCGTGTATTTTCTGTTCCAGTTCACCTTTCACCAGTTCCCTCATCATCACGGATCCAATCATGCGTTTTCTTCTGACCATTTTCCTTGTTTTTCCCGCTTTGGCCTTTGCAGCCAGTGACAGCCCCTTCCCGCAGCCGACAAAACCGCCGAAACCGACAGCCACCACCAAGTCCTGCAAGGGCGTCAAGGTCTGGGACGCGACAAGCGGAAAGTGCGTGAAGCCCAAGGGCGCATCGTTGGATAGCGACACCCTGTACGAAGCCGTACGGGAACTTGCCTATGCCGGGCGGTATGGCGACGCGCAGGGCGTTCTGCGCGAAATGGCGGATCAGAACGATGACCGGGTCCTGACCTATTGGGGATTTACCCATCGCAAACTGGGAAATCTCGAGCTGGCTAACACGTTCTATACCCACGCGATCACGCGCAACCCGGACAACATCCTCGCGCGGTCCTATATGGGACAGGGTCATGTCGAAGAAGGCAGGATGGACGAGGCCATCGCCCAGTGGCAAGAGATCAAGGCGCGTGGCGGAACAGGGACATGGGCCGAGGCATCGCTGCGCCAGGCCATTCTGACAGGATCGACATACAGCTACTGATTTTCAGGCTTTTTTTACGGCTCTCGACCTAATGTGCCTCATCCCCGCAACAGGGCATGAGTACAAGGTCAGACAGATGCAAAAGGAAACGGCACTCACCCGTTTGCCGATGGCACAGCCGCACATCGAACCGGCTGGCCTCGCCGCGCCGCAACCAAGGCCATTGGGCAGCAAGGCAAAGGCCGCCATCGTCGTGCGGCTGCTGTTGAACGAAGGTGCCGACCTGCCACTGGAAGATTTGCCGGACGATCTGCAGGCCATGTTGATTCAACAGATGGGCTCGATGGGTCTGGTCGACCGCACCACCCTGTTTTCCGTGGTCGAGGAATTCGCCAGCGCACTGGACGGGATCGGACTGGCCTTTCCCAAGGGGCTGGCTGAAGCGCTTTCAGTCCTGGATGGCAAGATAAGCCCGCAGACCGCCGCCCGCCTGCGCAAAGAGGCCGGCGTCAGGCAAGCCGGTGATCCGTGGGTCCGTTTGCGCGCCCTGCCGGTCGAGGATCTGGGCGAAATGGCCAAGGCCGAGAGTATCGAAGTGGCCGCGGTCCTGTTGTCCAAACTGGATACTGCCAAGGCTGCAGCGTTGTTGTCCGTTCTCCCCGGGCCGCTGGCGCGGCGCATCACGTATGCAGTTTCTCAGACCGGTCAGGTGACACCCGAGGCGGTGGACCGGATCGGCTTGTCACTGGCCAGTCAGTTGGATGACAAGCCAGCGGTCGCCTTCAGTGACGAACCCGGCGCGCGAATCGGTGCGATCCTGAACCAGTCTGCCGCCGCGACCCGGGATGAAATGTTGACCGGCCTGGACGAAACCGACTCTGATTTCGCGCTGAAGGTGCGAAAATCGATCTTCATTTTTTCACATATCCCGCAACGTCTGTCGCCCCGTGATGTTCCCGGAGTGGTCCGCGAGGTGGATCAGGATGTTCTGGTCACCGCGCTTGCGGCGGCCACGGACGACGCCAATGCGGCGGCGGCGGAGTTCCTGCTCGGCAACATGTCCAGCAGGCTGGCCGACAACTTGCGCGAAGAGGTAGCGGAAAAGGGCAGCGTGAAGACCAGCGATGGCGAAGCGGCGATGAATGCGGTGATCACCGCCATTCGGGAACGCGAGCAGGCCGGTGAACTGGAGCTGATCGTTCCCGGGGAAAACGAGGAAGACGGTTGAGCGTCATGATAAGCACAGGGCGCGCTTTCTGACGGTGCGACCGCCAGACATTTGTCGGCTTCTCCGTTGCAATCCCCACAGCCCCGGCAAAACACAAGCCGGTGGGTGACATTGTGCGAGGCCATTTTCAAGCCACCGATAGACTTGCCGGTCGAGCTTGCCTATCAGTGTCGTCATGACAGTTTTCCCGACAGCAACCGCGCGAGCGAGTTCCTTCGCGGCGCGGCTCGGCCAATGACCGCAGCCGGTGTCCTGGAAACACGCAGCCGCGCGATCCTGTTGATGATCACCGCGATCCTCTGTTTCACACTGATGGATGTCTGCGCCAAGGCCCTGGCTCCGCGCATTGGCGTGCTTCCCGCCGTCTGGGCCCGGTATGCCGGGCACATGACTGTCGTTCTCGTCCTTGTCGCGCCGCGCCTTGGGCAGGTGGTGCGGGCGAGATACCCCGGTCTGCAGCTACTGCGTTCGATCCTGCTGATGAGTGCAACAGTGTTGTTTTTCACCGGGATCAGCTTGATCCCGCTGTCCGACGCCGCCGCGCTGATGGCGGTGAACCCTGTGCTGATCACCCTTGGGGCGGCACTGTTTCTGGGCGAGGCACTGGGTCCCCGTCGCGTGGTCGGAATCGCAGCTGCCCTGTTCGGCGCAGTGATCATCATCCGGCCGGGCAGCGCGGTCTTCTCGCCTTTTGCCCTGCTCCCGCTCGGCGCGGCCTTTTGCTACTCTGCCTACACGTTGCTGACCCGGCGGCTCGGGCCCGACGAAGATGTCTGGACATCAATGTTTTACACCGGCCTGGTCGGAACAGTGTTGCTGAGTTTTGCCGTACCCTTCGTTTGGCAGACACCCGACGCGATCGCGTGGGGCCTGATCGCTCTGATTGCGCTGTTTGGCACCTTCGGCCAACTGGCCCTGATCCGCGCCTTCAACATTGGCGAGGCCAGCATGCTGGCACCGTATGCGTACACCGGACTGATCTTTGCCACCTGTTGGGGGGCCCTGTTCTTTGCCGAGTTTCCCGATTTCTGGACCATGTGCGGCGCTCTTGTGATCGCGGGGGCCGGTCTGTATGTCTGGCATCGCGAAACGCAGCGCGGTTGAGACCCCAGAAATGCCGGCAGAATTTTCCGATCTTTCCCGCCTCGACCGCGCCCGGTACTTTGTCGCAAACCTTTTTCTGCGTGGTCTGATCGGGATGATCGGGCTGATCCCCTATCGCGCGCGCATCCCGGCGATGGGATGGCTCGTATCCCACCTGATGGCCCCGCTGGCCGGATTTGACCGGCGCGTGCGGACCAATTTGCACATGACCTGCCCTGACTTGCCCGAGAAGGAAGTCAAACGCCTGTGTCGAGCCGTTCCGGACAATGCCGGGCGGACCCTCATCGAGCTTTATGCCGGAGAGGATTTTATCGACCGAGCGCGGGCGGCCCCCATCGGCGGGCCGGGACTGGACGCATTGAAAACCGCCCGCAAACATGGGCGTCCGGTCATTTTGATGACCGGACACTTTGGCAATTATGATGCGGCGCGGGCAAAGCTGATTTCACTGGGATATGAAATGGGCGCCCTGTATCGACGCATGGCAAACCCTTATTTCAACGACCACTACCTGCAAACCATATCCAGTATCGGCCAGCCGATGTTCGAACAGGGCCGGCGCGGCATGATCGAGATGGTCCGGCATCTCAAGAGTGGTGGCATCATAGCCATTGTCGGTGACCTGCATGTCCAGGATGGCAAGATTCTGGAGTTTTTTGGTCAACCGGCGATCACATCCACTGTGCCGGCGGAACTCGCCCTGAAACACGATGCCGCGTTGATCCCTGTCTATGCGGTGCGCCAGCCTGACGGTCTGAACTTCGAGATCGTGATGCATGAGCCGATCCTGCATTCGGATCCGGAAACCATGACTCAGGCGATCAATGACGGGCTCGAGGAACTGGTGCGCGCGCATATGGACCAATGGTTCTGGATTCACCGGCGGTGGAAACCGGCCTGAAAGGTCCTATCTGCTCAGAGCGGCTGCGACGATCTCGCCCGGCCCAGGTGTCTGGATAAGAACGGCGGCGGGCCGGTCTCCGTCGAGAGCGGTACGTATGTCCAGTGGTTGCTGCCCGTCCCATGAACCGACAACCGTCCAGTCATCCACGACATTGGCGTATTCGAGTTCCCGACCCGCATTCTCGCCGCGCGTGATATGTGCGGTTTTCCGGGGCGTGAACCGGACCAGATGCACGGTCAGAGGACCGGTCAGCGGACCTGCCGGTTCGGCGTGGATCATCAGGACGCCGGCGCTGCGCGTGGTCTGCAATACTGCGCCGGGCGCGCGGGATTTGTGCTTTTCGATAAGTTCGACCAGTTCCATTGCGCGGGCCCCGACAACATCATCCTGCCCGTTGACGATCATCTGCGGTGTATAGATCATATTGCGCCCGGCAAAATGGGCATAGGCCCGCTGACGCCGTGTGTTTTCCGGTCGCGCGTATTCGTCCTTCCAGCCGATGTAGTCCCAATAATCCACGTGCAGTGCCAGGGCGATCACATCACGCCGTTCAGACAGTTCGATCAGAAGCGCATCCGCAGGCGGACAGGACGAGCAGCCTTGCGAGGTGAAAAGCTCTACAACAACCGGGCTATCCTGAGCCATCGCGGGCGTTGCAGTGAGGGCGCACAGTGCAAGAATGGCGCGGGCAAACGATTTCATTCCTTGGGATCTTTCCTATTCCTGAACCCGGTCTAGCGCTGGCGCGCGAGATTGACCAATCAAGGTTTCTTGAGACCGTCGTGTGGTGCGTGATCAAGTTCGACAGAATTCTGCATACAATGGTATACATATCGTCGCACCCCCGCGAACGCTATTGATCCCCACGCGCTCCTGATGCAGACAGCGATCAGCGAATTCCCATTATCCAGACTCTTCAGAGGGAGACCACCGGATGCCCATTTCCGTCGGACAGGACACCGCCAAGACCCGCAAAAAACGGAGCGTGAACGGCACCGCGGTCTCCTACTATTCGATCCCTGCCGCGACCGAAGCGGGGCTAGGTGATTTTGCAAGATTGCCCGCTGCCTTGAAAGTGGTGCTTGAAAACATGCTGCGGTTCGAGGACGGCAAGACCGTCAGTGTGGATGATATCAGGGCATTTGCCGAATGGGCTG
>CAYGNE010000021.1:0-30502 GCA_964351155.1 uncultured Rhodobacterales bacterium | reverse complement strand
ATTCGACGTGATCGTGACCGACAACCTGTTCGGCGACCTGTTGAGCGACGCCGCGGCGATGCTGACCGGAAGCCTCGGGATGCTGCCATCGGCAAGCCTCGGCGCGCCGATGGCAAATGGCCGTCCCAAGGCGCTGTATGAACCGGTACATGGGTCTGCACCGGATATCGCCGGTCAGGGCAAGGCCAACCCGATCGCCTGCATCCTCAGCTTTGCCATGGCGCTGCGCTATTCCTTTGATCTGGGGGATGAGGCGACGCGTCTGGAACAGGCGGTCGAAAAGGTGCTGGCCGACGGATTGCGCACCGCCGATCTGATCGGTGAAGAAGGTGTCGAGCCCGTTTCCACAACCGAGATGGGCGATGCGATCCTCGCCGCGCTGGATGACAGCCTCTGATACCTGAAGGCCGACACTTTTGTCAGGCTACCAAGAATTGAAACGGCCGGCCTGATGGGTTCGAGTACTTCAGATCAGCACGCGAACCTGACAGGCGCTCTGTTCGGGCTTGCCGCATTCGCGATTTTTTCCACCCACGACGTTCTGATCAAGTATCTGGGCGGCGCCTATTCGCCGTTCCAGATCGTTTTTTTCAGTTCGCTGCTGACTTTCCCGCTGATTACGCTTTCGCTGATCCGCGAGAAATCTCCGGAAACCCTGCGCCCGGTGCATCCCTGGTGGATGCTGCTGCGCAGCCTGTCCGGCGTCACGGCTTCGGTCAGCGCGTTCTATGCCTTCTCGGTTCTGCCGTTGGCGCAGGTGTATGCGATACTTTTCGCCGCCCCGCTGCTGATCACGGTACTGGCGGTGCCGATGCTTGGCGAAACCGTGCGTCTGCGTCGCGGGCTGGCGGTGGTGGTCGGTTTGATCGGTGTGCTTGTCGTATTGCGGCCCGGGTCGGCCGAACTGGGTTTTGGCCATACTGCGGCGCTCGTATCCGCAGTGTTTGGCGCGCTGAACTCGATCGTGGTACGTCGGATCGGCAACGAAGAACGCCCGGTTCTGATGATCCTGTTCCCGATGTTGGCAAGTTTCGCGCTGATGGCCGTTGCGCTGCCCTTTGTCTATCGGCCGATGCCGATTCTTGATTTGGGCGCTCTGGCTATCGTTTCGGTTCTTGTTCTTCTTGCCATGTCCTGCATGGTCGCCGCCTACCGCAGGGGAACCGCGATTGTGGTTGCCCCGATGCAATATTCCCAGATCCTTTGGGCGGCTTTTTTCGGAGCCATTCTGTTCGACGAGACGCCGGACAAGATGACATATGTCGGAGCGGCCATCATCATTGCCAGCGGGATATACATCCTGCGCCGTGAATCTGGTGGAGCCGCATCGCAGAACAAACCCGTGCTGGAGACAAGAACCAGAGTCGGACTGCCGGCGGGATTGCGTGTCGGCGCTTTTTCCAAGGTGTTCCGCAAACGGAAATGATTGGGCTTGCCAAAGCCCAGCCACGTCTGTAATCCGCACGCACAACGGTCGGAGTGTAGCTCAGCCTGGTAGAGCACTGTCTTCGGGAGGCAGGGGCCGGAGGTTCGAATCCTCTCACTCCGACCAATGAAATCAAGAACATACGCGAAATATCAACCTTGCAACTCCAGGCCATCCCGCACGAGTTGCACAATGCCACGTGGATGTTCACGTGGAATACCCTTGCCCATATCTTCGCCAAGGTTCTGATTCCGTGAGCCAATCCGCAATGCTTGGCCAGTATTCGGCATGGATTGGGTTACTCTCTGCGCCGGCTGATACGTTGCCCGCCAGGTGATGTTTGGAGCCCCGCAAGTGGGTCTGTTTGTTTCACTTCAGTGCCGACAGAGCACGGCTGGTGGTCCGCCGCCCAGAAAGAACGTGGTCGTTTGTGATCGCAGGACGCGATCCGTTCGACATTGGCCTTGGCCTCTGATCCGGTCTCACAGGCATGTTGGTAGACGCGTTCGGATTTCAGCATCGCCTCAACGTTCGAAGAAGATGTTGTCAAGGAACCGCGCCTTGCCGTCCATCGAAATGCACACGCCAGACCGGCGCTGGCCGTTTGTCCAGATGGAAGACGTGAAATGGCTGCCCTGAAGAGTCTCCATTACCTCGGTCGGTCCGAAACCTGGCGATGGCCTCGTTCACCACTTGGAAATTGCATCCGCCGCGTCACGCGACCTGCACCCAGGTTTTCATCCCGGCTGCCTGATGACCCAGCATATGGCAATGCAGCAGCCAATTTCCGGGATTGTCAAAGACACAAACGATGTCGCGCTGTTCACCGGCCGCGACCAAGGTCGTGTCCCGCAATGGGCCAATCGTGCCATTTGGATCAACTTCATGGAAGTGATGACCATGCAGGTGGATGCCATGTGCGAAGCGTGTGTCGTTGCGCAAACTGATCCGGGCGGTTTGGCCATGCTCGAATTGCCACATCGGGGCCTCGCCCATTCCGGAGATGTCATTGAAGGCCCAGATGCCGTCGCGCATCATCATACGGGAGGTCATGGCTCCGCCTTGCATCACGAGGTCAAGTCTGGCGGCATTCGCCATATCGGGCTCGGCAACGCGATTTGGCGGCAAGGGCGCAATTGGGGCAGCTGAGCGGGACATATTGGTGCCCTCGACCGCGATCTGGCCAAGCAGATAGGGAGAGCCATTGGCAGGGAAGAAGAATTCGACGTTTTCTTCGGACACAACGTCGGCAATGATATCCACCCGCTGGGCCGGGGCCAGCACCAGACGGGTCAGAAGCTCTGGTGTGGTCAGGGGCATCCCGTCCAAGGCCACGATCATACCGGTCACACCCGTCACATCCACAGAAAACACCCGGTCAGTGGCGGCGTTGATCAGCCGCAGACGAACCCGATCACTCTGCCGCACTTGGGCCGTGGACGTAATCAAAGCACGAGCAAAGTTGCCAAGCCGCCCAGCGTGGGCGCGATCATGCATACTATCAAATCCGCCGGCTTGTTCGCCGTCTTCGGTGAGACGCCAGTCATCAATCAGGACAGTGAGATCGTGATCCACATCGGGAGGCGATGCTTCTTCGACAATCAGCGGGCCAAAGAGACCACGGGCGACCTGTTCCCAGGATCGATCATGTGAATGATACCAATACGTCCCGGCGTCGGGGGCAAGAAACCGATAGTCAAAGTTTCCTTCGACAGGCACGGTGTCCTGCGTCAGCCCCGGCACCCCGTCCATGGCATTGTCGATCCGAATTCCATGCCAGTGCACAGACGAAGGCTGCGTCAACTTGTTCTCGAAGTTCACATCAACCGGTTGCCCCTGTTTGACGCGGATTTCCGGCCCCGGCATCGAACCGTTGAACCCCCACATATCTGTCGGCGGCGACCCGTCAGGCAGTATCTGAACCGAAACCGGTTCAGCCCGCAGTACTTGGCGCCTGTCCGCCAAACCAAATGATGGCAAGGTAACAGCCACCGCCGAGGTCATCAGGAAACTTCGTCTATTCATAGGGCCACTCACGTCTGAAGGGTAAGAACGCTGGACAAGATCGCGGTGACCAGCAGGATGAACAGAAATGTGAACCATTCAAGTGCAATGGACTTGCTCAGATGCCGGGCGGCACTGGCATCCCCGGCTTGCATCTGAGGGACGAAGCGCTGTTTGTTGGCGGCGGCCAGAGCCAGCAAGAAGCTGACGGTTGCGATCTTCACCATCAACGCCCAACCGTAGGCAGTACCAAAGATGACGTCCCGGCTACCTGCCAGTCGCCACAACATGAGGCCCCCCGCAACAAGCAATGCTGGCACAACCAATGTCGCGATCTGTCCGAACCGATGGCCGAGTGTGGCTGCAAGACCGAGTTGCGCTTCGTCCTTGGCCAGTTGTTTCAGCGGCAGCAGGGCGCCGATCCAGAACGATATCCCGACCAGATGCAGCAATAGAAGCAATCTCAAGAAAACGCCCCCTTGATCCAGCACGTGACCGATCCGGGCAAAGGACGACAGGGCAATGACGCCACCCAATACAGAAATCCATCGCCCGGGTCCGGAAAGAACCAATCCAAGGATCAAAACAAGCAAGCCAGACAGGCGGGTGGCGAATGCGGCCCCCACGGGTGTATTCCACAGCAGGCCCAACATCTCGGGGTCGATCATGCCGCTGGCCTCGCCCGTCAACATCGCACCGCGAAAGGTATAGCTCGCGAATGTTGCCGCCATTGCCAGCAGCCCGGCGGCAATGGCGGTACGGCGCAATACGCGATCGACCGGAGTGACAAGCCCTGCGAACACGAGACGGATCATAACGATCCCAGTCGCCCCGAAAACGCCAATGTAGAGAGTGAATTTGACAATGATCGAGGCAATCCCCCAAGCGTCCGGCATGCGTCACTCTACCTCAAAGGTGAAGGCACCCTGCATGACATGGCCATCCGTTCCCAACCCACGCCATTCGATCCGATACAGGCCTGTACCCATGTCCTGAACCGGCACCGTGTGATCAGTGCCAGATCGGAGTTTGCTGCCAAGTTCCAGCTGAACAGTCGGGCGATCCATGTAGGTCATGTCCACCCGGGTCAGGCGAATGGGCTTGGCAAATGTCATGCTGACCGTCTCGGGCATATTTGCCACTGCTGCCCCGTCGGCCGGTGTTGTGGAGTTAATTTTCGAATGGGCCAGAGCAAAAGTCGCTGACACGCAGACCAGCCCGGCCAGTAGGATGTGTTTCATGGGAAGTCCTCAATTGATGCCGTTGGCTCTTTGCAGCTCGCGAACATAGCCGATGATCATCTTGACATCGGCCCTGGTCAGCCCCTCGACCGGTGCCATATCGCCAAACCGCCAATGGTGCGATTTGACCCCCAAGGCCACGGCCCGCTGAAAGGATTCATCGGCGTGATGGCCCGGCTCATAGATCTTGTGGACAAGCGGGGGAGCTACCCCGTCCTGTCCTACAGCGTTCGGACCGTGACACGCCATGCAAGACGCATCGTATGCCCGCTGTCCGATCTGAGCGTTTTCCGATAGCTGTTCTGGAAGCGCTATCTCAACCAATGCTGACCCCGTGATGCTCGAAGCTGCCAATTGATTTCCTTTGGATTGGCCATATGAAACCTTGTAGGCGCCAACTCCTGCGACAGCCAAAACCGCGATTCCAATGCCGATAGTTTTGTTCATGTTGAATGCCCTGCCTTGTTTGCCCACTTGTGGGTTGCGTGGGTGTGCGTGCCAATTTCGGGCATCCACCGACTGGAAGGTCAACCAAGAATGGCTTGCGGATAAAGCCAATGTGATCCGCTGGAATTCGGCAATAGTGCCCGCAGCAAGGGTTCGGCAAGCTGTAAGTCAGTTGAACCCTGGTGGGGTCGAGGGTTTGACCGGACCGAACCGGCACTGCCGTGATATCGCGATGAAATGCGAAATGCCGGGCTAGCCGAACGATTGCCGTCCTCGATGATTCAAAGGTTGCGAGGGGGCAAAGCTTCACAACGGCTCCGGGACGCAGGGAGCCGCGTTTGCAATCCTCTCACGCCGACCAATTCCACAATGGATTGGATTGTGGAACGCGCGATTGTGTCGGGACGATGCGGTCAGTTTTGC
Source organism: uncultured Rhodobacterales bacterium (assembly GCA_964351155.1). Classification (GTDB taxonomy): domain Bacteria; phylum Pseudomonadota; class Alphaproteobacteria; order Rhodobacterales; family Rhodobacteraceae; genus CAYGNE01. The sequence goes on along the minus strand of CAYGNE010000021.1, from coordinate 24,961 downwards.
ACCTTTGAACTTACCGGGACCCCGGTCAAAGGTGAAATCAAAGCGTTTGCAGGCCATGGACCCGGAGACACGACCGGGAAGCGCAAGCCAGAAAGGGCACTGTCCGGACCGACATCCACCCGATACGGGCGCCAACAAAAGGTATTTGCGCGTGTCGACCTTCCGGCTAAGTTCGTTCGGTGAATTTCTGGGAGGAAAGAATATGCTGAAACACGTATTGGGAGCCACTCTGGGTCTCGCCATTTTGGGTGGCGGCGCGCAGGCCGCTGAAAAAATGCGGATTTCGCTGCAGCTGCCTTTGAAAAGTCATCTGGGCCAGAACCTTCTAATGTTTGAGAAAGAGGTCGAGGAGCGGACCGGTGGCGCCATCGACGTTGAAATCTATGACAGCGCAACGCTCTACAAGGACAAGGAGGTCCCGGCTGCTGTGGGCTCGGGCGCAATTGAGGCCGGAGTCGCCTCTCTCACCCGCTATGTCGGTGATGCTCCGGTGGTGGACGTGTTCTACATGCCGTTTCTGTTGAATTCCGAAGAAAAGGTTCGCTCTGCCGTGGCCGAAGGCAGCCCCGTACGCACCGTGATAGAGGCGGAAGTTGCCAAGACCGGTGGCCAGATCCTCTATTGGCAAGCGTATGGCGGTGCGATCATGCTGTCCAATGGCGGCCCGATAAAGACTCCGGCTGACATGAAGGGCAAGAAAGTGCGGGTCTTTGGCAAGACACTTGGTGATTTCGTCACTGCTGCCGGCGGTGCGCCCACCCTGATTTCCGGGTCGGAGCAATACCTCGCATATCAGCGCGGTACCGTCGATGTTGGCATGACAGGTGTCTCTGGCGTGAAGTCACGCAAGCTTTGGGAAGTGATGGATACGATCACCGTGACCAACCATGCCGATATTGAATTCGTCGTCGTGGTGAATACCGACTGGTGGAACGGTTTGTCCTCGGAAATCCGCAGCCAGATCGGCGAAGCGGCGAGAGTGGCGCAAGAAGACGTACGCAACCGGGTTTCGGAAATCGAGGCCGACGCCTTTGCCGCCGCAAAGGAAAACGGCATGACCGTGGTCGCGCTCAGCGATGACGACCTCGCCGCATGGAAAGCCGTGGCGCAGCCAGTCTATGACGCTTACCTGGCGGCAGCGGGCGACAAGGGCAAAGCCGTGCTCGAAGCGGCCAGCAACTGACCGGCCTGCAAATGAAACCAGGCGGCCAAATCGGCCGCCCGACGATATCCCGATGCGTTTTGTAATCACACTCTCCCGCTGGGCGGGCATTCTGGGAGCATGCCTTTTGGCCGCGACCGGCGCGATGCTGACCTACGAAGTGACCGCGCGGTACTTTTTTGTCAAACCCACGATTTGGGCCGCTGAGCTGAGCCAGCTTTGCCTGATTTGGGGCTGCCTGTTGGCGATGGCCTGGGTGTTGAACCTGAGGAGACATATCACGGTAAATGCAGTGACAAATCTTTTGCCATCAACCGCTCAGAGGTTTTGCGTGGCGGTTTCTCTGGTGGCCATTATTGTCTTTTCGGTGATCGTGACGATCTGGGGCTGGGACATCTTCCACGACAGTTTCACGCGTGGTCGAACCACAGGATCACTTCTGAACCTGCCGATCTGGATCAACGAACTATCTGTCCCGGTCGGATTTGCGTTGCTCACGGCTCAGGCGGTGGTCGAGTTGATCGGACTCCGCCAGCCCGGCTTGACCACATTGGGGAGCAGCCACGAGTGACCATCATCGCGATCCTGGCTTGTCTGTTCGGGTTGCTGCTGCTGGGGGTACCCGTGGCTTTTGCCTTGGGCGGTCTGGGACTGGGCATGCTGGTGCTGGGCGGGTTTTCTCCGCTGATGGCCCCTCAGGCGATCCTTTCCACCCTGGACGGGTTCATTCTCCTGGCGGTGCCGCTGTTCCTTTTGATGTCAAATGTCCTTTTGAAAGGCGGGGTCGGGCGGGACCTGTTTGCGGCCGTCCAGGCATGGGTCGGCCACTGGCCAGGCGGGTTGGCCGTCGCCACAATCCTCAGTTGCGGACTGTTTGCCGCGATCTCTGGATCCTCTGTTGCCACCGCTGCCACCATTGGAACGGTGGCCATCCCCGAGATGGTCAGCCGAGGCTATGATCGGCGGTTCGTTTTGGGGTTGCTCGCAGCGGGCGGCACGCTTGGCATCCTAATCCCGCCCTCGATCCCGATGATCGTTTTCGGTTTTGTCGCCGAGGAATCGGTGATTGCGCTGTTTCTGGCCGGGATTGGCCCAGGGATCTTGCTGGTGGGTCTATTCATCGGCTTTGCCATGTTGCACGCCCGGTTTTCTGATCACTATTCGCCAATGGCCAAGGCCGACTGGAACGATCGGGTCACGGCGACACTGCGCGCCATGCCGTCGCTGGCACTGGCGCTGCTGATCGTTGGGGGCCTCTATTCCGGGGCATTCACCCCGACCGAGGCTGCGGCGGTCGGTTTTGCTGCCGCCCTTGTGATCACTGCCATTTTCCTGCGCACGCTGACCTGGGTCAAGCTGTGGGAGGCGGTCCGCGACAGCGCGGTGACCACAACCGCGATCCTGTTGATTATTGCCGGCGCCAAAATCTTTGGCAAAGCCATCGCGCTCTATCGTATCCCGCAGGAAATTTCGGCCTTTATCGCTGCAAACATCGACGGCCCACTGGTGTTTATCCTGCTTGTGTCGGGTGTGCTCTTGCTGATGGGGCTGGTGTTTGAGGCCCTGTCCATGATCCTGATCATGACACCGGTTCTGTTACCCGCAGCCATGGCGCTGGGGTTCGACCCGATCTGGTTCGGCATTTTCATGGTGATCATGGTGGAATGTGCCCTGATCACGCCGCCGGTTGGCTTGAACCTGTATGTTATCCAGGCAGTGGCGCGGGCCTCTCTCGGCGATGTGGCGCGCGGGGTGCTGCCATTCCTTGCCTTGCTACTGGTCACGGCCGTGTTCCTTTTCATATGGCCCGACCTCGCTCTCTATATCCCTTTCAAATGGTGAACCGATGAACCAAACCGCCAAGTTGCGCGCCCTTTTGGACCAAGACCGCTGCCACATCATGCCCTGTTGTTTTGACGCGTTGTCTGCCAAACTGATTGCCCAGGAAGGATATGATCTGACGTTCATGTCGGGTTTTGCCGCGTCGGCCAGCCGGATCGGGGCGCCGGATCTCGGCTTGATGAGTTATGGAGAAGTAATCGATCAGGTCCGCAACATCGTTGATTCAGTCGAAATACCGCTGATTGGCGATGGCGATACCGGGTACGGCAACGCAATGAACGTGCGGCGCACCGTGACAGGTTTTGCGCGTGCCGGCTGTGCAGCTGTCATGATCGAGGATCAATTGGCCCCGAAACGTTGTGGTCATACACCAGGTAAATCGGTGGTCGGGCGAGACGAGGCGTTCGACCGGATTCGCGCCGCGGCAGATGCACGCACGAAACTGCGCGAAATGGGCGGCGATATCCTGATTCTCGCACGTACAGACGCCCGACACGAGCATGGGCTTTCCGAGGCGATTGCCCGCGCCGAGCGCTTTGCCGCACTGGGTGCAGATATCCTCTTTGTCGAAGCCCCACGCAGTGAAGCGGAAATGCAAGAGATTTGCCGATCGCTTCCGGGGCCCAAAATGGCCAACATCGTTGAAGGTGGTGAAACACCCGATTTGCCGCATGCCGCGTTGCAGGACATCGGGTATTCAATTGCTGCCTATCCACTGTCCCTGATGGCCGCGGCGATGCAGGCCATGGTCAACACCCTGCGCAGCATGCGCAACGATGAACGCCCGGGACGGATGGATTTTGTTGAGTTGCGCCGCAGGATCGGTTTTGAAGATTATTACGAAACATCCAAACACTACGGCACGTCAAAACGTGACGGTGATCCGAATTGAATGCCAGGGACCACATCGTTGCACAGGCAGATAGCTGCCACGAGAAAGGAAGGACTACATGATATCCGTTAAAATTCTGGCAGGAGCCTTTGCTGCACTTGCCCTGACAGGCGCATCGGCCTTTGCCGAAACCCGTGTGACATACAAATCCGCCAAATCCACCTCTTCCTACTATCAAATGGCGGTGCAGATAGCCGAAGCAATGAAGGCCGAATCTGATGTTATCGTGACGGTCGAGGAAAGTCAGGGGTCCGTCCAGAACGTGATGGAAGTTAAGGCCCGCGGCGGCGATTACGTGTTCACGACACCGCCGGCGTTGGTGCGCCTCGCCCAGGCCGGCAAGGCGATGTTCGAAGGCAAGGGCGACCCAGCCTTTGACGAGATCCGTGCCTTGTTTCCGATTCCCTCACTGACAATGCATTTTGTCTCTCGCTCTGATGCCGGGATCACCAGTTTTGCTGACCTTGAAGGCAAGACCGTGCTTCTAGGCAAGGGATCGTTCGGCGCACGGGAGGGCGAGAAGTATCTCAAGCTCTTTGGTCTTGAGGGCAAGGTTGAATTGGCGGAAGTAGAATTATCCAACGCCGTGCCCGCATTGAAAAATGGACAGATCGATGCGTTTGTGACCGCAGGTTCTTACCCTGCTCCGAATGTTATCGAAGCGGCGGCCTCGACCGGTGTCAACATCCTGTCGCTCAGCGAAGAGCAGATTGCGCAGACAAAACGCGCCCGGTTGGTCATTCCAGCTGGCACCTATGCCGGGCAGGACAGTGACATTGTCACCACGTCGCTGCCGGTGGTTGCCTATGGCACCACCAAGATGGACGATGATACTGCATACAAGCTGACCAAGACCTTCTGGGAAAGCAAAGCCGCGATGGGTGACGCCGCACCATGGTGGAATGGTGTGGATGAAAGCCTGATGGGTAATATCGAAGGACGCATTCACCCCGGTGCGGTTCGATATTACAAGGAGGTCGGGATGGCCCTGACCAAAGCCCAGATGTAAGTGTAAGAAAACAAGGGTAAGGCCGGGCCACCGCGCCCGGCCTTGTTTTTGGGTGCGGGTACATGTTGCACGATGATCAGCCGATTCGATGGAAACCACTTTGGGTGCTGTTTGCCGCCGTTCTGGTGGCCTATCACATCGGGCTGATCTTTTGGGGGTTGGTGCCCAACCTTGTGTCGCGGCCATTGCACATGGCTCTGGTGCTGCCCTGGGTATTTGTCTTTGCCGCGCGCGGCCAAGCGCAGCTTATCTCCGGCGGGATATTCGCGGTATTAGGAATGCTCGCGTCCTGCTGGATTGCGTGGAACCATGTTGCTCTTGGGGACCAATACGGTTTTCTGGAAAGCAACTTCCAGATCGGTGTCTCTGTAACCCTGCTGGCCTGCGTTCTGGAAGCGGCACGCCGTGCGATCGGCTGGCCCTTGCCCCTGGTCGCAGCTATCGCACTGGCATATGCTATGCTTGGCCAGAACATCCCCGGCGAATTCGGCCATTCGGGCACACCAATCAAGAGTTTCCTCGGCACCATGACAATTGCCGAGGGTGGCATCTGGGGATCGCTGACTGCCGTTTCGGTGAGCGTCGTCGCAATTTTCGTCATATTCGGTGCGGTTCTGAACGCGGGCGAGGCCGGCCAAGGGTTCATGAACGTCGCTTCGGCCGCCGCAGGGCGGCTCAAAGGCGGCGCAGCAAAAGTTTCGGTGATTTCCTCGGCGTTGTTCGGATCCATATCGGGCTCGGCCTCTGCCAATGTCGCTTCGACCGGCGCAATCACACTGCCTGCCATGATCAATCTGGGTTATCCAAGACGTTTGGCCGGTGCGGTGGAGGCAGTGGCCTCTTCCGGTGGTCAGATCATGCCGCCACTGATGGGCGCAGGTGCATTCGTAATGGTGGAATTGACCGGGGTTCCCTACACCGGAATCATGGCTGCCGCAGCATTGCCTGCTCTGCTCTACTTTTTTGCGATCTGGGTCGGCATCAATGCCTTTGCCAGACAATCCGATTTGAAAGGCATCAACGCCAAGGATCAGCCGGAATTGAAGGATGTCGCCATCACGTCATCGTTCTTCCTCGTACCCTTTGCAGTGCTGCTTTTCGGCATGTTCGGCCTCGGCGTCACCCCACAATATGCATCCTGTCTGGCCATCGGCGCGGGCGCGTTGTTGTTAATTGTTGATCGCACGTTGAGAGTCGACCCCGATGAAGCATGGGCAAGAGTTGAATCCGCTCTGCTTACTTCTGCACAGCAAATTGCGCTGATCGCCTCGATCATTCTGTGTGCATCCATCATTATCGGTGTTCTGTCGATCACCGGGCTGGGCGTGAAGATCACGTCTCTGATCCTTTCCGGTGCTGGAGGGTTGCTGTGGCCAGCGCTGCTCCTTACGGCATTCGCTTGCCTTGTACTTGGAATGGAGGTGCCGACAACCGCTGCTTATGTCATTTGTGTTTCCGTCGCAGGGCCAGCCCTCATTCAGCTTGGGCTGGAGCCTTTACAGGCCCACCTGTTTGTATTCTGGTACGCGTTGCTCTCGACAATCACTCCGCCTGTTTGCGGTGCGGTCTTCATAGCATCTGGCATGGTGCAAGAGAATTGGTTGAAGGTCGCCACCACGGCAATGGCGCTGGGCGTGGGCCTGTATGTGATCCCTCTCGGAATGATCGCCAACCCCAACCTGATCCGGCTGACCGAGACTCCCGGTTTGGCGTTGTTGGCATTGTTGCGCATGGCCATCGGCCTAAGCCTGATCTCCAAGGGCCTGATCGCCGTGCGTGCACCACTTGCCACCTTGGGCCTTTGCGCGGCAGGTCTTGCGGTCATCTTCATATCGGCATGGTACTGAAACGTTGTTTGGTGCATGCGAAAACGAAGTATGTGCAAGAAACGTCCAGACCCCAGAAAAAACGATCGCTGCGAAAACCTGGAGCGGTTCAGCGCGTCTCCGAATTGAATGAGGATTCCCAAAGGACAAGTGGTGTGGATCAGAGGCTATGCAGGTTGGGCGGGCCAGCATGGATGAGAAAACCTTGTTCAGACGACCTTCGCGAACGCGTTGTAGCGGCGACGCAATCCGGCGAGAACTGCCGCAACGTTGCGGCTCGGTTCAGGGTCGCGCCGTTCAGCTTGGTGAAATGGACGCGGCATTGTGTGGCGCGGAGCGGATCGGTGAGCCCGGCGCAGATGGGCAGGTATCGCCGCCGAACCTCGCGCTGTTCCGGGCGTGGCTTCTGGTTCAGGTACAGGGGCTTGCCCACATGTAACGTTGGCGTTGCTGCCGGAAAGATTGGCAGCAGAGCGCAGGATTGACGTGAGCCACGACACGGTCTGACGGTTCCCGCGCGGCTGCGGGTTCAGTTTCAAAAAAAGACGCTGGTTGCGGACGCGGGGTACCGCCCGGATGTGAAGCGCCGCCGGTAACTGTGGAAGCGACATTAGACGCGCATTGGCACGACACGGCTGGTGTTCATTGACGAAACCTGGGTGAAGACCAACATAGCCCCGTCGCGCGGATGGCTTCCAAAAGGGGACCATCTGCCGGCCCCTTCGGCCAATAGATTCCCTCCATGTTCATCGCCGCCCTGCGCCATGATCGGATCGACGCGCCTTGGGTTTTTGACGCTTCCGTGAGGGGTGACGTTTTCCTCACCAACGTCGAGCGCGTCTTGGTCCCGACGCTCATCCCCGGCGACGTCGTGGCGATGGACAACCTCGCCAGCCTCAAGAGCCAGGCCAAGAGACAGGCGATCCGAACCGCCGGGGCCCACCTTCTCTTCTTACCACCTTACAGGCGGGGCCTGAACACTATCGAACAGGCCTTCGCAAAGCTGAAACACTGGCTGCGCAACACGGCATTGCGTTCGCCCGACAGTCTTTGGCGCACAATCGGAGCCATCCTCGACCGCTTCATGCTCAACCAAAGCGCAATCTACCTCACGAATGCAGGCCATACATCCACCAAAAACTGAACCGCTCTAGGAAATCGATTGCAGCAAAACCAGGGCGTTTGAACTGGCCGAATTCCCAACGTTCATCTGGTTGATCTGCGATCGGGCCAGAAACAGGTTGGTCAGGCGTTCGACCGCTTCCGGGTCAGCGAATTGACCAACTGTGTCATCGCCAGTCACCGCTCGGGTCTTGTCGCGGAACACTTTTTGCTGCTGGTCAATATCAATTTGACCAAAAGCCTTCGGCAACCCCAAGGCAGTTTCGAACATCGACCTCAGCGGCGGCAGGCCCATGACTCGGAACCACTTCGTTTCCTCTTTCGCGGGATCCCGCGCCAACTCTTCGAGTTCCCGCTGTGCAAACAACGCGATACGCATTGTATCGTCCTGTTCCCCCACCGAGACCTCGAAAGACTGTGTTTTGAAGCTTTGGATAATTTCCGCCATCCTACTTGCGCTGGCGGTTGTCCGGAATTCTCCCGGCCCAAACCCAAATGCTTCGCTCAGCTTCTTATATCGATCATCCGTGAGTTTGTTGGCAAGCGAGTCGTCGTTCCGCGTTCCGTCTTCAAGAATCCTCTGGATGAAGTACCTGTTGTTTATATCATCCTGAAGGCCAAAAGCTCCCAACGCGACGCCAAGCAGTCTCCTATTCTTTACCAGTTCTTCTGCCGATCCGATCTTGGCGATGTTCTCGGCGAAATAGTCCGCATCCCGTGTCAACTTCGGCGATGCAACAAAGGTTTCGAACTGGGATTCGTATGTACGTTGCAGGAACCGCCAGCCGACCAGTCCCGAGCCAGGAATGATCGGTTGGAATGTCATGACGGGCGGGCCGCTATCAGGCGATCTTCGCGCGGCAACAAGCTGCGTAGAGCTTTCAGGCATCTGTAGTGATGATCGGAGATCAATGACTCAGTGGCTTCTGCCAATGACGCGCGGCTGTCCGGATCCGTGAACACCTGGCTGAGTTCCTCTATCCTTCTTAGAAGCGCGTGGCGCGCTGTTTCAGGATCGGAGTCGCCGGTGAGGATCAATTGGGCGGCGTAACATACCCGGCGCACAGGGGTGTTGGCCTCATCCGGGTGGATCGCGTCTCGCAGACGCAGAATATTGGCTTCCGGTGTCACAATGGACAGTCGGCTTCTGCGATCACCGTTCTCGATGACCGCCCCGTTGATCAAAACACGCTCTTTTGGCGCCAGTTTCAAGACCAGTCCACTCATATTACGTTTCTCCACTTCGCAGACCACGCAGAATGGCAGTGTTCACCTCTAACAGGGGATCGACCGTTGCCTGGCGCGCCAAAACCTTGCTCGTGTGGTGATTGGTGAACTCCGCGAGGTATATGAGTCGGGCCTTGAGCTCTTTCGGAAAAGGGTTTCCGGAGTCCGCGACATCAATTGCAAAGATGCTCCACAGCTTTCTGTTGTCATAGAGCGCCTCGGCAAGTGCCGAGAACCCGTTCGGACCCATTGCAGCAGCCGAGCGAATACGGGTCGTAATCCGGGCGACTGCCTCGTACTCAAGACCCCGAGCTGTGCGAGTTGGTGCCGATGCGGAAGCGTAGGCGCGATGCGCCTGTGACAGGGCGTTCAAATCATGACCTCACGTGTTGGAGAAATGTAAAATGGCCGGGGCAGGATCCGCCCCGGCCAATCAGTTTAGCGGAAGAGCGACAGGATGCTCTGTGGCGCCTGATTGGCGATCGACAAAGCTTGAACACCCAACTGCTGTTGCGTCTGGAGCGCTTGCAACCGCGCCGAAGCTGCTTCCATATCAGCGTCGACCAGGGCACCAATACCGGACTTCATTGCATCCATGACCTTGCCGACGAAAACGTTTTGATCGGTTATGCGCTTTGACGAGGCACCTAGCGCAGCCGCACCATCCACGGCGGTCTGGATATGTGCTTCGAGCGCAGTAATGGATGCCGTTGCGTTGGTAGCATCTGTAACGTCAATGTCGGACAGATCAAGATTGCTGGTGAAGTCCACAGCGGTAACCGTGATTTCGGATACGGTGATACCACCGGCGTTGTCCCGATCGATGGAAGAGGTGACGGTCAGGTCTACGCCATCGTCATTCAAAAGGTTCATCCCATTGAATTGCGATGCATTGATAATCGATGTCACCTGGGCGATCGACTCGTTGATGTCGGCGGTAAGTTTCGTATAGTCCACGTTCTCGCCGGTCGCCGCCACAACCTTTTCTTTCATGTCATTGAGGACATTCGTGATCTGCTCGGCACCAGCCAAGGCGACCGCAACCGTGGATTCCCCCAGCGACAGCGAGTCAGCCACCGCCTTGAAACCGCTGACATCGGATTCCATCACTTTGGAGATGGCCCAGATGGCCGAATTGTCCTTGGCTGAACCGATATCCTTGCCGGTCGAGATCTGATCCTGTGTTTTTGCCAGGTTGGAGTTGATGGATTTGAGAGTCTGCAGCGCAACCATTGCGCTGTTGTTCGTCAGAATACTGGACATGTCGTTTTCCTTCAGTCGTTGGGCACTTTCCGCCCGATTTCATCCCGCCCCGAGAGGCGAACCAAACGTCCTTCTGACGAATGCGACTGCCGGCGTTTCGGCTTCGCGCCACCAGTTTTTGGTGCACACTCACCCTGGCCGAGAAGTTGCTAATGGAGTCCTAAAGGCCCTCGGTGGATTCATTCGAATTCGAATCAAATCCCACGTTAGGCTCGTTTTTCGATTTTCGTGGTCGCCTGGATGCCATAGCTCTGTTTTCTTCCGCGACTGTCATAGGTTTCCAGACCTGCCCGAACACGCCGAAGTTCCGCCATTCGGTTTGCAACTGCCCGAATCCCATCCATCGCACTGTTCAGGAGGGCCTGGTTTCGAGTGACCTTTTCGTGAACTCCGACAAGGTTCGCATGATCGACGGGATCGAACGCATTGATTCTCTGGATCAGTTCTTCCTTCTCCGTCATCAGGCCCGCAATCAGCTCCAATTCACCGCCCATCAAGGCTTGGCGTTCGCGGTCCAGAAGCGTATCAAGCGCGTCGATCTGGTGCTGAAGATCTTCACGTGTCATGGTTTTTCTCCTTCAGAGCGTTAAACAGTGTCTCCGCCAGCCCAATGCCGCCGTTTCGTGCGATTTGCTCGGCCTGGGCGCGCACGAGAAAAGAACCGAACTGATCCTCGCCGGCGCCGCCCCCCATGGACTCGCGGCTTTCACCCAATCCCGCGGATTTCAGCATTTCGGTCAGAAATGCGGCTTCCAACTCAGTTGCCGCATCACGCAATGGGTCTGGAGTTTGAGCCTGCATTTGTGGAGCAGGTGTCGGGTTGATTGAAACAATTGGCCTCATGATTTCTCTCTAATTGTGCCGATTTTCCCAGCATGTCGCCAATCCAGTTAAAAAAAACGTAACCCGTTCAGGTGACAGTATGCTTAACGAGAAAGAATTCCGGTGCCCCATGCAAATCAGCTTCTTGCCTTCTGTAAACAACGGGGACGCCATGCATTCACCCAAGGAGAATGCGGTTGATGACAAACGAAATGGGGCTGGGCAGTCTTTTGAAGAATTGTTTCAAGGGGAAGCGGAGATTCCGGCAAAGCCGGATCTAGATGAAAAGACCGTAATGCCGGCTGCTTGCGATCCAGAAGACATCGAGACCGACACCAAAGCGCCAACCGACACGCAGATTGATGCGGACATTGGCAATGACCACACAGCAGCAACAAATCCAGACGATACTCAGCTTGAATCGGATGAATTGGCGGAACTAACGCCGGGGCCGGACGCAGAACTTGCAGCGAAGAGTATTGAGCAACCGGAATTGCCCGAGACGAATCTTCCGCGCGACCTTGCCGGTCAAGAATCAGAGTCGTCTCTGAACCAGAGCCTGGGTCTATTGAACAGACGCGAAATGGGAACGGCTGCACAAGAATCTGAAACGACAGAGGTGTTTTCCAGTTCCATCGTCAATGGCCGGAACGGTGTGCATCCGGAATTCCAACCTGAGAACCTGTCGAAACCTCGCCACTCTGATCACAAGGATGGTATGTCCGGGACAGAAAAGCCCGCTCACACAGGCCAAATTGCGCTCTCTCCAAAGGCTGACGGATCGCTTGCTGTTCCTCCTAACGTCGCATCGGATTGGAGGACCAAATGGTTACCCGATCCTGCTCGCCAGTCTGAACTGACGCCCATCGTTGCAGCCGGCAACTCACATCAGGCGTCGGCATTCGGCACATCACCACAGGTAATGCCGGATATGGACAATACCATCACGAAATTGCAGTTTCCGGGCGGTATCGAGACAGAGTTTCACCGACTTGTTGCGGAGAATTCTTCCCCGTTCCCTGGACGTTCAGAGCCTGACCCATCCTCTTTTCATATCCAACGGTCCGAAGTTGCCATACCTCGCGCAGAAACAATGCGGCTTGCGGCATCGCAGGCTATCGAGATTTTTGTTCGCGAACCCGGAAAGCCGGTGGAAATAGCGCTGCGCCCCGAAGAGTTGGGACGGGTACGAATGATGCTCAGCACCAGCGAAGCCGGCATCACCGTAGTCATTACCTCAGAACGAGCGGACACGCTGGACCTGATGCGGAGACACATCGACCAGTTATCGCAGGAGTTTGAGCGCCTTGGATACATGAATGCCGCTTTCCAGTTTAACCGGGAAGATGACAAGGGCGCTGCGGATCGATCCAGTTCTGATGGCGGGTCTCACTCCGGCGTTGAAATTGACGAACCCGCCCGACCTACACCAACCACTCGCCTGGCGATGTCCGGGCTTGACCTGAGATTGTAAAAAATGATCGAGAACAGCACATCATTGCCCATTGCCACCCAAAATCCCGGCACACCCGCATCGCAACCTTCGGCGATGACCAAGGGGTTGGCGTCCGATTTCGAGACATTCCTAAAGATGCTGACGGCTCAGGCCCGGTATCAGGACCCACTTGAACCGATTGATTCCACGGAATATGCCGCGCAACTCGCCCAGTTTTCCATGGTCGAGCAACAGGTCCAAACCAACGACACATTGTCAGCTCTGATTTCGCAGATGGGTGTTTCGAACATGGCGTCCTTGTCGGGATGGGTTGGAATGGAGGCCAGGGCGGACACGCCGATCAATTTTGATGGCACGCCAATTACCGTTGCGCCGAACCCGGCAAGAACAGCAGACGAAGCGTTTCTTGTCGTCAAGAACTCGGCGGGCCAAGAAGCCCAGCGCTTGCCGATACCACTGTCATCCGACCCGATCCAATGGGCCGGCGTTGATCAAGGCGGAAGCCCTCTCGCGTCCGACATCTACGAATTCAGCGTTGAAAGTTTCAGCCAGGGAGAGCGAATTGCCACAACCCCGGCGGAAATTTACGCGCAGGTTTCCGAAGCGCAACTGAAGGAAAACGCAATCATGCTGGTTCTGAACGGAGGGCAAACCATCCCCGCAAGCTCGGTTTCGGCAATCCGCCACCCCAGGACGGGGTAACTGAAATTAGTATGAATCACGCGTCCGAAACATAATCTGCCCGTCCGATCGAAACATACCTGCGAAACCCGGCGCGCCGCGCATCGCGGGCAGAATAGATATTTCTCAGGTCAGCCATAGCGGGAAAGGTCATTCGCTTGGCCAAACGCCGCAGATCAAGCGCGCGGAATTCATTCCACTCGGTCAGTATGACCACCGCATCCGCCTTTCGTGCGGCTTTGTAGGCATCATCGACCCAGTTTACACCAGGCAGCAATTCTCGACCCTCGCTTTGGCCCTGTGGATCAACAACACGAACCCTGGCTCCGGCACCGATCAGGGCCGGAACGATTGTCAGCGAAGGTGCCTCGCGCATATCATCGGTGTTTGGCTTGAATGTCACACCCAGAACCGCGATTGTCTTTCCCGACACATTGCCATCAAGGACGTCGGCGATCTTATCAATCATCCTTCGGCGCAATTCTTCATTCACCTTGATAACGGTTTCGGTGATCTGCATTGGCAGACCGTGTTCCTGCCCGATCCGGGCAAGCGCCCTTGTGTCCTTGGGGAAGCAGGAGCCACCGTATCCCGGCCCGGCATGCAGGAACTTGTTGCCGATCCGCCCGTCCAAACCCATGCCCTGGCTGACCTGTTTGACATCCGCCCCCGTGCGTTCACAGAGTGCGGCGATTTCATTGATGAACGTGATCTTGGTCGCCAAAAAGGCGTTGGCAGCATATTTGATCATTTCGGCGCTTTCCAGATCCGTCGTGAGGATTGGAAAATCGCGCAAATAGAGTGGTCGGTAGACCTCTGCCATAATCTTGGCTGCTCGGTCACGCTGAACCCCGACAACCACGCGGTCCGGTCGCATGAAATCATCTATTGCTGCACCTTCACGCAAGAATTCCGGGTTAGAGGCGACGTCGAATTTTGCAGACGGATTGGTCTTGGCAATAATTTTCTTGACCTGCCGATTGGTTCCGACTGGAACCGTCGATTTTGTCACGATCACGGCGTACCCTGTCAGAGCCTTGGCGATGTCCTGCGCGGCCTCCATCACATAAGTCAGGTCGGCGTGTCCGTCCCCTCTTCGCGTCGGCGTTCCCACGGCGATGAAGATCGCAGCTGCGCCATCCAAAGCAGCGCTCAATTCGTCCGAAAAGGACAGACGGCCTGCGGTCACGTTCTTGGCCAGCAGTTCTTCCAGACCCGGCTCGAAAATTGGAACCTGACCTGCCCGCAGCATGGCGATCTTGTCGGGATCCTTGTCGACGCACACTACTTCATGGCCGAAATCCGAGAAACAAACGCCCGAGACCAGCCCGACATAGCCTGTCCCGATCATGGCAATTTTCATGATCCTGCCCTCATTCAAGAATCGCTCTTGGAATGGGCGATGCAACCAACACTGTCAACCGCGCGCGCAGAAGTCGCTTTGCGCAAAGCAAAGGCATGCGAGGGGCATCAATGTTCGGCTCGGACGACTGAACGGGAAACGAGTCATCGGGCCAGCCAGGATCGACAGGCAAGAGGTATCAGTGTCGCGTGATGACGCCAAGTCCGCCCGCAACGGGCCCGCAAACCTACCCATTGAGAAGCCATTGCCGAAATAGACCAACGCGGCATGCATCCCGGGTTGGCCGGGAACTGCTCTGACAAAGGGAACCAACTGGCGCGACAGGCACGCCATACCCGACCATTGCGTCCGGACGTGCCTCATTCCGGGGGATTGGCTTTCAGCCCCGCGACGCTCGTTCCCAATTCAACAATGTGCAGAGCCGCCGAGACACCTGTGAACCCGCCACCGACAATGGCCACGTCGACGTTGATCGCATCGCGGAGAACCGGTCAATCGGGCGCGGCAATGGTTTCGTCCCACCAGCACCCCGAGCGAGGACCCCGCCCTTAGGCGAGTTCAGGTAACAGCTACCTCATTGAGCGCGAACAGCCTCCTGCTCTTCCTTTCTCTGCCGGACAAGGTTGCGTTTGGAAACAAGAGAGGCGGTGATTACGCCAACGGTGACGACGGCGATCATGATCGTGGACAACGCGTTGATTTCCGGACTGACGCCCAGCCGAACCGCGGAAAAGATTTTGATCGGGAGCGTCGTGGCAGAAGGGCCTGACGTGAAGGACGCGATCACGAGATCATCCAGCGACAAGGTG
Source organism: uncultured Rhodobacterales bacterium (assembly GCA_964351155.1). Taxonomy (GTDB): domain Bacteria; phylum Pseudomonadota; class Alphaproteobacteria; order Rhodobacterales; family Rhodobacteraceae; genus CAYGNE01. Next base: position 9,487 of record CAYGNE010000021.1, on the reverse strand, counting down.
AAGGCCAGAAGCCATCCCGAGATCACGGCGGGCGCGATGATCGGCAAAGTGACCAGCCGGAATGCCTCTGCCGAGGAACACCCCAGATCAAGCGCGGCCTCTTCCAGAGATCGATCAAAGGTAACCAGCCGAGAGGAAACGACCACCGACACGTAACACATTGAAAACGGAGTGTGCGGCAGAACGAAGGTCAACACCCCGCAATCCAGCCCGATCCCGATGAACAGCAGCAACAGCGACAGGCCTGTGATCACCTCGGGCATCACCAGAGGGGCATATATCATGCCGGAAAACAACGTCCGACCCAGGAATCGACCGCCCCGCACCAGGACATAGGCCGCCATCGTACCCAGAATCGTGGCGAGCGTCGAAGAGAAGACTGCAACTTTCAATGTGACCCAGGCGGCACTCAGAAACGCCTCGTTCTGCAACAATTCGCCATACCACCGCGTCGAGAACCCTGCCCATACAGTGACCAGTTTGCTTTCATTGAAACTAAAGATCACGAGGATGATCATCGGAATGTAGAGAAAGGCAAACCCCAGCGTCAGCGAAACCACGTTGAACCAAGACAGACGCATCATTGTTCCGCCTCCGCCTGTTTCTGCTGATTCCGCTGGAATAGAACGATCGGTACGACAAGGATCAGCAGCAATACAACGGCCACTGCCGAAGCGACCGGCCAGTCCCTGTTGGAGAAGAATTCTTCCCAAAGAACCTTGCCAATCATCAGCGTACCCGACCCGCCCAAAAGCGATGGAATGACAAATTCACCCAGAGCCGGAATAAAGACCAGAAAACAGCCTGCGATGATCCCATTTCGAGACAAGGGAATGGTGACCAACCAAAAGGCCTGCAACCTGGAACAACCCAGGTCTTCGGCCGCTTCGATCAACGATCCGTCCATACGGTCCAGTGCTGCATAAATCGGCAGGATCATGAACGGAAGGTATGTGTACACGATGCCGATATACACCGCCGTGTTCGTGTTCAGGATCGTCAGGGGCTCACTGATCACTCCGGTCCACAACAGGAACTGGTTCAGGAAACCTTCATTGCTGAGAATACCCATCCAGGCGTAAACCCGGATCAGGAAACTGGTCCAGAACGGCAGGATGACCAGCATCATCAAGGTTGGTCGCCATTCTTCCGGCGCGCGCGCCATCCCGTAGGCAATCGGGTAACCGATCAACAGGGTCAAAAAGGTCGAAACAACCGCAATCAGCAAGCTGCTGAGATAGGCCTTCCAATAAAGATCGTCCTCGGTCAGCCAGATGAAATTCTCGAAATCCAGTTGACTTAGAAACGCCCCGATCCCTTCGGCCCAGTCCAGAACGGGCGTGTAGGGTGGAATCGCAAGCGCGGTGTCCGACAACGAGATTTTCAGAACGATGGCAAAGGGGATCAGAAAAAGCAGCAGCAGCCACCCATACGGAACTGCTATCAGGGCAAACCGGCGCATCAGTTCGCCAGCATGACGCCTGCCGTGGCCGTCCAGGACAGCCAGACCGGGTCTTCCCATGTGATATTGCGCCGCGCAATGCGCCGCGTGTTGGCGGTTTGCGACTTGATGACCGTGCCGTTTGGAAGCTCGACGTGATAGGTCGAGAGGTTGCCGAGATACGCGATATCCAGAACCTTGCCTTGCACGGCGTTGTCCGCGTCCTCGGGTTTTTCAGTTGATATCGTCACCTTTTCGGGCCGTATTGCAAGATGGCACGCCTGCCCGTCGGAAAAGGGTTGTGCCGAAGACGCATTCAGAGGCGGCAGGGAATCCGACCAGTCGATTCGGTACCTTTCCTCGCCGGTCGCCGTGGCGCGTCCTTCGATGATGTTCACATCACCGATGAAGTCGGCGACATACACGCTGTTGGGTGTCTCGTATATCCGGTCGGGGGTGGCCACCTGCATCAGACGTCCTTCATCCATCACCGCAACACGGCTGGCCACCGTCATCGCTTCTTCCTGATCGTGGGTTACAATGACAAAGGTCGTTCCGGTGGTTTCCTGAATATCCATCAGTTCAAACTGTGTATCCTGGCGCAGTTTCTTGTCCAATGCTCCGAGCGGCTCATCCAGAAGCAACAGTTTCGGCGCCTTGGCCAGCGACCGGGCAAGCGCCACGCGTTGCCGTTGCCCACCAGAAATCTGGTGCGGTTTGCGGCGAGCGAATTTTTGCAGCCGCGTCAGCTTCAACATCTCTTCGACGCGCGCTTCGATGTCTTCCTTCGATTTCCTGTCCCTACGCAATCCAAATGCGATGTTGTCCCAGATCGACAGGTGCGGGAACAGTGCGTAGGACTGGAACATCATGTTGACGGCACGCTTGTTCGGAGGAACCGGCACGATGTCCTGTCCGGCCAATTCGATGCGTCCCTCGGTTGGGGTTTCGAACCCACCCAGCATTCGCATCATCGTGGTCTTGCCGCATCCGGAAGGCCCGAGAAGAGCAAAAAACTCTTTCTCGTAGATGTCCAGTGACAGGTCGTCGATCGCGGTGAATTCTCCAAACCGTTTTGTCACATTTTGAAACCGTATCAACGGCTTCTGGTGCGGATCGTTCCAAGGTTCAAATTCAACTGTCTGCAATTTCGCCCCCGGTCATCTGACAAGAAAAAAGGCGGGCCAGATGGCCCGCCCAATTGGAATCGGATCAGGTGCCCGACTTGATCTTGGTCCACAGACGGGTGACCACCCGCTGAACCTTGGCCGGGTACGGTCGAGTCGTGAACAGGTTGTTCAGCGTTGCCTCGTCCGGATAGATCGCCGGGTCGCCAATCACATCCTCGACAAGGAACTCCTGCGATGCCTTGTTGCCATTGGCGTAGTAGACATAGTTGGATGCCGCCGCCATGTTCTGGGCGTCCATGATGAAATTCAGAAAGACATGCGCCGCATCCGGGTTTGGAGCGTCGACGGGGATCGCCATCTGGTCAAACCACATCTGAGCGCCTTCCTTGGCCGCGTGATAGGCGATCTCGACACCATTGTCCGCTTCGGCTGCGCGATCCCGAGCTTGCAGGATATCGCCCGACCACCCCACAGCAACACAGATGTCACCGTTTGCCAGGGCATTGATGTACTCGGAGCTGTGGAACTTTTGAATGTACGGCCGGACCGGCATGAACGCTTCTTCAGCGCGCTGGATGACATCGGTCTCGTGACTGTCAGGGTTTTCGCCCAGATATTGCAGCGCCATCGGAATCATTTCCGCCGGCGCGTCGAGGAAATGCACGCCGCAAGCCGCCAGTTTTTCCATGTTCTCGGGTTTGAACACCAGATCCAGCGAATTGATCGGGGCGTCCTCGCCCAGAAGCTCTGTCACTTTCCCAACATTCACGCCGATCCCCGTGGTTCCCCACATGTAGTTGATCGAGTAGGCGTTGTCGGGATCGTACTGCTCAGTCCGCTTTTCGACCACGTCCCACATGTTTTCCAGATTGGGCAGTTTGGCCGCATCCAGTTTCTGAAAAGCTCCTGCCGTGATCTGACGTTGCAAGAACGTGCCGGACGGAACCACCACATCATAGCCGGACCCGCCAGCCAACATCTTGGTTTCCAGCACTTCGTTGCTGTCAAAGACGTCATAAATCAGGTCGATTCCGGTTTCCGCCTCGAACTTGGTCAGCAATTCTTCGTCGATATAGTCTGACCAGTTGTAGACGCGCACTTCCTCGGCATGGGCTGTGGCACCGAGCAGTGCAACGATCGCTGTGAGTGTCAGCGTATGGAATTTCATGAGTGTCTCCCCTTGGATCATCTGGTTTTCCCAGCTCTCAATATTTGATCAAGTTTTTCCTTCCTTGGCAATCACAGATATGTTTCCATGCACGGAAAAGTTAAGCAAGCGGTCGAGAATCGAGAGGAACTGCGCTGGTGAACATGGCGAAGAATTTGAAAAAAAACGAAGCGCAAACCACAGTTTCGGCTCCTGCACATGAACAGGTTTATCAGAAACTGAGAGAACAGATATTGTTCGGCGAAATGGCTCCGGGTCAAGCCGTCACGATCCAGGGCCTGACGGCGTCTCTTGGTGCCGGCATGACACCGGTCCGTGAAGCGATCCGCAGACTGATCTCGGACGGCGCACTTGTTTTTCAGGGCAATCGCAGAGTCAGCGTTCCACATTTGACGGCCCACGACATCGAACAGATAAATTATCTCAGAAAATCAATAGAGAGCGAGCTTACACGTCGCGCCACTGCGCGCCTTGTCACTGCGGATATCATGCGGCTTTCCAGCATCGATAAGGCGCTGGACAACGCCATTGAGAACGGAAACATCGAAGGCTATCTGAGGCGGAATTTCGAGTTTCACGAAACATTATATGCGCAGGCAGACGCACCCGTGATGGCCGAGCTTGCCGATCGATTGTGGCTTCGCTTCGGGCCGTCGCTCAGGGTGGTTTGCGGTCGCTTTGGCACGCAAAGCCTGCCCGACCGCCACAAGGACGTTCTGGGGGCGCTTGAACGGGGGGATCCGGAGGAGGCCGCCCAGGCCATCGCGCTGGACGTTGAACAGGGGATGGAACAGGTCTCAGCCGTTTTGTGTTCGAACGGGTGATTCGATTGACACCAAAAAATTTGATCATATTCTGGGCGCGAAACCTTTTACCGGAGTCCGCTCATGTCCGTCATCACGAACCACCTGCCAACCGCAGAACTGCAGGCACTTGATGCCGCGCATCATATGCATCCCTTCACCACCGGCGCCGAGCTGGCAGAAAAGGGTGCGAGAGTCATCACCCGCGCCAAGGGCGTGACCCTGACCGACAGTGAAGGCAATGAAATCCTGGATGCGATGGGCGGGCTCTGGTGCGTCAACATCGGGTATGGCCGCAGCGAACTCGCAGATGTCGCCGCTCGTCAGATGCGCGAGTTGCCCTATTACAACACGTTTTTTCAGACCACGCATGTCCCGGCGATTGCACTGTCGAACAAGCTGGCCGAACTCGCGCCGGGTGATCTGAATCACGTCTTCTTTGCCAGTTCCGGGTCGGAAGCAAATGACACGAATATCCGAATGGTCAGAACTTACTGGGCCGAGAAGGGAAAGCCGCAAAAGAACATCATCATCAGTCGCAAGAATGCGTATCATGGCTCATCGGTTGGCAGCGGCAGTCTGGGTGGCATGGCGCCGATGCATGCACAGGGCGGCCTGCCAATTCCCGATGTACATCACATCAACCAGCCCCATTGGTGGGCAGAGGGAGGCGACACCAGTCGGGCGGAGTTCGGCCTCGCACGCGCGCGCGAACTGGAACAGGCGATCATGGAGCTTGGCGAAGATCGCGTCGCCGCCTTTATTGCCGAACCCATTCAGGGTGCCGGAGGCGTGATCCTGCCGCCGGAAACATATTGGCCGGAAATCCAGCGGATTTGTGATGCGCACGACATTCTTCTGATCGCAGATGAGGTCATCTGTGGATTTGGCCGGACCGGAAACTGGTTTGGCAGTCAAACCATGAATATTCGCCCGCACATCATGACGATCGCCAAGGGGCTGAGTTCGGGCTATCAGCCAATTGGCGGCTCGATTGTTTGTGATGAAGTGGCCGAAGTGATCGGAAGCTGCGAATTTAACCACGGATACACCTATTCCGGCCATCCGGTTGCCGCAGCAGTAGCCTTGGAAAACCTGCGCAGTCTTGAAGAAGAGAACATTATCGACCAGGTTCGTGACGTATCCGGACCCCATTTGAAACGCCGCTGGGAGGCGTTGGCAGATCATCCCCTTGTCGGCGAAGCAAGCATCATCGGGATGATGGGGTCCATCGCACTGACACCACACAAGGAAAGCCGGGCCAAATTCGCCAGCGAGGCGGGCACAGTTGGTTTCATCTGCCGCGAACGTTGTTTCGCCAACAACCTCGTCATGCGCCACGTCGGTGACCGCATGATCATTTCACCACCCCTGGTGATCCAACCCGAAGAGATTGACACTTTGGTAGATCGGGCAACCGTAGCGCTGGACGAATGTTACGCGGAGCTGAAACGCAAGGACCTGCTAAAGGCGGCATCCTAGGTGTTTTCCCTGCCCCTTTCCATGGAACGCCCGAGTTTCTCAAGCATGTGCAGACACGCGTTTAACTGATCAAGGCCCACAAACTCATCAGGTTTGTGGGCCTGTTCAATCGAACCGGGACCACAAACCGCCACGGACATTCCCATTTTCTGGAACAGCCCTGCCTCGGTTCCAAAAGGCACAACACCGGCACCGTTCGCCCCGACGAGCCTGGCTACCAGATCGCGCGCTGCATTTTCGGACATCACTTCAAGCCCGACAACTTCGCCAATGACTTCGGTAGTGATGCCCGCGTCAGGACAAATTGCCTGCATTGCCGGAAGCAGATCCCGTCTCACGAGGTTTTCCATGGTTTCCTTGACGAATTCTGCATCACTGTCCTGAACCGGGCGCATCTCCCATTCCACCTCGGCCTTGCCGGCAATGACATTGTGGGCGACCCCGCCGGATATGCGCCCGATGTTGACGGTCGTCCACGGCGGCTCGAACCGGCTGCCCGGTGGCGAGTTGAGCATCAGTTGCCCACGCAGGTTCATGAGTTCGCTAACATATCGCACAGCATATTCGGCGGCATTGACTCCGCGTTCGGGCGTCGAACCATGCCCTTCGAGGCCGGAAAACCGCACCGTATACTCGCAACACCCCTTGTGCCCTTCGATCACCTGCATTCCCGTTGGCTCGCCGATGATTGCCATCGCCGGTTTGACCCCGGTTTCTTGAAGAACTGGAATAAGCGACCGCGCACCAAGGCAACCGACCTCTTCGTCATAGGTAAAGGCAAAATGGATCGGGCGGTACAGATCACGCTGACTATAGGCTTCTGCCATGACGACGGCGGCAGCGATGAAGCCTTTCATGTCGCAACTGCCGCGCCCGTACAAACGCCCGTCGTCTTGTCGCATCGCAAACGGATCGCTGGACCAGTCCTGATCGGTCACGGGCACCACATCCGTGTGACCCGAAAGAACGAGTCCGCCCGGCGCATCCGGCCCCAGTGTCGCAAACAGGTTCGCTTTGCGGCCGGTGCTATCATGGTAAAGGTCGACGCGCGCGCCGCAGGATTTCAATCGCTCCGCCAGGTGTTCCACCATGGCGAGGTTGCTTTCGGCGGATACGGTCGGAAAGCCGATCAGACGCTCAAGCAACATGACGGTTTCATCGAGGTGTTCGTTCATGCCCATACTTCCGTTTCGGGGATGGGACACGGCTCGACCATGTGAAAATTCGCACACCGTTTCGCCATTCCTCACTCCATTCTGATGCCTAGCACATACACCTTGTCGGTTTTCCGAAACAGGTCGGATCGTCTCGCCGCTCCAAATCGAAACCCCGAAGACCGCCCCCTTTCGCGAGAAATGGAATCCGCGCGCCGATACCAAAATCCATGTAATATGGTTGCATCAATGCCTTTCGATGTGCTTACATTCAGAAAACGAAAGCGCAGATCATACTGCGCGGAACTCAAGGGGAGCCGATTTGGCCGATACACAGACGTCTGACGCGTTCGTTGAATTCGAGCGCGTTCAAAAGAGTTACGACGGTGAGACGCTTGTCGTCAAAGACCTCAACCTATCGATGCCAAAGGGCGAGTTTCTCACGATGCTCGGACCCTCAGGATCCGGAAAGACCACCTGCCTCATGATGCTGGCCGGCTTTGAAACGGCAACGCATGGTGACATTCGACTTGACGGCGTTTCGATCAACAACATTCCGCCGCACAAACGCGGCATCGGAATGGTGTTTCAGAACTATGCCCTGTTCCCGCACATGACCATTGCAGAGAATCTCAGCTTTCCACTTGAAGTCCGCAAGATCGGAAAGTCGGAGCGCGAGCAAAAGGTGAAACGCGCCCTGGACATGGTGGAAATGGGCGCGTTTGGTGGACGTCGACCGGCGCAACTGTCGGGGGGGCAGCAACAGCGAATAGCACTGTCACGGGCACTGGTGTTTGAACCGGAACTGGTTCTGATGGACGAACCCCTGGGCGCGCTGGACAAACAACTGCGGGAAAAGATGCAGTTCGAGATCACACATCTGGCGCATCGTTTGGGCATTACCGTCGTCTACGTGACTCATGACCAGACCGAAGCGTTGACCATGTCCGACCGCGTCGCGGTGTTTGACGACGGTCGAATTCAGCAACTTGCCCCACCGGACAAGCTGTATGAAGAGCCCGAGAACAGCTTCGTCGCCCAGTTCATCGGTGAAAACAATACGCTTGAGGGCGTGGTAAAGGAAATCAAAGACGACAAGGCTCTGGTTCGGCTGGATGATGGCGAGTTGATCGACTGCAAACCGGTCAATGTCAGCGAACCCGGACAACGCACACGCGTATCGATTCGGCCGGAACGTGTCGAGTACAACAAGGATCGTCTTCGCGAAGGCGTTCACACGCTCAAAGCCGAGGTCCTGGAATTCATCTACATGGGCGATATCTTCCGGACCCGGTTGCGCGTCGCCGGCAACGACGAGTTCATTATCAAGACCCGAAATGCGCCCGATCAAGTGCGCCTGGAACCCGGCACCCAGATCGAAATCGGCTGGTTGCCCTCGGATTGCCGTGCGCTGGATGCGTGACGGTCCACGAAGTCGCCTTTGCTGAACGGGCGATGAACACGAGGCCGGACGGTTGCCCGTTATGCCGGCCTCTCCGAATTCATGACAACGGGAAAAGCACAGGGAGAATGCTTGTATGAAACTGACAAAAACAATTCTGGCGACAACCGCCCTCGGCTTTGCCGCTGGATTGGTCAATGCCGCTGACATGGCCAATGAGATGACGATTGTGTCCTGGGGTGGGGCCTATTCGAACTCCCAGCAAAAGGCCTACCATGAACCCTATATGGAAAAGACGGGGGTCAAGGTCATCAACGATGAATCCAGCGCCGAGGCCGTGGCCAAGCTGCGCGCCATGAACGAAGCCGGTAACGTGACTTGGGACGTGGTAGACGTAGTTGCGGCAGATGCCATCCGTCTGTGCGACGAAGGTCTCGCGATGGAAATCGATCCCGATACACAGCTGGCCGCTGCACCTGATGGCACCTCGGCGGCGGATGATTTCGGCGACTTGCTGGTGTCCGAATGCTTCATTCCGCAGATCGTTTACTCGACGACTTTCGGCTACCGCACGGACATGGTTGGCGACAACCCGCCGGATGACATCTGCGATGTCTTCGATCTGGCAACCTATCCGGGCAAGCGCAGCCTGGAAAAGCGCGCGATCAACAACATGGAATGGGCGTTGCTCTGTGACGGTGTTGCCAAGGAAGAAGTCTATGACGTGCTGGCCACTGATGCCGGACAGGAGCAGGCTCTGGCCAAACTTGACACAATCAAGGACAGCGTCATCTGGTGGTCCGCTGGTGCGGATACGCCGCAGCTTCTCGCCGATGGCGAAGTCGTGATGGGCTCGACCTACAACGGACGTCTGTTCAGCGTGATCGAAGAACAAAATCAGCCGGTA
>CAYGNE010000020.1:0-30587 GCA_964351155.1 uncultured Rhodobacterales bacterium | reverse complement strand
CGACCCCCGGCGTGACAGGCCGGTACTCTAACCAACTGAGCTACAACCGCGCGTGACGCTCCGATTAATCCAGCCGGGCCGCCCCGTCAATCCCGGAAAGCTCGCGATTTGCAGTTTGCTTTGGCGTGGCAGGAAAACTCGATTTGCCCGGGTTTCCGTCCGGCAATGATCATCCGCATCGATGATCGTGCAGCAGACCGACGCGCCGCACCAGGAACATGGCAATATCAGAGAAATTTGCAGTGGCGCGGTTGACGGGGCTCGAACCCGCGACCCCCGGCGTGACAGGCCGGTACTCTAACCAACTGAGCTACAACCGCCCGCTGCGTTGGGCGGTAATATGGTGCGCGCTCTGCCCCGTCAAGCCGGGTATCGGCTATTTCTCACTTTTCCTGATGTGATCGACAACCCGGGCATGCGGTCACGACCGCCGGCGGTACAATACCCTTTCGCCGTGAGGAAACCCGACACATGGCGCGACCGGCAGGCGACGCATGGAGCCGTTTGTATTCCGGGCGCCCGTTCGACCGGTGTGGACGGAAACCATCATGTCCGGTCGCGAGAAGCGAGCGTTTCGCGCGGCGAGCATCCAAAGGTGTTTCGATAGGCAATCGAGAACCGGCCAAGATGAGAAAAACCGGAATCATACGCGACGGAACTGACCAGACTGTCAGGGGGCAGAGACTTCAACAGATAGTGGGCGTGATTCAGGCGCTGACGGTTCAAATACTGCATCGGACTGCAGCCAAAGTTCTTTTGGAACCCGATCTGCAGATTGCGCAGGCTACAGCCGGCGGCACTGGCAATGCGCGACAGGGTGAGCGGCTCGGATAGGTTGTCCAGCATGAACGACCGGGCCCGGCGCAACCGGGCCTGGGGTGGCACTGCGACGCTATCCTTCAGGAGATGGCTGATCGTGCTGGGCTGGGCTGACAGCAGCCCAAGAACAAGCTCTTCTTCGATTTGAACCTGTTGGCGATGCAGCTTCGATCCAAAAGCCTCCTCTTTTTCCGCCAGAATGAAAGCTGCGCGCAGTGACTGCACCCACGCGTGCAGCGCAGCTGCGGCAAGGTCGATCGCGGGATCAAACACCACGGCCTGATTCAAGGTTCGTCCGGTCAGGGCTTCGGCTTTTTCATGCAGGGCTGCGCGGTCGATCTGCAGCAGCAGCTTTTCGCACCCCTTGCGCCAGGTCATTCGCGTTTCACGGGTGGGATTCAGGATCGACGCGGTTTTGGCGTCCGCCTCGACCAGCCTCCGACCATTCCTGACCGTCGCCGAGCCCCGCAACGGGAGCTGCACGAGATAAAAATCACCGAGTTCTCCGGGGTTGATGGAAATGTCACATCCGTAGCGCAGGTAGTTCAGCGACAACATCCCGCCCGCCACATGATTGTGACAGGTCTCGAAATCCCGGTGTGAAGACCCAGGCAGCAGCTCGTGCGAACAGAATTTCCGGGCGACGTTGCGGCGGGCGAGGTCGATGTCCCGCGTCTGGAACAGACGATGCGCGCGAAGCGGTTCGGACGTGTTCTTGCGCAAGGCAGAGGTCATATTTCGAATCTAGAATGAACTTTAACCTTAAAGTAAAGATTTTTTCCGTCCGGCGCATTTTGTTGCGCAATCTGGACAAGCCTCCACCCGGGAAATGCGTAAGCTTTCCGCGACATTCTGTCATCCAGGGAGGAAAAAATGGAAGAAACCGCAGGGATTACCGCCGCATCCGAAGGGATCGACGGAGTAACTTGGAATGTTGTGGGTCATGTCTATACACCCAAACTGCATTCGGACAACGCGATGATCTGGCATGCCATTGTGCCTGCCGAAACCTTTGTGCCGCCGCATGTTCACCCGACACAGGATGAGTGGATACTTGTGACCGAAGGCAATCTGGAAGTCGATTTCGGCTTTGAAACCGGCGATGTCACTGCAAACAAGGCCGGTCCGGGCGATCTGATCCGGATGCCGCGTGGCGTGGCACATGGTGTCTACAATCGCTCGGGCACCGAAGCGAAATGCGTGTTCGGCGTTGCGCCCGCCCGCAAACTGTTCGAACTGTTCAATGCCCTGGACGGCGTGACAGACCCCGAGGAACTGGTTCGTCTTTCGGCCTTGCACGAGGTGGATTTCCTGCCACCGCCGCCGGACGCGTGAGGTGGACAAAATGGTAGAACGCAAGAACGTGGCCATCATCGGCGGCGGCGTCTCGGGGCTGGCGGCAGCCAAGGCCTTTGACGAGCGCGGACACCGGGTGACCGGTTTCGAACGCAGTCATGATTTTGGCGGTGTCTGGGAATTGTCGCGATCCTACCCGGATGTTCAAACACAGTCGCCCAAGGATCTGTACTGTTTCACCGATCACCCGATGCCCGACGACTATCCGGAATGGCCCAAGGGTCCGCAAGTGCATGCCTATCTTCGATCATACGCGGACAAGCACAAACTGACTCGTCTGTTCCGTCTGAACAGCAACATCCTGTCCATGGATCGGCGCGCGGATGGCCGGCCGGGTTGGACACTCACCATCGCGGAGGCCGGTCACGAGCGGCGCGAGGATTTCGATTTCGTAGCGATCTGCACCGGGCAGTTCTCCGACAAGAACATCATCAGCCACCCCGGCCAGGACGCCTTTGTCGCGCAGGGCGGGCAGGTCATGCATTCGTCAGAATATACCGACCCGGCCATGATGAAGGACAAGCGCGTCGTTGTGCTCGGCGGGTCGAAATCGGCAACCGACATCGCCGTGAACGCAGCGAATAGCGGGGCAAAACAGGTTTCGCTGGTCTATCGCGAAAACGTCTGGCGAGTGCCCTATTTCGTTGGCGGCATCAACTTCAAGCGGCTGCTTTACATGCGCGCCCAGGAACAGCAGTTCAATCAATGGGGCAAGTCGCCCTTTCAACGAGTCATCGCCGCGGTACTGAAACCGATGGTCTGGGTCAACTTTCGCGGGCTTGAGGCATTGTTGAAATTTCAGCTTGGCCTCAAGAAATGGAACATGGTGCCCGATTCCCCGATCGAGAAAGAGGCGTCCTGCTCGCTCCCGATCGTGACGCCCGGCCTGTTCGAGCATTTTGAAACCGGACGGATCAAACCCATCCAGGGGACCTTTGACCGGTATGAGGGTGATGAAATCGTCCTGACCACCGGCGACCGGGTGGGCTGTGACATTTCGGTTCTGGCGGTCGGTTGGAAACTGGGTGTTCCCTATCTCGCGCAGGCGTTCCGCGACAAGCTGATCGAACCGGATGGGCAATATCGCACGTTCCGACTGTCGGTGAACCCGGACCTACCAGACATGGGTTTTGTCGGATTCAATTCCAGCTTTTGCACGATTCTCTCGGCTGAGATGATCGCCAACTGGCTGGTGCGCTATGCGGATGGCAAGCTTGACCATCAGCCGACCCGGGACGAGATGGAAAAGAATATGCAGATGATGCTGGACTGGCGGCGCAAGGAACGACCCGCGGCCCAGGTTTATGGCGGCTTGTGCTCTGCGCCGTTCCACTTCAAGCATTTCGACGAATTGCTCCGTGATATGGGGGCCCGCAAACGCAAACGCAGCAATCCGCTGGCCGAACAATTCTCCTATCCGAACGCGAGTGCCTACGGAGAGTTCCTCGCTTCGACTCCGCAATATCAGGCACAATGAATCCCGTTCCCGCCAATCCTTCCGTGTTTCGGAGCGGACGGGCGGGACGGTCTTTTCCCCCTCAGGCTCTGGCGATCAGACCACCATCGACGACAAGTGTCTGACCCGTCATCATCCGGCTGGCATCGGATGCAAGGAATAATGCCGGACCAACCAGGTCGTCAGGCAAAAGAGGCTCGTCCAGGCACTGGTTCCGCACATGCTCCGCCACAGCTTCGGGTGTCAGCCACAGGTCTTTTTGGCGCGGAGTCAGAACCATACCCGGCGCTATTGCATTGACCCTGACTCCTCTGTTGCCAAATTCGCGGGCCAGGCTGTGGGTCAGCGACACGATCCCGGCATTGGCCGCCGTGTAACAGGGAAAACCGGCCATTCCCATCATGTAAGCCACAGACGAAAAGTTGATTATTACCCCTGATCCGGCATTCACCATATCATCCAGAACGGCCTGGGCAGCAAAGAAATAAGCCTTGAGGTTGACGCCCATGGACCAGTTCCAGAATTCCTCTGTCACTTCGCCGGTGCCGTGGCGCTGATCGTTCGCGGCGCAGTTGATCAGAACATCGACCCCGCCGTTTTCGGATGCGGCGGCGGCGATGGCCGACCTGAGCGCCGGAGTATCGGTCACATCGCAGCACAGTCCATACGGACGCGATCCGTAACGTTCCGCCAACATGTCACAGAGTTCGTGCGACCGGAGCTTGTCGAGGATGGCAACCCTGGCCCCCTGCATGACAAAGCCCTCGGCAACAGCGGCTCCGATGCCAGAGGCACCACCAGTGATCAGCACCGATTTGCCGGCAAGCTCCGGGAACCGGACAGATAGGGGCGGCCGCGCTCGCTCGCCCCATTCATTCGCATCGGTTGTTTGCATGTGGCCGCCCTTGTCCTAGTAGGTCGCGCGCCCCCCGGACAGATCGAAAACGCCCCCGGTGGTAAAACTGTTCTCGCGAGAACAGAGCCAGGCAATCATCGCGGCCGCCTCGTTCACTTCGAGGAAACGGCCACGCGGGATCTTGGACAGCATATAGTCAATGTGTTCCTGGCTCATCTGGTCGAAGATGCGCGTTCTGGCTGCAGCCGGTGTGACGCAATTCACCGCGATATCTTCGCTCGCCAATTCCTTGCCCAAAGATTTGGTCAGCCCGATGACTCCTGCCTTGGACGCCGAATAGGCCGAAGCATTCGGATTGCCTTCCTTGCCGGCAATCGACGCGATGTTGACGATGCGACCATAACCCTGCGCCCGCATGGTTGGAACGACGGCCTTGTTGACGTGGAAGGTTCCCATCAGGTTGATCGCAACGATCCGCGCGAACTCCTCAACCGGATAGTCTTCAACCGTGGCGTTCATGCCGGCGATGCCCGCGGAGTTTACGACGATATCAATGCGCCCGGCATCTGCCACCGTCCGATCACGCGCGGCGCAGACACTGTTCCAATCGGAAATGTCGACAATCATCGGCAAGCTGTCCGTCCCGATTTCGCCCGCGGTTGCCGCAGCCAGGGCCTCATCCACATCCCAAATCACGATCCGGGCGCCGTTGTTACTCAATTCCTCCGCCACGGCCCGTCCAATGCCCTGTGCTCCGCCGGTCACGATGGCAACCTGCCCTGAAAAATCCGTCATGCCGCGTCCCATCCCTCCCGAATGAATTTGAAACCATCGCGATAGTAGGCTTCGGGGCTTTCCGCGAAATCGCGCCAGACACGCGTCGCCGCAGCCAGTTCCGGCAACCCGCGGCCAAACGCCTCGATCGTCAACCACCTGTCATAGCCGGACGTCTTGATCGCCTTGAAGGTCTCGGCCCAGGGAACGTGGCCACGACCGGGAACGCCCCGATCGTTCTCTGAAATGTGGACGTGAACCACGTGCTCGGCATTCCGGGCAAAGGCGGCAACCGGATCCGTTTCCTCGATATTGGCATGAAACGTATCGTACATCGTTTTGATTGCCGGGTGATCCAAGGACGTCGTGTATCCGCAGAGATCATCCATCGTATTGGCAAAATAGCTTTCAAATCGGTTGACCGCTTCCAGTGCAATTGTCACGCCGTTGGCCTTGGCGTGATCACCGACCGCGGCATGGACCTCGCGGGCGCGATCAAACTCGGCGTCGGTGGTTCCCGCCCCGGAAAAATGACCCAGCGCCTGATGCAAGGGACCACCGATCGCGTCAGCACCCAGCGCAGCGGTGCAGTCGACGCACCATTTCAGATAGTCCACTGCCTTCCGGCGCGTTGCTGCATCGTCACTGAGCGGGTGCATCTCGACAGACGGTATGACAGAGATACCAGTGCGCCCCAGCGCCAGTTCGTCCAGCATCCTGCCAACGGATGCATAATCATCCGGCGCACCATCAAAGATCGGGATCTCCACCCCATCATATCCCGTTGCCTTGATATCGGCCAACAATGCCTTGTGCTCTTTGCCGACCGAAGTCGTCCATAGCAGCATACAAAACCCGATTTTCACGATCTCTCTCCCCCGAACCCTGGTATTCGAAGCATACCGAGATTTGGGACCATATCCCAAGTGAATTCTGAGGACCGCACATCAAAAAACTGATTACTTTTACTCAGAACTGTGTGAGCATGGATTATTCGATGCAAAAATGCGGGAGGATGAAATGGGGGATAATGCATATCCCAAGCTGCACAATGCCATGTGGCCTGGGCTGGTTGGGAAAGGTGAAGAGGAACCGCCTATTGGTCTGGACAAGATGCTGGACATGACCCAGGCCGCCGAAGTGGACGGCGTCAAGTTTGACGGCGTAGACCTCTTCCTGGCTGAACCGCACACGTCAATCGATGCAGATGACGACACGATCAAGGCACTCGCCGACAATGTCGGCTCTCGCGGGCTTGCCATCGGCTCGGCGGTTGCGCCGGTCTGGCCCCCTGTCGGCGGCGGTTCGGCAATGGACGAAGGCGATGGCCGCGACGCGTTTCTGTCTGCGGTACGCAAGTCTTGTAACATCATGGGAAAGCTGCGCGACCTGGGCGTGCGCCAGGGCGGGGTGATCCGCGTGGACACCGCCACAGATGTGGCCAGCTGGGCTGAGGATCCGGCTGGCAATACCGCGAAGATGGCCGAAACCTTGCGCATGGCCTGCGACATCGCCGAGGACCACGGTGAAAAGCTGGCCGCAGAGGGTGAAATCTGCTGGGGCGGCATGCACAGCTGGAAACACATGGCGGACCTTCTCGAAGCAGTCGATCGTCCGGGTACGCTCGGCTTCCAGGCCGATCTCGCGCATACGATGCTCTATGCGTTGGGTTACAACGCGCCGGAACATCAATTGATCACACCCGAACAGCTCGACGATCAGACCGCACTTGATGAAGCGTTGAGAAAAATCACCGATACGCTTCGCCCCTGGACGCTCGATTTCCACGTCGCCCAGAATGACGGTACAGTCCATGGCAGCGGCAGCCATGACAAGACCGGCCGCCACTGCATGGCAACCGACCCGAACGGAAAACTGGACGTGGTCAAGCATTCCGGTTTCTGGCTGAACAACGCGGACGGTACGCCGACAAGGGCAATGCGCCATATCTGTTGGGACGGCTGCATGTTCCCGAACGCGGTGCTGGAGAACCAGCAAACCTGGAACGACATCCTGGCGACCATGATCAGGGTGCGGGACGCACATGGCTGGAACGCGTAAGGAGGCGAACATGTCAAAACAAAAACTTCGCATTGGCATGGTCGGCTATGGTTTCATGGGGCGCACGCATTCCAATGCATTTCTGACGGCACCGCGGTTCTTTGACCTCCCGCGACAGCCGGAACTGACGGCAATCTGCGCAAGGGACCGCGACCGGGCCGAAGCGTTTGCGGCGAATTGGGGCTATGGCTCTGTTGAAACCGACTGGCGCGATCTGGTGGCGCGCGACGACATCGATCTGATCGATATCGCCGCCCCAAACAATGTGCATATGGAAATCGCCATTGCCGCCGCGCAGGCCGGCAAAATGGTCATGTGCGAAAAGCCGCTGGGCCGGTCCAGCGCCGAGAGCCAGAAGATGGTGGATGCTGTGGAAAAGGCCGGTGTCGCAAACATGGTCTGGTACAATTACCGCCGCATTCCGGCGGTTACTCTTGCCAAGCGTCTGATCGACGACGGTCAGCTTGGCCGCATCTTTCACTATCGCGCCAAGTTCCTGCAGGACTGGACGATTGCAGCCGATCTGCCGCAGGGTGGCGAAGGGCTCTGGCGATTGGACAAGAATGTCGCCGGCAGCGGAGTGACGGGCGATCTGTTGGCCCATTGCATCGATACGGCCATGTGGCTGAACGGCGGGATCGATACCGTGACCGCAATGACCGAAACCTTCGTGAAAGAACGCGAACACACACTGACGGGCAAGATCGAGCCGGTGGGCATCGACGATGCCTGTGCGTTTCTCGCCCGGTTTTCCAACGGGTCACTGGCGACATTCGAGTCGACCCGCTACGCACGTGGGCACAAGGCGCTCTACACGCTGGAAATCAACGGCGAACACGCGTCGATCTTCTGGGACCTGCACGACCTGCATCGTCTGGAGTATTTCGACCATCGTGACGAAGGCACGACGCGTGGTTGGCGGTCGGTTCACGTCACGGATGGTGACCATCCATACATGGACAAATGGTGGGTGCCGGGCCTCTCAATCGGGTATGACGAGAGTTTCACCCATCAGGCGGCAGATTTCATCGCGGGGCTGGATGGAGAAGCCGCCGCACCTACCTTTGCCGATGCTTTGAAGACCGACAAAGTAACGGATGCCGTTCTGAGATCCGCCGGGACCGGTCAGTGGGAGATCGCGCAGTAACCTTCACGAACCTGACCGCCGGGCCGATGTCGTCCGGCGGTTCGCTTTATCTTATCGAATTCCAGGGCGCTTGATCGGCAACGTCAATCAGCTCGTACCCCTCGTCGCCGACGCAGGGCCCCAGTATGGCAAGCAATCGTGCGACCTCTTGCCCTACGTTGAAACTCGCATGCACAACGTCCGCCCCGATAAACACGCTGTCACCCGGCCCAAGCAAACGTTTTTCACGATCCAGCCATTGTTCGATCTCTCCCGAGATCACATAGATCACCTCTTCCTGATCCGGGTGTTTGTGGAAATCATGGCCCTGCCCCGGCGTGATGTTCACCTCGATAACGGTCAGATCCCTGGCGCCGGTCGAAGGCGGATTGCTCATCCAGCGCAGCTTCCCCCAATCGAGAACCTCGGCTGGGGTTTCGGCGGATAGCATGAATTTTCCGTTCATCGATCACTCCTTTCCGATATTGACGAATGCCCGCATCTGCGCGGTCAGAGCCTGTTCGCTGGGGAGCCGCTCCATCGAACTCGCGCCGTAAAACCCGTGGCATCTCTTGCACTTTCCAAGAATAAATGCCGCATCCTTTGGCGAAGAGATCGGTCCGCCGTGGCACAATACGATGACGTCCTCGCGCACCTGGCGCGCCGCATCGGCCATGGCATCGATCAAGGCCGGGCAATCACCAAGACAAAGGGAGGTTTCCGCCCCGATATCCCCACCGGTAGTCAACCCCATATGCGCGACGATCACATCCGCCCCGGCCCCGGCCATGGCCGCCGCTTCCTCCGGGTTGAATACATAAGGTGTTGTCAGCATCTCTTTTTCATGCGCAGCGCGGATCAGTTCGACCTCGAGGCCATAACCCATGCCGGTCTCCTCGAGGTTGGCCCGGAATGTGCCGTCAATCAGGCCGACAGTCGGGAAATTCTGCACGCCCGAAAAACCCAGAGCGATCAGTTCATCCAGAAACATGTCGCGCAGCATGAAGGGGTCGGTGCCGTTTACTCCGGCCAGAACGGGTGTATGCCGCACCACGGGCAACACCTCCCGGGCCATTTCAACTACAATTTCATTGGCATTGCCATAGGCCAGCAAACCTGCCAGCGACCCGCGGCCCGCCATCCGGTAGCGGCCCGAATTGTAGATCACGATCAAATCGACTCCGCCGGCCTCTTCGCAGCGCGCGGACAAACCTGTTCCAGCTCCGCCGCCGATGATGGGACGCCCCGCTTCGATCTTCTGACGTAGCTGCGAAAGTATGTCGGCGCGTTGATGGCCTCGCATCAGTTCTCTCCGGAAATCGCGCGGAATTCGGCCAGGGCAACTTCGGCAAATTCCGGCGTATTGATGTTGTATGGCACGCGGCGCACGAGACGGGTATCGGATTGGTTTACATTGCCCTCGATCGCTGCGAACAACGCGGCGTCGGCCTCCGGGTCATGAAACGGCTGCCCCGGGGCATCAATCGCGCTGACACCGCCTTCAGGCAACAGGAACCTGACCGCACCCCGCATCAGGTTCAGCCGTTCCGCGATCCATTCCCCAAACTGCCGGTTTTCGTCCGGGGAGGTCCGCATCAGTGTAACTTGCGGGTTGTGGACGTGAAAACGACGATCAGAGAATTTGTCCGGAATGGTGTCCCTGCCCCCGAAATTGACCATGTCGAGCGCACCGCAAGATCCAACATATGGCACCCGCCTGCGGATCACCGCACCCATTCGATCCTCGGTGGCCGGGAATACGCCACCGACCAGCATATCCGCGATCTCGGTCGTCGTGAGGTCGACGACACCACCAATCAACCCGCTGTCGACCAGTTTTTCCATGGATTGCCCACCGGTGCCGGTGGCGTGAAAGACCAACGGGTCGGCGGTGGTGGCGAGTGCATCGGCGACATGGCTGACGCAGGCCGTCGTAACTCCGAACATGGTCAGCCCGATGGCCGGCCGATCAGCGCCGGTCGGAATAGCATCTTCGTGCTGCAACATGCCCGCCAAGGCGTGGGCAGCATTGCCCAGAACGCGGCGGGATATCCGGTTCAAACCCTGAACGTCGGTCACGGAATATATCATCGCCATGTCGCTTGCCCCGACATAGGGCGCGACATTTCCGCTGGCCACGGTAGAAACCAGAAGCTTGGGCAAACCCACGGGAAGCGCCCGCATCGCCGGTGCAACCAGCGCTGTGCCACCCGATCCGCCCGCCCCGATCAACCCGTCGATCCAGTCCGATTTGCGAACATAGGCTTCAAAGGCTACGGACATTTCCGCCACGGCAACGCCGCGGTCGTTGCGGTTCAGGACGGCATCGGCACCTTGCGGATGGCAGGATGCCACCTCTGTCGCGGTGACGTCGGTTCCGGTGAAAGGCGCCACGGTGCTCAGGTCAATGGTGCGCACGCTCACACCCGCCCGGGTCAACAAACCGGCAATATATGACAATTCATCAGCCTTGGTATCGAACGTGCCCGCAACTGCGGCTATTTTGTTCAGGCCCGCCATGCCATCATAGCCGCCTCTGTCTGGGCCCGATCCACGATTCCGGCATCCGAACCAAGACCTGATGCCACCAGAGATGCTGCGGCTGTCCCCAAATGACCGCATTCCAGCAGTGACCGATTGTCGGCCAGACCGGCGATGAACCCGGCGGTGTAAGCATCACCACAGCCCGTCGTGTCGACCACATCGATATCATAGACCGGGACATGAACCCGGTCATCGCCATCGGCGATCATCGATCCGTCACCACCCATTGTCAGGACACAGCATCTGACACCGCGGTCCTGGAAAAACCGGATGTTGTTTTCGACACCCTTGATGCCGGACAGAATTTCGGCCTCTTCGATTGAGGGGATGAAATAGTCGATATGCGGCAACAGCGGTTCAACGAACTGCCATGTATCCGGCCCTGCACCGACCAGATCCCAGGTTGTCACGCACCCGGCCTCCTGGCCCGCCTGCAACAGGCGGCGCGACGGTTCGCCGTCCATCCTCGCCAGCAACCCGGTTCCGCCGAGGTGCAAAAAGCGGCAATCCAGCACACCGGGCAACATGTCCGGTGTCACGTCGAAATGGTCCGATGCTCCCCGGCAATGCAATGCCGGACGCTCGCCATTGGGCCTGACATTGAGAATTGTGGCCGAGGTTTCAACACCTTCCAGCCGCTGCATGAGACTGCAATCGATGCTCATCCGGGCCATGTGATCCATGACGAAATCGGCCTTTTCATCGTCGCCCACCGCGCCAACTGCCTGACAGTTCAGTCCGAGCTTTGCCAGGTCAACAACTGTCCCGCCTGCCGTCCCGGCCACCGTCAGACGTATTTCGTCGATGAAATCGACATTCCCGCCTTCGGGAATGTTCACGACCGGACGCCCGAGGATATCCAGGATGTAAAGACCAACGACCGAGACATCAAAACGTCTACTCATCTCAGCGTCTCCAGATACTCCACATAGAGAAAAGCTGTTCCCACGCCGAGAGATGCGGCGACCGCGAGGATGACCAGAACGATGACCGTGATCCTGGCAAGCGTTCTTGCCGATACACCCTCACGGCAAAACGGCACGAGGTTGAAGGCAAGCGCACCGACCACAACGGTTACGCACCCGATGGAAAACAGCGTCAGTGAAAACGGTTGAAAGATCGCAAGGATCGACAACACGCACAGCCCGATAATCAGACGTTCGACAAACTTGGCCTGGGATGCGGTCATTGGGTCCTCAACACTTGTTCGTCTTCGGTAAAGACATGGGTAACCCCGGGCGGGAACCGGGTGTGAACGCGGTCGCCTTCTGACAGGGGAACGCGCCAGTCCGTCACCAGCCGCAGATCATGATACCCGTCATTCAGATGGACCAGCGTTTCGGCACCCATAGGTTCGACAATGTCGATCGTGGTCGACAGCCCGTCCGGTGCCGGTTCCTGGCTGATTTCGAGGTTGCGCGGGCGAACCCCCAGCGTGACACGCGACCCCGGAGGCAGTTCTTCAATCCGATGGTCGACCGTGATTGTCATCGACTGACCGCCGTCGACCGCAAATTGGGCACGCCCCTCGCCCAGCGCATGGGCCAATGTCGCCGGCAAAAGATTCATCTGGGGCGTTCCGATGAACCCGGCCACGAACAGGTTGGCGGGTCTTTGAAACACGTTGTGCGGCGTATCGACCTGCTCGATCCGCCCGTCGCGCATGACAGCGATGCGATCCGCCATCGTCAGCGCCTCCAACTGATCATGTGTTACAATAACCGTGGGGCGGCTCAGATCCTGAAGCACGGCCTTGATTTCACCCCGCATCTCTTCGCGCAGCTGAACGTCGAGCCGGGAGAGAGGCTCATCAAAGAGAAAACAGGTCGGGTCGCGAATGATCGACCGCCCCACGGCAACTCGTTGTTTCTCGCCCTCGGCCAGCTGGCCGGGCGTTCGGTTGAGAATTGGACCCAGTTTCAAGGTGTCCGAGATCGTTTTGACCCGCTCGCGGATCCGGGATTTCGACAGGCCATCCGCATGCAACGGGAACGCCAGGTTTTCCGCCACGGTCAGGCTTGGATAAAGGGCGTAGAACTGGAACGACATGGCGACATTTCTGTCCCGCGGGGCGAGGTCGTTGACCCGTTTACCCTGCAGAAGGACTTCGCCTTCAGTGGTAAACTCCAAACCCGCGATCATCCGCAAGGTGGTGGTCTTGCCGCATCCCGACGGCCCCAGCAGGCATAAGACCTCTCCGTCGCCGACATCCAGGTCTATGGCATCGACCGCCGTCAGATCGCCAAACCGTTTGGTGAGCTTCCTCAGTTCAATCGTCATTTTTTCACCGTCCCGAATGTCACTCCGCGCAAAAGCTGGTTTTGCAGCAGGAAGGTGACGAAAAAGATCGGAAGCAGGAACAGGGTCACGATGGCGGCGAGCAACCCGTAGTCCACCCCAACCTCACCACCAAGCGTCCGTGCCATGGCGACAGGAACAGTCCGGGTTTCAACCCCGGTCAGCAGAAGTGCAAACAGAAACTCGTTCCAGGTCAGGATCAGGCCGAACACAAATGTGGCCGATAGCCCGGCGAGGATTTGAGGAATGCAGAAGCGAAAGAACACGCGTCCTTCGCTGGCCCCGTCCATGCGCGCCGCGTCTTCAATTTCCGGGTTCAGTTCGTCAAAGAAGCTTTTCACCAGCCAGACCGAGAACGGAATGTTGAAGGCCGTGTAAAGCAAGATGATACCCCAATAGCTGCCGGCCAGTCCCGACAGGCGGAACATCAGGAAGATCGGGATGATCACCACGATCGGCGGCATCATCCGGGTGGTCAGGATGATGAACAGATAGGTATCGTTTCCGCGCAGCGGGTACCGGCTGAATGCATAGGCCGCCAATGTTCCCACGATCAGGGCAAGCCCGACTGAAGTCCCGGCGATGAAGATCGAATTGAAGAAATACAGCCCCATGTCGGTGGCCTGGCTGGTGCCCGTGGTAATCGACGCCCGGTAAAAAACCGAGACGAAGTTGTCCAGCGTAGGTGTGAAGAACAGTTTGGGCGGAATGGCCAGCGCATCGGTCCGAGTCTTGAATGCGGTGAGAATGATCCACAGAACCGGCGAGAAGTAGATCAACCCGACTATACCGGCGAGGAACGTGTAGCCCCAACCGGCCTTGCCGATTTCCTGATACTTCCGGGCCATCAGCTGACCTCCTCTTCACGCCGGTTCACCGCGTAGAGATACAGGTTTGTCAGCACGATCACTATGAACAGAACGATATAGGCCAACGCCGACGACTGGCTGGTCTTGAAGAACTGGAAAGCCGTGCGATAGAGATAAACCGCAATGGTTTCCGTCGAGCTTCCAGGGCCGCCTTCGGTAATGATGTAGACGATATCAAAAAGCTTGAACGTCTCGATAGTGCGGAACAAAACCGCAAGCAGCAACAGCGACTTAATATAGGGAAAGGTGATGGTCCAGAACCTGCGCCAACTGCTGGCCCGGTCGATCTCTGCTGCTTCGTAGAGATATTTTGGCACACTCACCAGGCCGGCAAGAACGAGCAGCATGACAAAGGGCGACCACATCCATGCATCCGCGATCACGATGCCTGCAATCGCCCCCGCGGGACTGCCCAGCATCACGAAATTGTCGTCTGTGAAATTGTTCAGAAAATAGCTGACGATACCAAATGTCGGCTCATAGAACAGTTTGAAGAAAACGCCGACCGATACAAAAGACAGCATCATCGGCGTCAGGACGAGCATCAGAACGATGCGGCGCATCGGAAACACTTTTGCAAACATGAGCGCCAGAAGGAACCCGATGATCAGCTGCATCAGGACCGAGGAACCGACGATCACCGCCGTCGTTTGAAACCGCTCCCAGACTTTTTCGTCGGTCAGCACGCGTTCATAATTGGACAGACCGCGAAACTTCGGAACCTTCAGTGAACTGGCCTTGTAGTTGAAGAAACTCAACCCGAATGACCAGAGTAACGGAAAGATGTTCATCACGAACAGGATCGCGATTGCCGGTGTTACAAGAAGCGCACCGCGTCGTTTCGGATCCAACAGCCAGGCGAGGAAACCGCCCTTGCTGTCTGCTGCGTCAGCCATGAAAAACTGCCCCGCTGAAAACTTGATCAAGGACAGAGACCGGGACGAAACCCGGTCTCTGCAACAATTCAATCACTCGATATAGCCGCCATCTTCCAGCAACTCCTGCTGGAATTCGGCAACGGAATCGAGCGCTTCCTTGGCGGAAATCTGCCCGGTGATGGCCTTGTCGAACTCTTCCTGCTGCTGGGTCAGCAACTCAAAGAATTCCGGAATGTGCCAGACGTCCTTCTGCCAGTCGATCATCTCGACATGTGCACGGTTCCACGGGCGCAGGTCGTTGTAGGCAGGGTCAGCCATGACGCTCATCCGGCCGGACTGACCACCGTTCTTGACCGCTTCAAGCTGCGTGTCGGGGCTCAGCCACCACTTGACGACATTCAACGCCTCGTCGACCACCTCGTCGCTGTTCCAGGTTGTCAGAACAAACGGCTGTCCGCCGATATTGCCGGTCCGGTCGATCGAGCCGTCCGGTTTGCGGGTTCCGGGTGCGGGTCCGAATGCCGATTTGTCGTGCACGGTCGATGCGCTGGGATCAAGCACCGGTTCGCCCAACCCGACCCAGTCGATGATCGCGCCAACCTTGCCCTGCATGTACAGATCCTGGATCACGAAGATGTCCATCTGACCGGTCTGTGCGACCGGCGGCATGTACTTGAGATAGGACAGATACTCGTCAAACGCCGCAACCGCGACATCCGAGTTGACCACGCCCTCGGCCTGGGCGCCTTCGGTGGTTTCGTCCCAGATATCTCCACCCTGCTGCCAGACAAAAGCGTTCACCGCCATGGTCGAGAAGTCATACCCTTTACCGGCCTGATAGGCGATGCCATAGAAGTCATCCGTCAGGGTTTCGCCCGCCAGTTCCTCGCCCGCCTTGCGCTGGAAGAACTCGCCAATCTGGCCCCATTTCTGCCAGTCGGTGTCCTGCCAGTCTTCGTATGAGCATGGCAGACTGCTGCCATACTTGGCCTCGAAAGCCGCCATTTCACCCTCGTGACAGAACACGTCCTGGCGATAGAAGGTCACATATGTGTCTGGAAACTGTGGAAAACCATAATAGTTGACACCCGGGGCCGGAACTTCGCCGATTTCCTCCAGTTGCGCCCGCGTCTTGTGTGGGTAGGTCGAATAGGCCGAAACAAGGGCCGGATGCAGGTCCTGTAGGATCGCGGTCAACTCGGGGTCGGCCGCAATCTTGTCGGTCAGGTTCATATAGTAACCGCCCTCGACAAACGCGCCCAGCCACTGGCTGTCGGTCACGATCATCTGGTACTTTTGTTCGCCCGACGTCAGCGATGCGGCCACACGTTCATAAAAGCTGGGCCATGGAATGAAATCCATGTCCAGAACCGTGTTGTGTCCCGCCGGCGATTTATAGGTCTTGTCAAAATATTCTTTCATGAACCGCGTCGGAGGCCAATCCGGTGCCGCCATCGTGATGGTGATGTCACCCGCAAGTACCGGCCCCCCGGCCAGCCCTGCGGCCAGGGTCGTTGCCCCCAGTAATCCGCTGATAATTCCACGCATTTAGTTTCTCCTCCGCTTGTTGTCAGAATATTTTCAGTATTTTCTGCTCACCTATTCATGTGCCGATGACCCGTCGCCGACCCTTTTCCCGCTATCGCGATCAAAGAAGTGGAGATTTGACGGATCAAAGACGACCTCGATCTCATCGCCGACATTGTACCCTGCGGCGATTTCTTCGCGCAGAACCATTTTCAGGCTTGCGTCCTGTGCGGCCACATCAAGGACAGTCACATCCCCGAGTGGTTCGGTCAGATGGATTTTTGCCCTGAATCGCGTTTCCGGCCCGTCCTGCTGCCCTGCGAGCACCAGATCATGCGGGCGCAATCCGACGTCGACATCCTGCCCGGCAACCAAACCGCCGGCGGCAACCGGCCCGGAAAGAAACGGCAGCTGAACACGGTTGTCCGACTTTACGGCGGCGGAAAGGATGTTGATCGGGGGTGAACCGACCATGCGCGCGACATACAGATCGCTGGGCACCCGGTACAGCTCACGCGGGGTTTCAATGGCTGCGACGCGGCCGTTTTCGATGACGCCGATCCGCTCGCCCATGGTCAGCGCTTCCAGCTGATCGGGTGTTGCATAAAGCATCGTCATACCCAGTTCGCGGTGCAACCGTTTGAATTCGGCCCGCATTTCGTGGCGCAGCTTGGCATCCAGATTGGTCAGGGGTTCATCAAGCAGCAAGAGTTTCGGACGCCGCACAATTGCGCGACCGATGGCAACGCGCTGTTGTTCTCCCCCGGACAGCGTCGACGTCTTGCGTTTGAGCGTGTGCGACACGCGCAAAAGCTCCGCAACTTCGGCCACGCGCTTGTTCACTTCTGCCTGCGATAACCCGTCCCGCCGCAAGGGGTGCGCGAGGTTCGCTTCGACCGTCATGTGCGGATAGAGTGCAAAGGTTTGGAATATCATCGACATTCCACGCCCCTGCACGGGCGCGTTGGTCATGTCCTGACCGCCGAACCAGACAGTTCCGCCCTTCAGGTCTTCAAGGCCCGAGATCGCGCGCAAAGTGGTCGTCTTGCCCGACGATGACGGGCCCAGCAGGCAAAAGAATTCGCCTTCGGCCACGTCAAAACTCATATCCTCCAGCGCGACTACGCTGCCGAATTCCCGGCGCAGGTTCTTGACTTGCAGATCAGACACGTACCCAGGCCCCGTTGCGTTTGGATGACCGGACACAGGCATCGACAAAGGTTACGCCCGCCAGCCCATCCCGGATTGTTGGAAAAACCACGTCGGCTGGCAGCGCCGACCCATCCCGCCTGGCGAGAATTGCTGCTGCCGCTTCGGTATAGATATTGGCAAAGCCTTCGAGATATCCTTCGGGATGACCTGGCGGTATGCGGCTGACCCGGGCTGCGGCGTCTCCCGCCCCGGCGCCTGACCGCGTGATCAGGCGTTTTGGTTCGCCCAGAGGTGTGTGCCACAAATAGTTGGGGTCTTCCTGTTTCCACTCCAACCCGCCCTTGGCCCCATATATCCGTAGAGCCAGAGCATTCTCGTTGCCCGGTGCCACCTGGCTGCACCACAGCATTCCCTTGGCGCCGCCTTCAAACCGCATCAGCACATGACCGTTGTCATCGACCCGTCTGCCTTCGACAAAACTGTCGAGATCGGCCGCAAGCGACTCCAGTTTCAATCCCGTCACGAAGCAGGCCAGGTTGTAGGCGTGCGTACCGATGTCACCGGTCGCCCCGCCGGCTCCGGATCTTGTCGGGTCGGTGCGCCACTCCGCTTGCTTGAGGCCCGAATTCTCCATTGGTGTCGTCAACCAGTCCTGCGCATATTCCACCTGCACGACGCGAATGTCCCCGAGTTGACCATTGGCGATCATCTCACGGGCCTGCCGCACCATCGGGTATCCGGTGTAGTTGTGGGTCAGCACAAACAAGGCATCGGATTTCTCGGCCGCGGCAACCAACCGTTTGGCTTCAGACAATGTCGCGGTCAGCGGCTTGTCGCATATCACGTGTATCCCCCGACGCAGGAACTCCCTGGCCACCGGTGCATGCATGTGGTTCGGCGTCACGATCGAAACCGCCTCGATCCCGTTTTTCAGGCGCGCCTCGCGGATCGCCATCTGCTTGAAATCGCCATAAGCCCTGTCCGCGGCAATGCCGAGATCCGCCGCCGAAGCCAACGCCTTGTCCGGCGATGCACTGAGCGCGCCGGCAACCAGTTCGTAGTGATCGTCGATGCGCGCAGCAATCCGGTGGACACCGCCGATAAACGCATCGCGGCCGCCTCCAACCATACCCAGACGAATGCGCTCTGCCATCAGGATATCCCCAGAATACGGCGGTTGGCGGATTCGTCCGTTCCTGCCCCGGCGAAATCGTCGAATGCCACCTCGGTCACGCGGATTATGTGGTCCGACACGAATTTTGCACCTTCTCGGGCGCCGTCCTCCGGGTGTTTCAGGCAGCATTCCCATTCCACCACGGCCCAGCCGTCAAAGTCATTCGCCGCCATCTTGGAAAAGACCGCACCGAAGTCGACCTGGCCATCGCCCAGAGAACGGAACCGCCCAGCCCGGTCCACCCAATTCTGAAATCCGGAATAGACGCCCTGTCGGCCGGTTGGATTGAACTCGGCATCTTTGACATGGAACATCCGGATGCGATCCTTGTAGATGTCGATATTGTCAATGTAATCAAGACACTGGAGAACGTAGTGCGACGGGTCGTAAAGCATGCAGGCCCTTGCGTGATTGCCCGTCCTCTCCAGAAACATCTCGTATGTCACACCGTCATGCAGGTCTTCGCCCGGATGAATTTCATAACAGACGTCGACCCCGCATTCCTCGGCATGATCGAGGATCGGGACCCAACGCCGCGCCAGTTCATCAAACGCGGTTTCAACCAGTCCCGCCGGGCGCTGCGGCCACGGATAGACAAACGGCCAGGCCAGCGCGCCGGAAAACGTTGCATGCGCACCAATCCCCATGTTCTTCGATGCGGACAGCGCTTGCTTGACCTGTTCGACCGCCCATTCCTGGCGCGCAGCCGCATTGCCCCGCACCTCGGGCGCGGCGAATCCGTCAAAGGCCTCGTCATAAGCCGGATGGACTGCAACCAACTGGCCCTGAAGGTGCGTGGACAATTCCGTTACCTCAATGCCGTTGGCCGCTGCCACCCCCTTGAATTCATCGCAGTAATCTTTTGAGTCCGCCGCCTTTGCGAGGTCGATCAGGCGCCCATCCCAGCTTGGAACCTGAACACCTTTATATCCGCAATCGGCCGCCCACCTGGTGATGGACTCCCAGCTGTTAAACGGTTCCTCGTCCCCTGCGAACTGCGCCAGAAACAGCGCCGGTCCCTTGATCGTTTTCATACCCTTCGCTCCTGTTCCCCATGCGGTGCCGTCAAGGCAGGTTATCCCGCATGAAAATCTCAATTCTGATCCGTTCCTGTTTTTCGTTGATCGGCGTATCATCCGTCAGCGCCTTAAGAACCCGCACTGCGCTGCGCACCTCATGACTGGGGTCCTGAACCAGCACCGCGTCCACGGTTCCGGAAATCAGGGCGGCGCGGGTATGTTCGGACAGCTCTGTCGTTACCGCAGAGATCTTGGGTTTGGCCGATTTGATAGAGTCGATCACGCCGCGCGTGCCCCCACCCAGGCTGTATAGCGCCACGATATTCTTGTTCTCATCAAGCAGCTTGGAAAGCTTCTCTTCGACCAGACCGGCAAGCTCTTCGCCCTCAATCCACGGCAGAACGGTCAGATGTGGGCATTCGGCGCGCATCACCTGCTCAAACCCCATGCGGCGCTCCATGTGATCGCGCAGGATGCCCGACCCGGCCACAACCGCAATATCCCCGGACGGGGCCGAGATGAACCGTTTGAGCAAACTCGCAGCCACACGCCCGGCAGCCACGTTGTCTATCCCGACGAATCGTTCACGGGCTGAATTCGGGATATCCGAGATGAAGGTGACAACATGAACGCCTTTGCCCCTTAACCCGTTGATTGCATCGCGCACGATCTGGCTTTCCACCGCGACGATAGCGACCCCATCGCCAATCCGGGTATCCAGGTGCTCGATCGCGTCGACAATTGCCTGCGGATCAAGTGGCGGAACAGTAATCATCTGGATTTCAATCCGATCCTTTGCCGCAAAGGTTCGCACCGAATCGACTTCGTTGCGAATGTCACTGAAGAATGCCGTTTCACCACCCGGCACGACAAAGGTGAACTTGTAGGATTTGCCACGCGCAAGATTCGCCGCCGCCTGATCGCGCACGAAGTTCAACTGCTCCATGGCCGCGTTCACTCTGTCGATCGTGCTCTGGCGGACACCCTTGCGGTTGTTCAGCACACGATCAACGGTGGCAAGGCTAACGCCGGCGGCCTCTGCAACATCCTGTGCAGTAATCCGGCTCATTTTTCCTCCCTTTGCAAAAAGACTGAGGTAGTAAATGATGTACGTCAACCAAAAACGGGATAAATCTACCTCAGGAACGAAAGGCAAAGATCATGCTGATAGGAATTGACCCTGTTCTCACCCCGGATCTGCTGCGCCATTTGCGAGCGATGGGCCATGGCGATCATCTTGTGATCACCGACGCGAATTTCCCGGCCGAGTCTTGCGCCAACAAGATCGAGCGCCTTTCCGGTGTCAGCGCCACAGAGGCACTGCGCGCGATCCTGTCGATCATGCCTCTGGATAACTACGTCGATTCCCCGGCCCGCTCGATGCAGGTCGTCGGAGACCCGGACGCGGTGCCCGACATCGTGGCCGAGTTTCAGGGAATCATCGACGAGGTCGCGGACAATCCCGCATCAATTACCGGGGTGGAACGGTACGAATTCTACGAGGAAACCAAACAAGCCTTCTGCGTGGTTCAGACTGCGGAAACACGGCTATATGGAAACATCATCCTCTCAAAGGGCATCGTGCCACCCGAATGATGCGGCTCCGGAAATCTTGATTTTTTCCCAGAGTATGCCGAACAATCACCACCACCCGTGACACGAGGAGACCCCCATGCCGCAATTCATCAACGCCAAGGAAACGCTCGTCCAAGAAGCTATCGACGGTTTTTTGCGCGCAGGACAGGGCCGGCTCGCCCGGCTTGACGGCTATCCGCATATCAAGGTCGTTGTGCGCGCTGACTGGGACAAATCCCGGGTAGCCTTGGTTTCCGGTGGCGGGTCCGGTCACGAACCTGCTCACGCGGGTTTTGTCGGCGAAGGGATGCTCACCGCCGCCGTCTGCGGCGACGTCTTTGCCTCGCCGTCCGCCGATGCGGTTCTGGCTGGCATTCTTGCTGTAACGGGAACACCCGGCTGTCTTCTGATCGTCAAAAATTACACCGGTGACAGGTTGAACTTCGGTCTTGCCGCAGAGCGCGCGCGGGCCATGGGATTAAAGGTCGAAATGGTCGTCGTTGACGACGATGTCGCGCTCCCGGAACTGCCCCAGCCGCGCGGCGTTGCCGGCACGCTTTTTGTGCACAAGATCGCAGGAGCTATGGCGCAAAGCGGCGCAGGGCTTGAAACCATCGCTTCGGTCGCCCGTGACGTGATCAAAGATGTTGCCTCGATCGGCATGTCGCTGGACACCTGTACGGTTCCAGGTGTGCCCAAGGAAGACCGGATCAGTTCCGGACGCGCGGAACTTGGCCTTGGCATTCACGGCGAACCCGGGGCCGAACAGGTTGACTTCGATGGCGCGCGAGATGCGATGACAATGGTACTGGACCGGCTGGCCGGCGTGCTGGGCGATGGCCCGCATGTCGCGTTGCTGAACAACCTTGGGGGTGCGATGCCATTGGAAATGTCGGTTCTCACAGAGGAACTCTGCCGATCCGGGATATCAGACAGGGTGGACTGGCTGATCGGTCCCGCGCCAATGATGACTTCACTTGATATGCACGGCTTTTCGCTGTCGCTTCTGCCGGTGGACGAAAGGCGCCTGTCGGCCCTCACAACCGCTGTTCCGATCTCGGCCTGGCCCGGCTGCCACGCTGTCGGCAATGTGCCTGTTGTTCCGATGCCAGCCGGGATGGAAGCACCAACCTATGCCGCGTCCGGGGACGCCGCAGCGGCTGCGCTGATCGACGGTGCCTGCGAAATTCTCACGAGAATCGAAGCCGAACTGAACGCTCTGGACGCAAAATCCGGCGACGGCGACACCGGCTCCACCGTGGCCAATGCGTCGCGCGCATTGCGCGCCGCCGCCGGTTCGCTACCGCTGGCGGATACACCAGCCGCGATGCGCGCGATCGGGCAAACGCTTGCCCAGACGATGGGCGGTTCTTCGGGCGTTCTGATGTCGATCTTCTTTTCCGCAGCCGGAGAGGCTGCGGAAGCCGGTCAGGACACGGTTGGCTCCTTGAAAACCGGACTTGACCGCGTTTGCGAGGTCGGTGGCGCCGCAATCGGTGACCGCACGATGATCGACGCCCTCGCCCCCGCGCTTGATGCCTTGTCGGACGGCCTTTCCGCTGCCGCCGCGGCCGCCCGCGCGGGCGCGGATGCGACGGCCAGCATGGTTCGGGCCCGGGCCGGGCGGGCAAGCTACGTATCGCCGGAGATGCTTGCCGGAACAAACGATCCCGGAGCGGAAGCCGTCGCGCGCCTTTTCGAACACCTTGCGAGCCGGTGACCCTGATACCGGGACCAGAGGCCACTGCACCGGTTTCGTTGCGCTGATCTGCGCGACACCGGGGAATGCCGCCGGTGTCGCGCGTTGAGGCACTCTTTCATCTGGCGTTCGGAATCCGGCCAATGCGCCAAACCCTGTCCTGCTTCGTTCAACGCCCCGGCATCGGGGACAAGCCGTTCACATGCAACGTCAATTTGACGACCTGTTTCTTTCCGCACCCAAGAGCGCGATCCACTAATGCGCCACCATGATATGCCGGACCGCAGTATAGTCCTCCAGCGCATACATGGACATGTCCTTGCCATAACCCGATTGCTTGAGCCCGCCATGCGGCATTTCCGTGGTCAGCATGAAGTGCGTGTTGACCCAGGTGCAGCCGTATCGAAGTTGAGCCGCCACGTTCATGGCCCGACCGACATTGCCTGTCCAAACTGAAGAGGCGAGTCCGTACTGGCTGTCATTTGCCCAGTCAATCACGGGGTCATCCTCGGTGAACCTCGTGACCGAAACGACAGGGCCAAAGACTTCGCGCTGAACGATCTCGTCCTGCTGCAGTGCACCGGCCACCACAGTGGGGGTGTAATAGAAACCGGGTCCTTTCTCGGCGACCCCGCCGGTTGTCACCTCGATATGGGCAAGCTCTGAAGCACGTTGAACAAAGCTGGCAACGCGGTCGCGCTGTCGCGCCGAGATAAGCGGCGGAATTTCGTTCAATGTGTCATCGGCATTGTCATAGACGATGCTGGCTGCAGCGCTTGAAAGGTCCGCCACGAGCCGATCGTGGATCCCGGCCTGAGCATAGATGCGGCAGGCGGCAGTACAGTCCTGCCCGGCGTTGTAATAGCCGAACGCCTTGAGGCCTTCGACAACGGCGGAAAGGTCGGCATCGTCATAAACGATGACAGGCGCTTTGCCGCCGAGTTCCAGATGTGTACGTTTCACGGTTTTCGAAGCCGCTTGGAGCACCTTCTTGCCGGTCGCCACATCGCCGGTGATCGAAATCATATCGACACCATTGTGGTTGATCAGTGCATTCCCGACCGAGCCACCCTGCCCAACGATGACGTTGACAACGCCCTCGGGCAGGATGTCGGACAGGATACCAGCGAAAGCCAACGCGGACAGCGGCGTTTGCTCGGACGGTTTCATGACAATCGTATTGCCGCCTGCCAATGCGGGGGCCAGTTTCCAGGCCATCATCATGATCGGGTAATTCCACGGGGCAATCGACGCGACCACGCCGACGGGGTCGCGCCGGACCATGCTGGTGTGACCTTCAAGATAGGTGCCGGCCACTGGCCCGTGCATGTTCCGTACGGCGCCAGCGAAGAAACGGAAGCAATCGACGACGGCGGGGATTTCCTCGTTCCTGACCTCGTTGATGGGCTTTCCGCAATTCAACGCTTCTAGCTGCGCCAGTTCTTCGGCCCGGTCCTCCACTGCGTCCGCGATAGCAAGCAGTTTCGCCGCGCGCTGGCCCGGAGTGGTGCGTGACCAACCCTTGAAGGCGGCCTGTGCGGCGGACACGGCGCGGTCGATCTGGCCGGGGTCAGCTTCGGGCATGCTGACAATTACTTCGCCGGTTCTCGGGTTCAGCACTTTTTCCTCCCGGTCGGTGCCGGTTTCAAATGCATTGCCGATCAGCATCTTGGTTTGCATGGGTAAAAACCTCCCTTTGTTACTTGCCTTGCCCGGCCACGGTTTCAGTGCCCCGGGTCAGGTAATACGCGCCGAGGATCGGCAGGAATGTCACCAACACCACGACCATCGCCACGACATTGGTGACCGGCCGTTGGCGGGGACGCACGAGTTCTTCCAGCATCCAGATCGGCAGGGTCTGCTGCTGACCCGCCGTAAAGGTTGTCACGATCACCTCGTCAAAACTGAGCGCAAAGGCCAGCATCCCACCGGCCAGAAGCGCCGTGGCGATATTGGGCAGGATCACAAACCGGAAGGTCTGGAAACTGTTGGCGCCCAGATCCATCGACGCTTCGATAAGGCTGCCCGATGTGCGCCTGAAGCGGGCCACCGCATTGTTGTAGACCACAACGATACAGAAGGTCGCGTGACCCAGAACGATGGTCCAGAAGCTGTAGGGTATATCAGCCAGGTTGAAGGCCGAACGCAGCGAGATGCCGGTAATGATGCCGGGCAGTGCGATGGGCAATATCACGAGGAGCGAGATGGTTTCCCGTCCAAAGAACTTGGCGCGTGCCACGGCAGCGGCACACAAAGTGCCAAGCACAAGCGCGATGCCGGTCGAGATTGCCGCCACCTTCACACTCAGAAACAATGCGTCCCAGACATCCGGACGATTCCACGTCACGGCGAACCACTTGGTCGTCAAACCAGGGGGCGGCCATTGATAGGACTTGTCCTCGGTCGTGAAGGCATAGACAAAAATCAGGATGATCGGCAGATGCATGAACAAGAGACCTGCACCGGCGGCAATTTTCAGACCACGAGAAGCACGTTCAGAGTGCATTGAACGCCCCCTTCCTCTGTGCCACGTAAAGGTAAACCGCCATGATCAAGATCGGCACCACGGCAAAAGCGGCCGCAAGCGGGATGTTCCCCGCAGTGCCCTGGAACTGATAAACCGCTTGCCCGATCATCCTCGCAGAAGTGCCGACGATTTGTGGAATGATGTAATCGCCCAGTGTCAGCGAGAAGGTGAAGATCGAGCCCGCAATAACTCCTGGCAAGGCCAGCGGCAGCAGAACGTGGCGAAAGGTTTGGGCGGGCCGCGCCCCGAGATCGCCGCTTGCCTCCAGCATCGAAGGCGGCACCCGTTCCAGGGCGGCCTGAATCGGCAGGATCATGAAGGGCAGCCAGACATAGACGAAAACCAGGAACGTACCCGTCCAACTGACAGACAAGGAATTTCCGCCCAGAACCGGGATCGAGAGGTAGGCCTCAAGCAGCCAGGTCAGGTGCAGGGTTTCAAAAAGCCAGCTCAGGATACCTTCCTTCGCGAGGATCAGCTTCCAGGAATAGACCTTGACCAGATAGCTGGACCACAGTGGCAGCATGACACCCAGGTAAAACAGCGCTTTCCAGCGGCCGCGGGCATAGCGCGCCGCGAAATACGCCACCGGAAAGCCGATGATCGCGGACGCGATGGTGACCGAGGCGGCCATCGTGACCGTGCGGATGATTATGTCGAGATTGGCAGGTCGGAAGAGTTCGCCATAAGTGCTCAGCGTGAACTCGTACCTGATCAGGCCAGAGAACTCGTCGATCGAAAAGAAGCTCTGGGCCAAAAGCGCAAAAAGCGAACCAAGATAAACCACGCCGAGCCACAGCACAGGTGGCACAATCAGCACAAGAAGCAGAATGATCGGCTTGCGCCAGAACAGGTCGGACAGACCCGCAAGCGTACCACCATGGTGCCGGCTGTCATCCATCGGCAGAGTCCATCAGGTGCAGTGCGTCATCATCCCAGTTCAGGGTTACGTCGGCGCCAACGTCCGGCACCTCGGCGCCCTTGGGCAGGATCGCGGATAACTCCACATCATCCCAGGCAAGGTTCAGGCGCGTGGAGGCGCCAAGAAACGACGTGGCCGTAACCCGCGCGCGCGGTCCCTCGCCTCCAAGACGTATCGCCTCTGGACGCAGGCTGGCATAGAGTTGCTTGCCGGCGAGTTTTTGAACCGTGTCGGGACGAAGCACATTCGAGGAGCCAACAAAATCCGCCACAAAGGGTGTCTCCGGACGGTCATAGATGTCTTGAGGTGATCCAAGTTGCTGAATTCGGCCCTTGTCGAACACAGCCACGCGATCCGCCATCGACAGGGCTTCGCCCTGATCATGGGTGACAAAAACAAAGGTGATGCCGAGTTGGCGCTGCAGGCTCTTCAACTCGACCTGCATCTGTTCACGAAGCTTGAGATCCAGCGCCCCCAGCGGTTCGTCCAGCAGCAGGACCTTGGGCTTGTTCACCAGGGCCCTGGCTAGTGCGACCCGCTGACGCTGTCCGCCGGACAGTTCAGCGGGTTTTCGATTTCCGAACTCGGGCAAGGCCACCAATTCGAGTGTCTCTTGTGCGGCACGGCGGCGTTCGGCCTTGCCCTTGCCGACGATCATTAACCCGTATGCCACATTGTCGATCACGTTGAGATGCGGAAACAGGGCATAGTCCTGAAACACGGTGTTCACCGGCCTCCGATAGGGCGGAACGCGCGTTGAAGCCTGGGAAAAAATCTCGATGTCGCCAGCGGAAGGTTGTTCAAATCCGGCAATCAGGCGCAGGCAGGTTGTCTTGCCAGAGCCAGAGGGGCCAAGCATGGCAAAAAACTCGCCGGGAGCCACGTCCAAATCGACGCGATCGACGGCCTTCACGTCACCGAAATTGCGCGAAACGCCACGAAATCGGACTGCAGAAGTCATGGGAACTCTCAAGATTTGCGGCCGATCGCCCAAGAAGGCGACCGGCGATTTCATGCCGGCTCAGCGACCACCGATGACGCCGATGTAATCCGAGACCCAGCGGTAGTAGGGCACGCATTCACCCTGGCTTTCGCATTTGCTGACCGGGGTTTGCCAAAAAGCAATGCGGTCAAAATCATCAAAGCCGTTCTTGGTGCATCCCTCGGCAGTCTGCATCCCCCGCCCGTCCGTACACGCGGCTGGTACGGCAGGATTGGCTCCGAACCACACCGAAAGATCGCTCATCAGGTTCGAGCTCAACGTGTGCTCCATCCACAGATAGGCACAGTTCGGATGCTCCGCATCGACATGCATCATGGTGGTATCTGCCCAGCCCGTAGCGCCCTCTACAGGCACGACAGACGCAATTGGCGCGCCATACCTTCGTTCTTGAAGTCATCTATCTGGATGAAGGCATCATGCCAGTAACGGCTGACCAACTTGCGCTGAGCACGCAGCAGATCCAGCGCGGCGGCGTATTGGTCCGCATTCAGTTCATAGGGCGAGGCAATGCCAAGCTCGGGCTGATGGTGCATCAGGTATTGTGCGGCATCCGCTACATGGATCGGTCCGTCATAAGCCTGAACCCGGCCCATATTCGACTCCCCGTCGGGAAGAGTCTGTTCTTCAAAAACAACGGACCACGACGTTGGTGGGTTGTCGCCAAAGACTTCGGTATTGTACATCAGCACATTCGGTCCCCACATGTAGGGTGTTCCGTAGTGCTTGCCGTCAACCGTGTGCCATGGAGCGCTTTCAAGACGCGGATCCAGATCCCCCCAGGACGGGATCAGCGCGGTGTTGATCTCTAGCACCCTGCGCCCCGCGATCATGCGCAGCGATGCGTCGCCC
Source organism: uncultured Rhodobacterales bacterium (assembly GCA_964351155.1). Lineage (GTDB taxonomy): Bacteria > Pseudomonadota > Alphaproteobacteria > Rhodobacterales > Rhodobacteraceae > CAYGNE01. Next base: position 2,103 of record CAYGNE010000020.1, on the reverse strand, counting down.
GAAGCGGTCACGAGGTCAAAGCCGCCCTCGTTCATCAGCGCCACCATCTCGTCCGATGTGTTGGCGGTCTTGACGTTGACCATACACCCCGTGGCTTCTTCGAATTTGGTGACCCAGTCAAAATCCGCCACCGTTTCACCGCGTTCTATGTATCCGGGCCAGGCTACGATGCTCACTTCTCCTTCGCCGGCGCCAAGTTCAGTGACCATATCAGCGATCACAGGCTGGGCTGTCAGGCCAACAGTCAAGGTCATCGCCGTGCATGATTTCAGGATGTTTCTCATTTCGAATCTCCCCTTGTTGGATGCGGTTTTTCCCAACTATCAGCCGGCGAGGAAGCTATCGCAAATTCAATTATCAGAACGATTGGTATCGAAAAATAAGATAGGTCGACGGTCAGCGCCCGCCCGCAGACTGCTGCGCCTGCGTCACGGCTATGAACTCCCGGGTGGCTTCCGAAATCTCGGAACCCTTGCGCCAGACCAGTCCGACCTGCACCACCGGAAGCGTGCCGGAAACATCGCGGCTGGCAATCCGGTCACCTTCAAGTGACCAGGGTCGGTAGACGAGGTCCGGCAAGATCGCCACGCCTGCCCCCGTTGCCACCAGCGAACGCACGGCTTCGACCGAGCGGGTCCGAAAAGCGATCTTCGGACGTTTGCCAAAGGCCGACAGGAGCTTGACGACGTCCTGTTCCATTTCGTCCACGTCCAGCACGATCAACTGTTCATCCGCAAGATCGGTCAAGGCGATACTTTGCTGACGCGCAAGCCGGTGATCGATTGGCATCCACAGACGGAACGGAGAGACCTCCAGAATCTCGGACTGCAACGCGTGGTGATTCCGCAGGTTCGACGTAACCATGACCGCAATATCAAGTTCTCCCCCGATGATGAGATGTTCGAGATATTCGCCATTGTCTTCGATCGCGGTGACTTCGACGTCAGGATTGAGACGCCTGAACTTGGACAGGATTTCAGACAGTACATAACCGGCGGTCAACGACGTCACTCCAAGATTGAGCTGACCGCTTACACGTTTGACACCTTCGGCGAGCACCCGGGTCGCGTTCGAAACCTCGACGAGGATGGAGGTCGCGCTTCTGAGGAACTGTTGACCCTCCGGCGTGATGTTGAGTCCGCGGGAATGACGCTCGAATAATGAAACACCAAGAATGGCCTCCAGATCCTTTATCGCTTCGGTGACCGCGCTCTGCGAGATCGAAAGCGACTGCGACGCCCCGCTGACGGACCCTTGCTGGGCTGCGGCGACAAAGTACCTGATCTGTTTCAGTGTGAAGGTCATGTTCCCATTCTGCACTCGGATTGCGGACCATCAAGACACCAAGTCATTTCCTGCTCGCCCGACGCGACAACGGGCACAAGGTCTGAACAGGCGCTTCTGACTGGCCAGTTTGATTGTTAGTGCATGATTGGCCCGGGTTCCATTGGCATGGTGGTTTCCGGAACTCGCGGATGATACCCCAAAGCACTGATTGGACGTTTTGTCGTAGAATTGCCTTCACCGTTCGAACAGGATCAGCGCCTCGTGCAGGCTGCAAAAGATCCCCCGATAGACAGCCCCCCGGAACCGGCCAATGAAACTTTCGCCGTATCCACTCTCCCGGTGGCGTCCGGGTTCGATGCCGGCGGTCTTCCTGGTGGTTCCGGGTCACGAACCACGGACATGGTTGTGGCGGTCGGGACAGGTGTCTCCCCCAAGGACCACGTCGCCGTCCAAGCGCGCGATGCTTGCACTGAAGACAAACCAGAGAAACCGCCCCGAACAACGCGACCGCGGTCGTCTCTGTGGCAGATGGTGCAATCCAAGCCACGAATTTATCATTGCATCGAAACCAACCCCGGCATACCGGCCCAAGCAGTGCGCGTAGCGGTGACCGGCCCACTTCTTTTTGTGGCATCTTGCGAACTCGGGAGTATCAAACCAATGAAAACCCAGATGAAAATCAGCCGGTTTGGTGTACTATTTCCGAAGAACAGAGCTTGTTGGGGCAATGAATGATTGACTGGCAAGAAAAAACACTTGTGCGCAACTATCTTGCACAACTTCCAGTAAGCGAGTCTGCACTGGTTCAACTTGGTT
>CAYGNE010000019.1:0-31285 GCA_964351155.1 uncultured Rhodobacterales bacterium | reverse complement strand
TTTGCGCCGTTGCGACCAGTTTCCATATAACAGGTCCATGCGCACGTTGGAGCCCATCTGGAGCGAATATGGCCCGCCAAGGATGTAATAGGCGACCATCGCGAACTGCGCCATTTCGAGCGTCCAGAGGGTGGGAACAAAGAAGGTTTTGGATATCGAAGACCACAACAGAATCCCGATCATGACAAAGATGCCGTACATCACGATGCGGCCCAGACGATAATTCACGGCATCAATCGCGCGGACATAGGATTTCATCGCCCCTGTCATTGGCTCGTCTCCGTATCGATCGGCCGGCCCAGATCGACACAAGCGGCGCTGATCCACCCTGTCAGCATGTCGGCCATGCCGGTCTGGGTGCGTGTTTCCGCGATGAGGTCATTGCGGATTTCCAGCATGACATTCACCGACCCGTTAGGCAGGGCAAAGCGGCGCAAGGTGTGAGTTACTCCGTCTTCGGGGCCATAGGGGTCGTTCAGAGCCGTTTTCAGGCCGGTGTGCGATGCCGCACGATCCCGCATTGCACGCGCCAAACGATCATCCGTGTCATGTACCAGCCCGACCTCGACCTGCCGCGATACGCCTTTGTAGACCGGCGTGAAACTGTGAACAGTGAGTATCAGAGGCGGTTCCGAAAAACCGTCCAGCGTCTGTCGCAGCGCTGCTTCAAAGGGATCGTGAATAGTTCGTACCCGATCATTGCGTTCCGCCTCGGACAGGTCGATGTTGCCCGGGATGATATGGTCTTCGCTGCGTTCAGGTATTGCATCCACTGCCTCGGGCGGCCGATTGCAGTCAAACAGCAGCCGCGAAACGCCACCGGACACAAGCGGCGCGTCAAACGCAGCACTCAGACGCTGCGCCACAGGCAGTGCACCAGGGTCCCACGCAATGTGACTTTGCAACAGGTCGAGTTGCAGGCCCAGATCGCCATACCGTTCCGGGATGTACCGGGAGGCATGTTCACAAACGATCAGAACCTGACCGCGTCCTTCGCGGTTCTGCACCTTGACCGATGCCGCACCCTGATCCGTACCCCTGTTCGACATGATTGTTTTCGAGTCACCCGTCCCTGTCCTGAAAATTGTTCTTCACCGGCCGCAATCTGTCAACAAAATTTTGAAGAAAACGTTTCACGAACACTGCGGCTGATGATAATATGAACAAAAAAGGGAATCCCAGCGTGTCGGAACGGTCCGGAACAATTGCCGAAAAACTTCAGGGAGCATTTGACAGCCTGACGCGCGCTGAAAAGCAGCTGACCGACTCGCTGCTGCAGAATTATCCGGTCTCGGGCCTCAGTTCGATCACCCAGGTTGCCAACAACGCCAGCGTGTCCACACCGACTGTTGTGCGCATGGTACAGAAGCTGGGCTTTTCCGGGTTCCCGGCTTTTCAGGAGGCCCTGCGAAACGAACTCGAAGAAAAGATTTCGGACCCGATAAGCAAGCGCAATACCTGGGCGGACAAGGCCCCCGAAGAACACATTCTCAACCGGTTTACCGAAGCGGTGATCGGCAACATCCGCCAGACACTGACGCAGGTCGATCCCGACATCTTCGAACAAAGCTGTGCGATGCTGGCCGACCCCGGTCGCGCAATCTATGTTGTTGGCGGACGGATAACCCGTTCGCTGGCGGAATATTTCTTTCTGCACATGCAGGTCCTGCGCGCGCAGGTGACCCACATTCAATCAATTTCCAATGCCTGGCCACATTACCTGCTGAATGTCGAGGAAGGTGATGTCGTGGTAATTTTCGACGTGCGTCGCTATGAAAATTCGACCCTCAAACTGGCCGAGATGGCACGCGAAAAAGGCGCTCGCATCATTCTTTTCACGGATCAATGGCGGTCGCCGGTTCACGAACTGGCGGACTGCTCCTTGTGCGGGCGCATCGTGGTTCCTTCGGCCTGGGATTCGTCGATAACGCTGATGCTGATGCTCGAGTGCGTGATAGCCGATGTTCAGGAACGAACCTGGGAAAGCACCAGGGATCGGATGGAGGCGCTTGAAGACATGTTCGACCGCACCCGTTTTTTCCGGAAATTCACCTGATCGGGACATTTCACCCTTTTTGTTGACAGCTGGCGGGTTCCAAGCACAGGCTTGGGAAATGCCACGCTGCCGGCGGTGCACCACCCGCGACGACCAATTCTCTGTTTTGCGTACCCGCCGATGGCCGGCTCCGGATTGACCGACGAGAACAGGATTGCGACATGAAACTCTTGTGCAGGAAAGGTATTGTTGCCGGACTTGCGGTGCTGGCGATGGCCAGTCAGATCCGACCCGGTGCCGCCGACACCCTCAGACTACTGACCTGGAAGGGATACGCGCCGTCCGACGTCGTCGAGATGTTCAAGGCGGAAACCGGTCACGATGTCGAAGTCATCATTTCCAACAATGAAGACATCATTGCGCGGCTTCGCGACGGTGTTGCGGGGGAGTACGATCTGGCCCAACCCAGCCAGGACCGGATCGCGGGACCGCAGGCAGAGTTCGGGATTTACAAACCGATCGACATGGCGCGCATCGACACGTCGCAGATCATTGGTTCATTGGCCGCCGCGACCAAGGCAAACGCATCGATTGACGGCTATGTTTACGGCGTTCCGCATGTCTGGGGCACCAGCGGTCTTGTCGTGGACGCATCAAAGGCGTCCGAAGTGCGGGATTACCTGGATCTGTGCCGTGCCAGTCTTGCCGGCAAGGTAAGCTACCGGCTGAAACGTCCAACTCTAATAGGCTTTGCGTTCGCAATGGGTTTGAACCCCTTTGCCGCCTATGGCGACCCGCAGAGTTACACCGAAGTGATGAACAAGGTCGAAAGCAAGCTTATCGAATGCAAACCGGCGGTCAAAAGTTACTGGGAAACCGGCGACGAACTTATGGCGCTTGTCCGGTCAGGCGAAGTGATCGCCTCCATGGCATGGGATACCGGCGGTTGGAAACTCAATGCGGAAAACCCGGAAATCGTCTTTGTCGCACCACTATCCGGCGCTCTTGGATGGATTGATACCTTTGCGCTGCCGGCGGTCGGGGATGCTGATAGTGCCGCATACGACTGGATCAACTTTGTGATGCGTCCCGAAGTGTCGGCCCTGATCACCGAAGAGTCGGGCAATTTCACGGCTTCCGAAGGTGCCGACAGATTTGCCTCGCCGGATTTGCGCGCACGGTTTCAGGCCAGCTTTCCACCGTCGGCCATAAGCAACATCAGATGGTATCCTCCGGTTCCAGCCGGGCTCGAAACGATCGAAGCGGAAATACTCGCCAGAGTGAAGGCGGCTGACTGATCCTGCGTGTGGGGACCTGCAGGTTCAGTCAGCCGGCTTGCAAATGGGACCGATGCGCGATCAGCCCAGGAGTACGTTGGCTGTCAGAGCCACTATCGACGACACGGCAAATGCGTGAACCATACCCTGCTGGTACAGGCACCGCTGAGGTGGGGTCTCGAAACTGATGTGAAACGCTTCGGCGGCAAGATCGTCAAACGCATTCTCCTGATCAAGTATCCGAAAGTCTGAGTTGAAGAGTTTCACGCCGATGGTCCTGTTTTTGTTGTCGTGTCCCGAGGTAAACCCGCGCTAGGGGCCAAACTGGGCCGGGTCGGGGAAAAGATTGTGGCATCGTGGCCTGATCTGAAACAGCCGGCCGTTCGTTTTGCAAACTGAGTCCAAGTAGGCAACAACCGCGAAGTATCCATGCGCCGTCAAAAATTTCCGGTCTCCATGCATCGCGGTGATTGCCCGGCATGCAGGGAAAGCTAATGTAGTTTCACACAGGTATGGAGCGCGCAGATGCCGGCTAATGAACCGAACTTCTCAATTGGAGAGTTCCAAGGCAGGATCAACAAGACCAGGGACGAGATGGCGGCACGGGGGTTATCAGCCATCATTGTCAGTGACCCGTCGAACATGTCCTGGCTGACCGGGTATGATGGCTGGTCCTTTTACGTTCATCAGGCCGTGATCCTGACGATGGAGGGCGAACCGGTTTGGTGGGGGCGAGCCATGGATGGTCACGGCGCGCGCCGCACCGTGTTCATGCAGTCCGACCGCATTCGCGGATATGACGACACCTACGTCCAGAATCCCGCCAAACACCCGATGGAAGACCTTTCCCAACTGCTGGAGGATCTAGACCTCGGAACCGCAAGAATCGGCGTGGAACTGGACAACTACTATTATTCCGCTGCAGCGCACCAAACTCTCGAACGTTGCCTGCCAAAAGCTGACTTTCCCGATGCAACCGGCCTTGTGAACTGGCAACGCGCAGTCAAATCCGAGCGGGAAATCGAATACATGCGCCGGGCTGCACGGATCGTCGAAGCAATGCACCGGCATATACTCGATGTCGCGGAACCCGGCATGCGCAAGAACGATCTCGTGGCGGAAATCTATGCGGCCGGCATTCGTGGCGCGGACGGGCACTGGGGCGATTATCCCGCTATCGTCCCGATGGCGCCTTCGGGAATGGACGCGACAGCCCCGCACCTGACATGGGATGACCGGCCGATGGTATCGGGCGAAGCGACATTCTTTGAGATCGCCGGAGCGCACCGGCGATATCAATGCCCTCAATCCCGCACACTTTTCTTTGGCGATGTGCCGGAAAGGTACCGGAATGCAGAACAAGCAGTGCTTGACGCCATCGACGCGGGACTGGAGCAGGCCAAACCCGGCAACCGGGCCGAGGAAATCGCCAACGCTTTCAACGCGACTCTCAACAAGGCCGGTTTCGTCAAGGACAGCAGGTGCGGGTATTCGATCGGAATCAGCTATCCCCCGGATTGGGGCGAACGCACGATTTCATTCCGGCGGGGCGACTTGACCGAGCTGAAACCGGGAATGACCTTCCATTTCATGCCTGCGCTGTGGCTTGATGACGGTGGGCTGGAAATCACCGAACCGATCCTGATTACCGAGACCGGCCACGAGTGCCTGTGCTCAACCCCACGCGAGTTGTTCTCCAAGTAGGTGCCTCTTGTTGCATGTGCCCTGCATCGGCTGCACCGGAATAGCGGGCATACCGACCCTCAGCAGGCCGGGCTCCAGTGCGCACGCGCATATGCCGTGAAATCCTCGATTTCACTGTCGCTTGCGTGCTGGCCGGTGAATACGAACAAATAGTGCGGCACCATGGCAAGCCTGGCCTCGGCCGCTTCGCCCAGCTCGGCAAAGTCGTAACCGAGCTGCATGAAGTACAACACTCTGGCGCGTGTGGTTGCCTCGGCGTCGGCATATCCAAAACGTGTGAACATCCCGGTCAGCGCGTCCAGCCGCAAAGCGTCCGATTTGTCCAGCATGCGCCGAACCTTGCCCGACCGCCGCGCCCAGTCGCGGACTGCAAAGTCCAGGGCGGTGTCGAACAGGTCCCGGTTCACGACGCAATGTTGCACCTGGCAGACCGCCTGTGTGATCGTTGCCGATGGCAGACTTGCCTGACGCACCATCGCGGCCGTGTTGGTCTCTTCCCATCGCTGAAGCAACACATCCAAAAGGTCCTGCCGCGATTTGAAGTACCAGTAAAATGATGACCGTGAAACGCCAAGCCGGTCGGCAAGTGACAGCACCTTGACCTGTTCGACCCCATCGCTGATCAGAACGTCCATCGCCACGTTCAGCCAGTCCTGGCGCGTGACCTTCATATTGCCGACCAGCGGTTCGGCATCCGGGTCATCCCGGTGCAGGACGGTTTTTTGCTTGTCCATCGCTCAGCTTTCCGGAAGAGCACCACCCGCCTCGCTTCGGCGCGCGATGTAGTCTCTCAAAGCGGCAACCCGCCCTTGGTCCTGTGACGGCGGCACAAACTCGGCCAGGATACGCTGCCAGATCCCTGTTGCCCTGACGTTGGCGTCGACCGACCCGTTTTCCGTCCATGTGCCGAAGTTCGACCAATCCGCGACGAGCGGCTCGTAAAACTCTGTCCGATAGCGTTCCATCGTATGTGACGTGCCAAAGAAATGACCGCCGGGCTGCACCTCTGCCAGGGCATCGAACCCGATTTCAGCCTCGTGCGCAGACGTATCAGCGCAAAGCTCAGCCATCGACTGCACCATCTCCATGTCTGTTATCAGCTTTTCATAGGATACCGTAAGCCCGCTCTCCAACCATCCTGCCGAATGGATCATCAAGGTGGCGCCCGACATCAGGCAACCCCAACCGCTGATCTCGGTTTCATGGGCCGCCTGCGCGTCGTTGACATTTGCCGCCGAACCGGCGGCGCAACGCCACGGCAACCCCAGTCGGCGCGCCAGTTGCCCGGCGCAAAGTGTGGCCTTGACCTGTTCGGGCGTGCCCATGGCGGGCGAGCCGGATTTCATGTCGACGCTTGAGGTAAAGGTCCCGTATGTCACCGGTGCACCGGGCCGGGCCAATTGCGTCAGGGCAATCGCCGCAAGCGCCTCTGCATGCGACAGCGTCATTGCGCCGGCAACCGTGATTGGTGCCATCGCGCCCATCAGCGTAAACGGCGTGACAACGCTGACCTGTCCGGCACGCGCAAAATCGATCAACCCCATGGCCATGGGTATGTCGATCTGGCGAGGGGAATTGGTGTTGACGATCGTATAGCACCAAGGGGCGGCAGTGAATTCATTGTCCGACAGGCCTCGAAAATCACGGATCATTTCGAAACATTCCTGGGTCTGACCGGTTCCGCGACCATACACGAAAGGCACCTTGTCGGACTGTGTGAGCATCACCTCTGTCATTGCATAATGGCGCAGGTTTGTGGGCACGTCCTGTGGTTCGACCAGAGGCGGCAGGACCTGGAGGGCATCAAAGTGATGGGTGAGGCGGATCAGTTCATCAAAATCACGGAGTGTTCCGGGCCTTCGGCCCCTGGTCAGATCGGTGGCGTGCGGGGCGCCCGCGCCCGGCTGAAAGATCAATCTGCCCAATTCGAACAGAACATCCCGCTCGGGGACCGCCGCGCGCAGCGTAAAACTGCGCGGGGCCTTGGACACGGCGGCCTCGACGATCTCGCGGCCGATGAACACCATCTCGGCATCCTCGTCGACACGCGCTCCTGCGGCTCGGAAAATTTCGCGTGCCTCCGGTAACAGGACCTTGATCCCGAGTTCTTGCAGAACCCGAAGTGCGGTTTGGTGAATGGCTTCTATCCGGTCATCTGAAAACACGCGTTGCGGCTCAAACGGATTGCGCAGGTTGTGGTAATCAACCTGGCGCTGCGGCGCCGTGGCGTCCTGTGTCCCGCGCCTTCGCCCGGTTCTGCGTCCCCGGGTCAATTCCGCATGGCCTGGCCCTCAGGGTCATAGGGCGATGGAGGAACAACCACGGCGGGGCGTTCAACGCCAACCACGTGAACGCTCAACGCGGTGCCTTCGACGGCATGCTCGCGGTTCACAAGGGCCATGGCCAGTGACTTTCCAGTGTAATGCCCATACCCGCCCGAAGTAACGAACCCGACTTTCTGACCCTTGGCCCAAACCGGTTCATACCCGCTGGCGTCGGCATCCAATGCGTCGATTTCCAACGTCACCTGCACTTGCGCCGGCCCGTCGCCATCTTTTTCCGCCAATGCTGCCTCGCGGCCGATGAAATCGCCCTTGTCCCACGCGATCCAGCGATCCATTCCGGTCATGCCCGGGGTGTAGCCCTGGGTGAATTCCGCCGACCAGATGCCAAAGCTTTTTTCCAGTCGCGTGGACAACATCGCGTTGAACCCGCATTCGCGAATGTCTTCATCCGCCCCTGCGGCGAGCAGCATCCGGCGCAATGCAATGTGATCGCCATATCGGCAGTTGATCTCGTATCCCATCTCACCGGTAACCGACATTCGGGCCACGTGGGCACGCACCAAACCGATATCGAAATGCCCGCATCCCATGAACGGCAAATCCGAGATTTCCTGTTCTGCCAGCTTTTCGATCACCGCTCGGGATCTCGGACCGACGAGTCCGAAGCCGCAGATTTCTTCGCCCAGGTCCCGCACTGAAACGCCATTCCAAAGATGGTCGTTGAACCAACGCATATGCCAGGCGCGCAGATAATAGCTGCCCATGATCCAGAATATGCCGTCCCCCCAGTTCAACACCGTCAGATCACCCTTGAGCCGCCCGGTTTCCGACAGCATCGGCGCCAGCCGCGCGCGTCCCGGTCCCGGCAGAGCACTGGCCATCACGTGGTCCAGCCAGGCCTGTGCATTTGGGCCGGAAACCTCGAAACGTGAAAACCCTGTTATATCGAGAAGTCCGACGCCTTCGCGGATCACCCGGCATTCTTCTCCCACGATGGAATGTGCGTTGGACCGTTTCAGAGTCGGCGTTTCCTCGAAGCCTCTGGGTGCAAAGTAGAGCGGGACTTCAAGATCCCAGCTGACACCCCATTTGCAACCCGCTTCACTCATCGCGTCATGTGCAGGCGCCATTTTCAGCGGTCGACCGGCGGGAAGCTGTTCGTTCGGATAGGTCATCACGAAACGGCGGGAATAGAATTGCCCGGTGGTCTCTCGAATGTACCGTTTGTTCTCGGCCCAGGGACCATAGCGCGCGACGTCCATGCACCACGCATCGGCCTCGGGTTCGCCGTGGATCATCCATTCAGCCAACGTCTTGCCGACGCCGCCGCCCTGCAGGAATCCGGCCATCACGGCACAGGCGCTCCAGTAACCGCGCTTGCCCGGCACCGGACCCACCAGCGGGTTGCCATCGGGGCTGAAGGTAAAGGCACCGTTGACCCACGTCTTGACCCCGACATCCTGAAGCGCCGGATAACGTTCAAAACCGCAGATCAACTCTTTTTCGATCCGGTCGGTCTGCTCCTGGAAAAGTTCCATGCCGTATTCCCAGGGAGCCCCGTCCATCGCCCAGTGCTCGTGGTCGATTTCGTAAATCCCCAGTAGAACACCCTTCTGATCCTGACGCAGATAGGTGAACCCTTCCAGGTCAACGGTCATCGGCACCTCGAAATCCAGCTGCGCCAGCTCTGGGATCGTATCGGAAATCAGATAATGGTGTTTTAGCGGGCTAACCGGCAGTTCAATTCCTGCCATGCGCCCGACCTGTTTGGCCCAGAGTCCGGCCGCATTGACCACATGTTCGCAGGTGATCGTACCCTTGTCCGTCACGACCTTCCAGCCATCACCGGTTTGCTCCAGCGACTCGACCCTGGTATGTTCGAAATAGGAAGCGCCGCGTTTCTTTGCGGCAACCGCATAGGCATGAACGGTGCCAGTCGTATCGATATACCCTTCGCGATCGGCCCACATGCCGCCAAGCAGACCGTCCGGCGACATGATCGGGTTGAGTTCACATGCTTCCTCTGGCGTCACCAATCGGCAATCCTCGATTCCGATGGACTGAAACACGCGATAGGCCGATTGCAACCATTCCCAACGATCCGGTGTTCCGGCCATCGTCAAACCACCGGTCATGTGCAGGCCGATATTCTGGCCCGACTCCTTTTCCACTTCGCTGAGCAGGTCGATCGTATAGGCTTGCAGCGCCGCCATGTTGGGATCCGCGTTCAGGGCGTGAATGCCTCCTGCTGCATGCCAGGACGATCCGGCCGTCAGAACGGAGCGTTCCAGAAGGCAGACGTCGGTCCATCCGAGTTTTGCCAGATGATAAAGGACGGACGCGCCAACGACCCCGCCTCCGATCACGACAACTCGATAATGTGACTTCATGGCAAACTTCCCCGTTCTGCGTCTCAAAAAACGCTATCGAGGCGCGGCGAGTCTGTCTAGACATTTGTGTACAGTAGTCGGCACGCGGCGTTTAGGCAGTGTCCCAACACCGGCGACGCGCGATTTCAGCTACACCTGCCTGAAGGCCCGAGTCAGCCGGATGCTACACACCCAGTCAGAGCGCCTCGATTATGGTGACGTTCGCGATGCCACCGCCTTCGCACATGGTCTGAAGGCCCCACCGCTTTGCGCGGGCCCGCAATGCGTGCACCAGGGTGGTCATCAGCTTTGCCCCCGAGGCGCCCAGCGGGTGACCCAAAGCAATTGCACCACCGTTGACATTCAACCGTGTCGGGTCGGCCCCGGTATGCTTCAGCCACGCCAGCGGAACCGGTGCAAAGGCCTCGTTCACCTCGAACAGATCGATATCCTGAATGCGCATGCCGGCGCGGGCCAATGCCCGATCTGTCGCAAAGAGCGGTTCCTCAAGCATGATCACCGGATCACCGGCCGTCACGGTCAGGTTGTGAATCCGGGCGAGCGGCGTCAGGTTGTGCTTCCTCACCGCCTCTTCCGAAGCAATCATGACTGCGGCGGCGCCGTCACAAATCTGGCTGGCGTTGGCGGCCGTGATGACGCCGCCTTCGGTCAGTGTCCGAACCGCGGCGATGGACTCTGGCGAGGCATCTCGCCGAATGCCTTCGTCCATGTCATGCACGTCGCGCCCACCTTCGGTGCGGATATCCAATGGCAGGATTTCTGCGCGGAACGCACCGCTTTCCATTGCGACGGCAGCACGTTGATGGCTGGCGAGCGCATAGGCATCCAGTTCAGCCCGGCCGAGGTCCCATTTCTCGGCAATCATTTCGGCTCCGGTGAACTGGCTGAAAATCACTTCGGGGTAGTTTCGCGCAAGGCCTGGGCTTGTTGGGCTGCCGGGCATGGCGCGGCGCGCCCAGCGCCCTGTCGATCCCATGGCGACGCGGCTCATGCTTTCCGCCCCTGCTGCGATGACGATGTCCTGTGTCCCCGACATTACCGCCTGGGCGGCAAAATGAACCGACTGTTGGGACGAGCCACATTGCCGGTCTATCGTTACCGCTGGAACGGACTCCGGCAAGGTCGACGCAAGCACGGCATTTCGTCCGAAATGCATACCCTGCTCTCCAACCTGGCTGACACACCCCATGATGACGTCATCAACCGTTTCCGGCGGGATGCCGGACCGGGTCACGACTTCATCCAGAACCGCGGCGGCCAGATCAACCGGATGCCATCCCGCCAAGCGTCCTTCGCGCTTTCCGCCGGCTGTCCGGGTGGCGGCAACGATATAAGCTTCGGGCATGGGGCAATCCTCTTGAATGGGTTCAGGAATGATCAGCGCGATGCACTGGGTCGGCTGGATATAGCATCAAACCAGGCGCGTGTTGCCGAATGCCTTTCCGGGATCGTCATGCGAACGACCCGGGCGAAATCAACGAACACATAAGCTGTTATGTCGGCGAGGGTAAAATGGTCGGTTGCCAGAAATCGACTTTCCGACAGTCGGTCTTCCAACAGATCGAAAAACGCCCGCAGACGGGTCATTCCACGCTCGGCAAGTGCCGGGATCTGTTCATAGTTTTGCGGCCCCGGCAGGGCCCGGCCCTGCATTCTGGGGCTGGAATTGCGCAGAGCCTCGGCAACGGGCCAACCGCCCTGCTGTTCGGCAATGGCGTTCCACATGGCAACAAGACCCTTTTCATCCGCTGTCCGGCCCATCAATGGCGGCTCGGGCTGCAGCGCCTCGAGATAGGAGGCAATTCCGAGATTCTCAGTCAGATGCGTGCCTTGATCTGTCACCAATACCGGCACAGTTGCCCGCGGGTTGACGACGAGAAACTCCGGTAAAAATTGCTCTCCATTCGCGATGTCGATCTCGCGTGTTTCGGGCTTCAGCCCTTTTTCCACGATGAACATGCGCGCCCGGCGTGGGCTGGGGGCCGTAGAGCAATCGTAAAAAATCATCGTGTTCCTTTCAGGTAATCATCTTCCGGCAAGCGCCACTGCAACCGCTCGGGCGATCACGCGTTCTTCGTCTGTGCGGATCGCCAGCACTTGCGTGGCACCTGCACCGATTGAAACGTTTCCGGCGTCGTTGGCCGCGTGGTCAAGTGACAGCCCCAGGAACGCCAATCCGTCGATAACGCGCGCCCGGATAATTGCCGCATTTTCACCGATACCCCCGGTGAACACGACTCCATCCACACCACCCAGAACAGCGGCCATGGCGCCAAGTTCCCGCCGGATCCGGAACACGTAGTAATCGACCGCCTCGGCGGCACGAGGATCGTCGCTCGCCAGCAGGGTCCGCATGTCGTGACTGATTTCCGACAAACCGCGCAACCCGCTTTCGCGATACAGCATATGCTCGATCTGCGCCCGGCTCATGCCCTGATCCAGAAGATACAGCAACACACCGGGATCCAACTGACCGCAGCGCGTGCCCATCGGCAACCCGTCCAGCGCCGAAAACCCCATGGTTGACCCGACACTGCGCCCCTGATTGACGGCACACATCGACGCGCCGTTGCCTAGATGGCAGATCACGACGCGCCCCCGTGCGAGTTCCGGCCAATCCCGGGCCAGAACACCGGTCACATAGTCATAGGACAGACCGTGAAACCCGTATCGGCGGACGCCCTGTTCATAGAGCTTGCGCGGAAGCGCAAACGTGTCGTTCACAAAAGGGTGCCCGCGATGAAAGGCCGTGTCGAAACACCCGATCTGAACCGCGTCCGGAAAAGCGATCCGCGCTGCGCGCACCGCTGCCAGGTTATGCGGCTGATGCAATGGGGCGAGCGGCACCAGCGCTTCGAGCTGTGCCAGCGTATCGTTGCCCAATTCGACAGGCGCCCCAAAAGCCTTGCCCCCGTGAACGATGCGATGACCGACGCCTGCAACCTTGTGTGATCTGAGAACCGGCTCCAGTGCAGTCAGAATGGCACGGACGGCTACGGCGTGATCCGCCGGCCCGATCTCCGACATGGTGCCGCCTTTGATCAGCAACCGCGCGACCGGACCAAGGTTTTCCACCTGTCCGGACTGAAGCAATTCGGGTTCCGGCCCCGACAGGTAGGCGGCGAATTTCAGCGATGAACTGCCGGCATTCAGTGTCAGGATCGCATTCATGGTCCGGTCCAGGACGCGTTGAGCGCTGCAATGGCGCATGAGGCAAGACGGGATTTCTCGTCATCCGACCGGCTGGTCAGAATGATCGGGCACTTTGCTCCCATGACAATGCCGCCGGCCTGCGCCTGCGCAAGAAAGGTCAGTTCCTTGGCCAGCATGTTTCCCGCTTCCATGTTGGGCACGACAAGAATATCGGCGCGCCCGGCCACCAGGGATGTGATGCCCTTTGTCGCCGCCGCACCCAGGTCGACCGCGTTGTCCATGGCCAGCGGCCCATCCACCAGCCCACCCGTGATCTGACCACGGTCCGCCATCTTGGAGAGAATCGCCGCGTCCAGCGTGGACGGGATCGCAGGGTTCACCGTTTCAACCGCCGACAAAATTCCGGCCTTTGGTTGTTCGATACCAAGTGACAGGGCAAGGTCGATTGCGTTCTGCGTGATGTCCGCCTTGGCCATCAGGTCAGGGGAGATGTTTATCGCCGCGTCGGTGACCAGCAGCAGATGGTCAAGCCCTGGCACATCCATCACAAAAACATGGCTGACACGGCGTCCGCCGCGGCGCAAACCCCCTTCGCGCTTGAGCACCTCGCTCAACAGGATGTCGGTGTGCAGATGCCCTTTCATGATCGCGGCGGCCTTTTTTTCAAGCACCATCCGGACAGCCATCTGGGCCGCAAGCCTGTGATCGCGCGCTTCGAGCAAGCGATAAGGAGAGAGGTCTATGCCTTCGGCTGTTGCCGCCTCGGCAATACGCTCGGGATGGCCGATCAGGATCGGATCGATCAATGTATGTTTGGCAGCGAGAATCGCACCGGCGAGCGCATCGGGTTTTTCCGGAGCGACAACGGCCGTCGCTATGGCTGGCAAAGGTTCCGCCAGTTCCAGCAACCTGTCGAAATGTGCGTGGCTCTGAACCGTCAGACCGGGAACATCTTCCGCATCAAAACGGATCGTTTTGGCGGGGGCGATGACCTCGACCTCACCCCGGACAATGCAAGTCCCGTCGTCCTTCTTCACCCAAGTCTCAAAGCTGACCCGGCAGTCGTCGTGTTTGGCGGTCAGGCGCACGCGCGCGACCAGGACGTCCCCGGCCCGCGCCCGCCCGACAAACTGCAAATTCTGACAATGCAACAGCGTTCCGGGTCCCGGTAGCTGGCACCCGAGCACTGCGGTGATCAACGACGCCACCCACATCGACGGCGCAATCGACTCGGGTTCGCCATCGCCGTCACCATCCGCCTTTGGCAAGTGCATCGGGTTGAGATTGCCGGACGCATTGGCAAAAACATAAAGATCGTCAGGCCGGCACAAGCGGGTCGTTTCGGCCTCCATGCCGATGGTCAGTGCATCATAGGGGATATTCTGCATCGGTCTCTCCTGTGTGCCACCATCGTCTTCCCTTGACCGGTGCGGTCAACCGATCCGCCCTGCCATCAGCCCGTTGCTTTGCGGTACACGAAACATCGGCCTTCCACCGCCCCGGAAGGTAACGGCATTTCCTGCAGATCGTCAAAGTACATCCGGTCACTGGAAACCATGTACCCGCCCGGCGCCAGAATGGGTTCCACCAGCGGCGATATCCTGCGCGCAAAGGCATCGTTCTTTTTGCGGTTGTGCCCGCCAAGATCCGCATGGATGAGCGTGGCCACCGGCCCCATACGCTTCAGCGTCGCGGGCAGGGTTTCGGTCACATCACCCAGAACAGTCATCTCGCCGGGAGGCGTGCTGTCTGGATGACTGGCGACAGCACGCTCGAACACATAGATGTCGCGCCCCTGGATGCGCTGCCGCATATGGTGATAGGTTCGGCCATTCCCCAACCCCAACTCGAAGACAGGCCCCGCCATCGCCTCGGTTTCCGAGATGGCATAATCCAGACAGGCGCGTTGAGAAACCATTCGGTCAATAAACAGATCAAGGCGGCTCGTCATGGTCATCCTCCGGCAAGTTTGGGGTCGTGCCCCCGCCACCCGTCATGCCAAAGAAGAACCGCGATGTGTAGGGCAAACATGCACATTTCCGCGAGCGGTAACGGGTCTCAAAAATTGATGTTTGACTAGAGGTGTTGCGCCAAGCGAAAGTGCGCATGCTCTACGAGGGGGATGTTGGGACCAAATGCTGCAGATTCACGGCCAAACGGAAATGTCTGGATGACTCCTCTTTTGACTGTGAGGGACCTGAGCATTGGCTTTGGCAAAGGGCCGGACGTTGTCCGCAATGTCAGTTTCGACGTCATGCCCGGACAGACGCTGGCGCTGGTCGGAGAGTCCGGGTCGGGTAAAACGGTAACCTGTCGTGGCATTCTGCGCATTCTGCCGAAGATCGCCCAGATCCGAAGCGGCAAGATTGTCCTGAACGGGCGCGGTGGCGGGTTGGAACTGACCAAGCTCAGTGAACGACGCATGCGTGATGTACGGGGTGATGCCGTATCCATGATCTTTCAGGAGCCGATGCGCTCACTCTCGCCGCTGCACAAGATCGGCAATCAGGTGATCGAGGTTCTGTGCCTGCACAAGGGCGTCAGTGACAAGGAAGCCAAGACCGTCGTTTTGGAAAAATTCGCGCGCGTCGGCTTTCCCGATCCTGAACGTGCTTATGACTCCTACCCGTTCGAGATGTCAGGCGGTATGCGCCAGCGGGCCATGATCGCAATGGCGATGGTCAGCAAACCCGATCTTCTGATCGCGGACGAGCCCACCACTGCGCTGGACGTCACAACACAGGCGCAGGTCCTGGGATTGATGAAGGAATTGCAGGCCGAAACCGGCATGGCGATGGTTCTGGTCACCCACGATCTGGGGGTCGTGGCCAACATGGCCGAGCAGGTTGTCGTGATGAACAAGGGCCGGGTCATGGAGGCAGGGTCCGCCGAGCTTGTCCTCGGCGCCCCGGCGCATCCTTATACGCAGCAGCTGTTTGACGCCGCGCCCGCGATTCCGGCGCAGGCCAAGCCCGCGCCACCGCTGCCGCAGGACGATCTGATCCTGCAAATGAAATCGGTTTCGAAAACCTACACCATGCGCAGCAAGTCGATGTGGAAACCCGATCATCTGATCCACGCCTGTCGCGGTGTCGACCTGAACCTGCCACGTGGCAAGACACTCGCCATCGTCGGAGAAAGTGGATCGGGCAAGACCACGGCGGCCCGCATTGCTCTTGGTGCAGAGCCACCGGACGATGGCGGAGAGGTTCTGTTCCGCTCCACTCCGGGCAGCGAACCGATTGCGGTTCACAAGATGACCCGAGCCGCGCGCATCGCCTTTCAGAAACAGGCGCAGATGGTTTTTCAGGATCCGTATTCCTCGCTCAGCCCAAGGATGCGTATCCTCGATGCGCTGACCGAGCCTCTGGACATCCACAACATTGGCACCCGTGCGGAACGTCGCGAACTCGCCGCGCAGCGTCTTCGCTCGGTCGGCATGAACCCGGACATGTTGCAGCGCTATCCGCATGCATTTTCCGGCGGACAACGCCAGCGTCTGTCCATTGCCCGCGCCATGATGCTGAACCCTGCGCTGATCGTTTGTGACGAACCGACCAGCGCGCTCGACGTCAGCGTTCAGGAACAGATTCTGAGCCTGCTCGAAGAAATTCGGGACGAGATGAACCTGTCTTATCTGTTCATCTCGCACGATCTCGCCGTGGTCGCACGGATCGCAGATGAGGTTGCCGTGATGCGCCAGGGGCTGGTCGTTGAACAGGCGCCGCCTGATACCCTGTTCTACAATCCCCGGCACCCTTACACCAAGGCGTTGATCGCCGCTCAGCCAGAGCCCGACATAGATCGCCCGATCAATCTCAAACTGGTGGCGCTGGGCGCCGGCTCGCCCGACAGCTGGCCCGAGGCCTTCCGTTTTTCGGGTACCGTGCTACCTTCACTCACACAACTGGAACCCGGCCACAAGGTGCGCTGTCATGTTTGATCCGTTTCGTCGATTTCTACTGCTTGTTACTGCAGCGGCACTTGCAACCGGACCTGTGTTGGCGGCACCTCTTCCACAGTTGCAGGAAGGCAGCTTCTGGGCCGACGAAGTTACTCGGGGTGACCTGCCGCCGATCGCAGAACGGATCCCTTCCGAGCCGCTCGTGGTCGATCTTGAAAGCCGTGGCCGCACGCCGGGCGTTCAGGGCGGCACGCTCAACACAATGGTCAGTCGCAGCAAGGACATCCGCCAGATGGTGGTCTATGGCTATGCGCGGCTGGTCGGATACAATCACAAGTACGAACTGACAGCCGATATTCTGCTGTCCTACGACAATCAGGATGACAAGGTTTTCACCCTGAAGCTTCGCCCGGGCCATCATTGGTCAGATGGTGCGCCTTTCACTTCCGCGGATTTCGAATACTGGTGGAAGAACGTTGCAAACAACCCGCTTCTGAGCCCATCCGGGCCACCGGATTTCCTGCGCGTCGAGGGTCAGATGCCAACGGTGACGTTTCCTGATGAAACCACCATTGTTTATGCTTGGGACAATCCAAACCCGAATTTTCTGGCCACCCTTGCCCAGGCCCGGCCGCCGTTCATCTACCGCCCGGCTCATTTCCTGAAACAGTATCATGCGGATTTTGCCGCCGCCGATGCGCTTGCCGCCGAGGTTGAGGATGCGCGGGTGAAAAGCTGGGCGGCGCTGCATAACAAGTTGGACAACATGTACAAGTTCGACAATCACGAACTGCCGACGCTGCAGCCGTGGATCAACTCGAGCTCGGGCAAGAAGATCCGTCACCTGTTCGTGCGCAATCCCTATTATCACCGGATCGACCCCAACGGTGTGCAATTGCCCTATATCGATGTGGTCGAAATGGAGATTGTCAGCCCCGGCCTGATCGCGGCGAAATCCAACGCGGGGGAGGCTGACCTGCAGGCACGCGGGCTGGACTTTCGCGACATATCGATCCTGCGCAAAGGCGAGGCCGACGGCGGCAACTATAAAACGCTGCTCTGGGGCAACGCGGTTGCCAGTCAAATCGCGATCTATCCGAACCTGAACTACGAGGACGAGATCTGGCGCAATGTTTTGCGCGATGTGCGGGTGCGCCGCGCCCTGAGTCTGAGCATTGATCGGAACACGATCAACAAGGCCCTTTACTTCAAACTCGCCAAACCCGGCGCAATGACCGTGCTGCCCGCCAGCCCATTCTTCAAACAGGAAAACCGTGACGCCTGGGCTGCACATGATCCGGACACCGCCAACAGCCTGCTGGACGAGGCCGGGTTGAGTAAACGCGGCGCGGATGGAATTCGCCTGCTTCCCGATGGGCGCCCGATGGAGATTGTGATCGAAACTGCCGGAGAAAGACAAGAAGTCGAAAATGCCCTTCAGATCATCACAGACGACTGGCGCAACATTGGCGTCAAGCTGATCATGCGCCCGCTTGACCGAGACATCCTGCGCAACCGTGTGTATTCCGGCAATTCCATGGCGGCGGTCTGGTACGGCTGGGACAATGGTATTCCACAGCCGTTCACCTCGCCCGATTACCTGGCCCCGCGATATCAGGAGTTTTTTGCCTGGCCGAAATGGGGGCAGTATTATCAGACCAACAGCGAGGTCGGCGAAGCCCCGGATATGGAACCGGCCATCCGCCTGATGGAATTGGCACATGACTGGGACATCGCCACCACGGATGAGCAACGCCGCGCCGCCTGGGACGCGATGCTGGCGATTCATGCCGAGAACGTATTCGGCATCGGCACGCTGGCAGAGGCCCCACAACCCGTGGTGGTCAACAAGAAGCTCCGTAATGTCCCGGAAAAGGCGTTGTGGGCCTGGGATCCGGGTGCGCATTTTGGCATCCATCGGATCGACGAGTTCTATTTTGATCCGGACGGAACTGACGGATGAGCATACTGCGCTATGCGCTTTATCGGTTCGGGACGATGCTGCTGACGCTGCTGGTGGTATCAGCGTTGGTGTTTCTGATCATCAACCTGCCTCCAGGGGATTACCTGTCCAACCAGATAAACGAATTGCGTGCCTCGGGGCAGTCAGCCGGTGTGGAAAAGGCGGAGTTCCTGCGCAAGGAATATGCGCTGGATCGCCCTCTGTGGCAGCAATATTTGATATGGGTTGGCTTCATTCCGGGTCCGCAGGGGTTTTCGGGGTTGATTCAGGGTGATTTCGGCTGGTCTTTTGAGTTCGACCGGCCCGTCGCCGACATTGTTGGCGAAAGCCTGTGGCTCACTGTTCTGGTCAACCTCGCCGCGGTGCTTTTTGTTTATCTGATCGCCCTGCCCCTCGGTGTTCTGGCCGCAGCCAAATCCAAGACCTGGGTCGATTACACATCGGCATTCGTTGGCTACCTCGGATTGGCTACGCCCAACTTTCTTTTGGCGCTGATCATGTTCTATTACGGACACAAATATTTCGACCTTCCGATTGGCGGCCTGATGGACCCCCAGTTCGAGGGCCAACCGATGACGTGGGAAAAGGTCAAATCCATCCTGATCCATCTGATCGTACCCACCTTTGTGATCGGGACCTCGGGGGCGGCGGCCATGATGCAGCGCCTGCGGGCCAATCTGCTTGACGAATTGGGCAAGCCTTATGTCGAAACCGCCATTGCCAAGGGAATGAGCCCGCCGCGGATGCTGACAAAGTATCCCTTGCGCATGGCCTTCAACCCCTTCGTTGCCGATATCGGCAACCTGCTGCCATCCATGGTATCCGGTTCGGTTCTGGTTTCGGTGGTTCTGGGTCTGCAGACCATTGGTCCGACCCTGCTCACGGCGCTGAAAACCCAGGATCAGTTCCTCGCCGGATTCGTTTTGATGTTTGTTGCCCTGCTGACGTTGATGGGCACGATGATATCCGATGTTCTTCTGGTGCTGCTGGACCCGCGCATTCGCTATGAAGGACGCGAGGCATGACGAAACTGCCCGATGGCCGCTATGTCGACGACGAACCGTTTGATCCGACGGCCAACATTCTGGCGCTCGAGCGCAAGGATCTGGATGCTCCGGGCTGGCTTCTGGTATGGCGCAAGTTCAAGAAGCACCGGCTGGGCCTGGTTTCCGGAATCTTTCTGCTGATTTGCTACCTTCTGCTCCCGGTTGCCGGTTTCATCGCGCCGTACACACCCAACGAACGAAACTCGGATTATCTCTATGCGCCGCCGCAATCGGTACACTGGTATCACGAAGGCGAGTTCGTCGGCCCCTTTGTCTATGCCACCGTGGCCGAGGCCGATCTGGAAACCTTTCAGTGGAAGTTCGTGACAGACACGACACGGCCTCTGCCGCTGAAGTTCTTTTGCACCGCATCGGAATACAAGCTGGCAGGATTGATTCCGTCCACCACGCACCTTTTCTGCGCGCCCGACGGCGCGACCGTTTTCCTGTGGGGGTCGGATCGGCTGGGTCGCGACGTGTTCTCCCGGATCCTGTATGGCGCGCAACTGTCACTGACCGTCGGCCTGATCGGCATCTCGGTCTCTTTCATTCTGGGTATAGGATTTGGAAGTATCGCGGGTTATTTCGGCGGCACCATCGACTGGGTGATCAACCGCGTTATCGAAATCCTCCGATCCTTGCCGGAGTTGCCCCTATGGTTGGCCTTGTCGGCAGCAGTTCCCTCGAACTGGGGACCGGTGGCGGTCTTCTTCATCATCTCGCTGATCCTTGGAGTACTGGATTGGCCCGGCCTCGCGCGGGCAGTCCGAGCCAAGTTTCTGTCCCTGAGGGAAGAGGAGTACGTTCGGGCCGCCGAAATGATGGGAGCGAATTCCGGAAGAGTTATCCGCAAACACCTGTTGCCCAACTTCATGTCACACCTGATCGCTTCGGCAACTTTGTCAATTCCGGCCATGATCCTCGGCGAAACCGCGCTGTCATTCCTTGGGTTGGGCTTGCGCGCTCCGGCGGTGAGCTGGGGGGTCATGCTGAACGACGCGCAGAACCTCGCCAGTATCGAGATCTACCCCTGGACAGCCATTCCCATGCTGCCAATCATCGTCGTGGTCCTTGCGTTCAACTTCCTCGGCGACGGGCTGCGCGACTCGCTTGATCCGTATGCGGATTGATAAGGCGGTCCCGCGTACGGCAAGCGCCACAATTAATCGAAAGATGCGCCATTGTCGGGCTTCGAAGCACGAAAATTGCGCAAATTTGCCAGAATCCTTCCCATGTAGTAACATGAAGGTGTTGTACGCAGTATTTTAGTCAAAGAGTGAGAGTTGTTGTGAGTATTGTTATGAGTTCCCGGTTCAACCGGCCCGACCAACCCCTTCCAACCCTGTGGACGTCTCAGAACCGCGGCCAAGACGAAAGCGCACTGGATTGTGAAACCGCCGTCTCGTTGGCCTGCCACCTTGGTCCCATTTTCGATACGGCACCAAGCTGGACCGTTCTGATACGATCGCTGGAGGATCAGGGCTTCAGTCTTGTTTTTCAGGATGACAGGCTGACACTGGTCAATGAGGAAACCGGCATTGATCTGTGCACCTGTTCATTTCTGGGACATGGGTTTGCCACGTTGAAGGACCGGCTGGGCAAGCCCTGCGTTCAGGCGCCATCCGGGCGGTTGATGGTCAAACCGCACGCCTGAATCCTGCTGCGGAACACATTTCCTGGCCCTTTCGGGAGCCGCATGGTCTTTGCGCTGCGCAAAAAGGTGATGCAAGAGACTCCTCCACGCGCGCGTGATCGCCAGTAAATCGCGTCGAAAATCGCGGATCACAACGTACTTGTTCTTCGAAATATCCGGATTTGATGCTATCCCTACCAAGAACACAGATGGCAGTGGGGGGGCTTATGGCAAAGAAGATTCCGAACTCAGCCTACGAAAAAGAACTGGCGCGGTTGCAGATCGAGTTGGTCAAGCTTCAGGAATGGGTGAAACACACCGGCCATCGTGTTGCGATAATCTTCGAAGGCCGCGACGCCGCAGGCAAGGGCGGGACGATCAAGCGCATTACCGAGGCTATGAACCCGCGGATTTGCCAGGTTGTCGCGTTGCCTGCTCCTACGGAACGCGAAAAGACCCAATGGTACTTTCAACGATACGTGGCGCATCTGCCTGCGGCCGGCGAGATCATCATCTTTGATCGGTCCTGGTACAATCGCGCCGGCGTCGAACGCGTCATGGGATTTTGCACAGATCAGGAATACAAGGAATTCATGCGGAGCTGTCCCGAGTTCGAGCGTATGCTGGTGCGCTCGGGCATGCAGTTGATCAAATACTGGTTCTCGGTCAGTGACGAGGAACAGGAACGCCGGTTCCAAAAGCGCCTGACCGATCCGACCAAGCAGTGGAAGCTCAGCCCGATGGATCTGGAAAGCCGGAATCGCTGGGTCGATTATTCAAAGGCCAAGGACGACATGTTTGCGCATACCGATATCAAGCAGGCGCCCTGGTATGTCGTAGACTCTGACATCAAGAAGCACGCACGCCTGAATTGCATCAGTCACCTGCTGTCGTTGATCCCGTACAAGAGCATTGAGCGGGAAACTGTTGTGCTGGAAGATCGGCCTCCGCAACGCGGGTATGTCAGGCCGCCGATGAGTGACCAGACTTTTGTTCCGGAAATACATGGAAAACTGACTTGACGCCAATCGGGCAAAACCGCCCGCGCCTCCTGTCAAGGACACTCCCGCCATGCTCTCTTACCAGAGCAATCCCGACCTTGTGTTGATTTGACAACGTCAATGCGCGGTCGAACTCCGTACCCTGATCCTCTATCAGGTCGGTGAATTCGATGTTTCCGAGACGCCACCTTTTACTGAAAGGAAAACGCCGGTATAGCCGCGCCTGAAACCCCGTTTCTTTCGATCAGGCCATATACATGTACATCGCGACACTGCTAACCAATCCGGATACGCCAGCACTTGACCCGGCTTTGGTGGACTCGCTGCGCAATGCCTGGGGTGGTGGCGAGGCAACCTGGCTGGCTCCGGATATAGCCGCAGAGTTTGCGCTTTGCGACGTTCCCTTGAACCAGTGGGACGTCTGGGCGGATTTGCAGAACATGCAAGTTGATCTGGTCGTCCAAGATGCCGAAGGACGAAAAAAGAAGATGTTGCTGGCCGACATGGACAGCACGATGATCCGGCAGGAATGCATTGACGAACTCGCCGACGAAGCCGGCGTTGGCGACCGGGTCAAGGAGATCACAGCCCGCGCAATGAATGGCGAGCTTGATTTTGAAGGTGCCCTTACCGAAAGAGTCGGGTTGCTGAGCGGTCTGGATGTTTCGGTGATCCGCAGGGTTCTGGATCAGCGGATCACGTTAATGCCGGGCGGGCGGGCCCTGGTGGCGACGATGCGCGCGAATGGTGGGTATGCTGCGTTGGTATCAGGTGGGTTTGACTCTTTTACCGCTGAAGTCGCGTCAAAGCTGGGGTTTGACGAGAACCGCGCCAATACATTGATTGTCGAAAACGGCAAGTTGACCGGGCAGGTCGCGCAACCCATTCTGGGGCGTGCCGCCAAGGTTGATGCGCTGAACCAAATCACCGCGCGGTTGGGAATCGACCCGGCTGATGTGTTGGCCGTTGGCGATGGGGCCAACGATCTTGGTATGTTGAAAATCGCAGGAACCGGCGTCGCTCTGCATGCGAAACCTGCGGTTGCCGCGGAATGCAATGTCCGGATCAATTTCGGCGACCTGACTGCGCTTTTGTACCTGCAGGGATACACTGCGACCGAATTTTCTTGCTGATCACGTTATTTCTGCTTCTCGTTAATTAGCAACTGTGTTAATTAATGAGGCATGACGCCACTAATCACTTGTTTTGCAGCTTTGTCTGACCCAACCCGTTTGGCGATCGTCGAACGACTGATGGAAGCTGGCGAATGCAGCGCGGGTAGCCTCGTGTCGCGAACAGATCTGACGGCGCCGGCCGTTTCCCGGCACCTTAGAGTGCTGCGCCAGGCTGGTCTGGTTAATCAGCGCATTGAAGGTACGAAACGCATGTATGCCGTGCGACCCGAGGGGCTGCGCCTGATCTGGGACTGGTCAATCTCGCGGCGGGAGTTCTGGGACAAGAGCCTCGACCGGCTCGAAGCTGCAATTGCCCGGCAAGAGGAGCAACGCAATGACTGACCTTCGGCTGAAACGTGATTTTGCGCTACCCACCGAAGAATTGTTTCGTTGGATCAGTTCACCGGACGCGCTGGTGCAATGGTGGGGCCCCGAAGGGCTGCACATTCCGGAAGGCAATCTCGATTTCACAAGAACCGGCCCGTGGTACTCGGTCATGCAGAACGCGGACGGACAACAGTTCAAGGTTTCCGGCCATGTGACCCATGTCGACCCACCGCGTTCCGTGGGCTTCACCTGGGCCTGGCACGACGATGCCGACCAACGCGGAGAAGAAAGCCACGTCACATTGACCGTGGAATCTTGTGCTGCCGGGTCCAGACTGATCGTCGATCATCGGGACCTCGGCGATGACGAACGCGCGGCCGACCATGAAACCGGCTGGACATCGTGCCTGCGCAAACTGGCAGGGTTGCTGAATTGACACCAACAGGAGGAGAACAGGAAATGCCGGAATTCGTATTTGCCTATCATGGCGGAAAGACACCCGAAACACAGGAAGAAGGCGAGAAGGTCATGGCCGCCTGGCAGACGTGGATGGGTGGAATGGGAACTGCGCTGGTGCAACCCGGCGCCCCCGTAGGGATGTCCAAAACCGTCAGCGCATCAGGGGTTGCCGACAACGGAGGTTCAAACCCGATATCCGGCTACTCGGTCGTTAGTGCCGCGGATATCGACGCGGCCACGGAAATGGCAAAGGGCTGCCCCATGGTCGTGGATGGCAGCGGGTCGGTCGAAGTCGCGGAAATTCACCAGATGTAATGCATCATGTCAGGCCTGATGCCGGCTTGAGGACACCGCAGTCGATTCCGCGCCGGTTCAGGACTGGCGCGTTCATGTACTTCCGCGTCGCCGGGTGATCTGCGTTCAGAACGCCAAGCTGGACCAGAATTGCAGCAATCGTGCATTCGGCGGCGCGCGTCGCGCCGTCGGTCACCTTGACGGCAACGCCCATTCGTTTCTCGGGAACGATGGCTGTGAACACCCCTTCTGCCCCGGTCTTGATAACCACGCGGCCTTGCATCGCGCGCATCAGTTCGGTGCAGGCCCGACCTTCACCGGCCACCAGTTCAGGATGCAGCATCATCGCCGACACAAGCCGGGTGGCAGCCGCGCTGGGCCTGTCTGCCCGATCCCCTGCCGATGCGAACCAGGCCATCGCTCGCGCCAACCCGCCAAGAGTTGTTGCAAAATTCGGAGCGGAACAGCCGTCGATCCCGTACCCCGGACTGGACAGATCGGTGCATTCTTCAAACGCGGCAAGCACTGCCTGCTGCACCGGGTGGTCTATCTCGACATATTCCGGCCCGGCGCCCATATGCTCAACGAGGGTCAGAAAGCCGGCATGTTTGCCGGAACAGTTGTTGTGAATCTGACACGGACTCTTGCCGGCCCGGATTAACCCGTCGCGGGCATCGATGTCGCCTGGTTCCTGCGGCCCACAGCGAAAGGCGTCGTCATCCAAGCCAAGCTTGTCCAGCCAATGTGCAACCCTGTCCGTATGGATGGCCGCCCCATTGTGCGACGCACAGGCCAGGGCCAGCTGCTCGCTGTTCAACCCGAATTTTTCTGCGGCACCTGACGTCAGGAGCGGCAGGGCCTGAACCATCTTGCAGGAGGATCGTGGATAGATGACCACGTCGGGATCACCCCAGCTCCGGACGATTTGACCCGTATCGTCGCAGATCACCGCATGGCCGTGATGCACGCTTTCCAAAAGGTCACCGCGCCAGAGTTCGGTAAAGGGGACAGGTCGGGTCAATATGCGCCTCACAACTTGGCGAAATCCTGCCAATCGGTCTTTCGCTCGTGGTGCAAGTTACGATAGTGTGTATGTGTCGGCAAGCGACGGGCGTGTTTGAAGACGGTAGATGAAATCCGCTGATGCCCCCGCGATTTTATTGAGGTCAAGGACGGTCTGGAGGCTGGTCAAATGGGATTGAAAATTGCCCGCGCGGTGGCGGGTCTGTGTCTGGCCGGGTTGGCCGGTGCGACGATGGCACAAGAGCAGAGCACGAACCGGGTTGCCGCAAAAACCGACTGGAGCGTTTTTGTCGAGAACGACCCCAAGGAATGTTGGGGCGTATCCGCACCCAAGGAGAGTATCAACACCCGCGACGGCCGTGTGGTTGCAGTGCGGCGCGGCGATATCCTCTTGTTTGTATTCTATCGGCCTGAGGCCGGCGTAAAGGGGCAGGTCACTTTCACAGGCGGCTATCCGTTTGCGCAAGGCTCAACCGTGAATCTGAACATTTCCGGGACGGAGTTCGAACTCTTTTCCGATGGTGAATGGGCGTGGCCGGCAACTGCAGCCGATGATGCCAAGATTATTACCGCGATGAAACGCGGAGCGAACGCCACCGTGACGGCCCGGTCCGCTCGTGGGACCCAAACCAAGGACACATTCTCGCTGCTCGGTTTTACCGCTGCAATCGAGGACGCGGAGAAACGCTGCGGCGGCTGATCCTTCACTTCGTTGGGCCCAGCGGGTTTTGGCCTTGTTGCACGCGCAACCGGGCCGAATTGTTTTGAAAATACGCCGAAACCCTTTATAGGGGCGATCTGCCGACCGTAACCCGAGGCCAAACCGATGTCTGCCAGCACGCCAATCACGCAGGACGTGGTAACCATTCCGCGCAATTTGCCCGATGGGCCGATCAACCTTGTCGGCCTCACCCGCGAGGCAATGCGCGATGTACTGATCAATAACGGCACACCGGAAAAGCAGGCTGGCATGCGGGTCGGGCAGATCTGGCAATGGATCTATCAGTGGGGGGTTCGCGATTTTGCCGCGATGACCAACCTGGCCAAAACCTATCGCGCACAACTCGCGGAGCGGTTCGTGATCGACATTCCCGACGTCGTCAGCAAACAGGTCAGCGCGGATGGCACACGCAAATACCTCGTCCGTATCGCAGGCGGGCACGAGGTCGAGGTGGTCTACATCCCCGAAGAAGGACGCGGAACGCTCTGCATCAGCAGCCAGGTCGGTTGCACCCTGACCTGTTCCTTTTGTCATACCGGCACACAAAAACTGGTGCGCAACCTCACGGCTGCTGAAATCATCGGTCAGGTCATGATGGCGCGTGACGATCTGGGCGAGTGGCCTGAAATCGGTGCGCCCAAGGATGAAACACGGCTGCTATCGAACATCGTTCTCATGGGCATGGGCGAACCGCTCTACAATTTCGATAACGTGCGCGACGCGATGAAAATCGCCATGGATCCTGAAGGAATACAGCTGAGTCGCCGGCGCATCACCTTATCCACATCTGGCGTCGTGCCGGAAATCGCGCGTACCGCTCAGGAAATCGGCTGCCAGTTGGCCGTGTCGTTTCACGCAACCACGGACGAAACCCGAAACGCGCTGGTCCCGATCAACAAACGCTGGAACATCGCGGAACTGCTTGATGCGCTGCGCAGTTATCCCAAAGTATCAAATTCGGAAAGGATCACTTTCGAATACGTCATGCTCAAGGGCGTGAACGATACCGACGAAGACGCGCGCCGACTTATCAAACTGATCGAAGGCATCCCGGCGAAGATCAACCTGATCCCGTTCAACGAATGGCCCGGCGCACCCTACGAACGATCCTCCAACAACCGCATCCGGGCCTTTGCCGACATCATTTACAAGGCAGGGTATGCCAGCCCGATCCGTACCCCGCGTGGCGAAGATATCATGGCGGCCTGTGGTCAATTGAAATCCGCGACCGAACGCGCCCGAAAATCCAGACGCCAGATCGAGGCCGAGGCAGGGCTCTGACCCGTGCCAACGCGCAGGCGTGACGTTCTGATTGCCGCTGGCGCGCTCGGCTTTGCCGTTGCTTTGCCGGGTTTTCTGCGCCGGATGAAACGCGATTTCGAGTTCGAGCCGCTTAGATCGGTTCCCGGGTTTCGCAGACTGCGTGCCGGTGCACTTTCCAAAGCGAATGTTGCGCTGATCGGAGTGGAGGCACCCTCTGACCGGGACCGGATACGTCGCGAAGAGGTTGAAACCAATCCCTGCAAATCCGTCTTCGGCAACTTTGCGTGGGATCAAGGGAAACTGCCGATTGCAGTCTTTACCGACTATTTCTGTCCCTATTGTCCGATGCAGAGCAGTCTGGTCATCGAACTGGCTGAAGAGCGCGATTCAATTCACGTTGTCTGGCATGATCTGCCGACACTTGGGCCTCGATCCGAGGCCGCCGCGAAAGTCGCCGTGGCGGCCGGATTGCAAGATCGCTACCTGCCGGTTCACCGCTGGCTCATGCAAACCCATCTGCGACCGGGAACCGGACAGTTGGTCGAGTTGGCGCGCGAATTTGATCTGAATGAAACGCGATTGCTGCAAGATCTGGCCTCGGCCGAAACAGAAGCCCGCGTTGAACGCACCAAGGCAATCGCCGCGGTTTTCGGAATCGTCGGGACACCGGCAATGATCGTCGGTCGAACGCTCGTCGTCGGCAACGCCAACCGGGAGACGCTTGAACGTCTGATTGAACTGGAACTGGACGATGAACCACAAGCCTGCGAACCTTGGCTTTCCGACAGTCCAAGCCCAGACAGCTGACGGCAAAACAGGGGCGACGGGCCGACGCATTGCCAGTTGGCCGGGTCAATCAAGGCCGCGACTGATTTGCTTTTTGCCGAAATTGAGGCCGGTAGCCCCGAAATTTCCCTGAACCCGTTTTAATTCAGCCCTGATCAAGCGCGATCTGTTTCCTGTAACAAGTGTTTTTCAGGAGGAAACCACCATGGCTATTGCAGATGTGGTTCAATTGAAAGTCGAACAAACCGTTCTTGATCTGATCAAACGCGAGCGGAAACGCGCCCTTTCCTTGCGCGAATGGAAGTTTCGCCTCGCCGGGCATGGCTACGAAATCAAAGAGGTCGGCGGACACCACATATTGCGCTCGCTGACTCGCGGCACCGATCTGGGGGTTTTGCCCGCCAGCGTTTGCTGACGGACCCTCAGCGCCCAGGGATGTCGTCACGCGGTGGTGCCGGTTCCCAGTTGTCGATCAGTTCCTTGGCTTCCTCGGCGGATTCAACGAAACGGAACAGGTCGAGATCGTCGACCGAAATCGTGCCCGCATCGGCCAGGGCATCCCAGTTGATGACCCGCTGCCAAAATTCGCGACCGAACAACAGGAACGGTACGCGGTCCATCCGCCCTGTCTGAATCAGTGTCAAGGATTCGAACATTTCGTCCATCGTTCCGAACCCGCCGGGAAAGATGCAAATTGCCCGTGCTCGCATCAGAAAGTGCATTTTTCGGATTGCGAAATAGTGGAAGTTGAAGCTCAGTTCCGGGGTAACGAAATCGTTGGGCGCCTGCTCATGCGGCAGCACGATGTTCAGACCTATTGAAATACCGCCCGCATCCAGGGCGCCGCGATTGCCAGCTTCCATTACACCCGGTCCGCCGCCCGTGACGACCACGTTCTCGCGACAGCCACTTTGGATCGACTTCTGAGTCATCAGGCGTGCAAATTCCCGTGCTTCATCATAAAACGCAGACAACCCTGCCAGCGTTTTGGTCCGCGCCTTGTCCTTGTTGACCGGGTCAGGGATGCGCGCGCCACCGAACATGACGATTGTGCTCTCGATCCCGCGTTCGTTCAGATAGAGTTCAGGCTTCAACAACTCCAGCTGCAACCGCACGGGACGCAATTCGTCCCGACATAGAAAATCGTTGTCGGCAAACGCCAATCTATACGCAGGCGACCGAGACTGGGGTGTGTCCGGCACATGTTCTGCTGTATCGCGATCCAAATGGGCATCGCGGAACGGGCTCAGGCGATCTTCTCTCATCAATGGGTTCCGTGCTTGCGTGTCTGATCCAGCCCTATAGGGTTCCCGGCGGCAAAGCCAGTAACAGGACCGTAGGAATGAATTGGCAAGATGAAATTAACGCCGCAGCGCATCGGATCCGGGATCACGTCGTCGCAACACCGGTCGTGACCCTATGCGGCTTCGGTCTGGGCTATCCGGTCCAGTTCAAGCTCGAGCAGATGCAACATACCGGGAGTTTCAAGACGCGCGGTGCATTCAACAGCCTGATGAGCCAACAGGTGCCACCAGCGGGAATCGTCGCGGCCAGCGGCGGCAATCATGGTGCAGCCGTTGCCTACGCAGCAAGAAAGCTGGGTCACCGTGCGCATATTTTTGTCCCGGAATTCGCCGGGCCGTCCAAAATCGCACTGATCCGGGAATGCGGCGCGGAACTGACCGTTGTTCCCGGCGAATATGCAAACGCCCTGCATCTTGCGCAACATTATGAAAACGATACCGGCGCGCTGCAGGTACACGCCTATGACGCACCGGCCACGGTTGCCGGACAAGGAACCTGTCTCAAGGAATGGGAATCGCAGGGGTTGGATGCGGACACGATATTGATTGCCGTCGGGGGTGGTGGATTGATCGCGGGGGCGCTCGCCTGGCTCTCGGGGGCACGAAAAGTCGTGGCCGTCGAACCGGAAACGTCATGCGCGCTACATGCGGCCCTGGATGCCGGGCGGCCCGTGGATGTCGAAGTGTCAGGTATCGCGGCAAACGCGCTTGGTGCGCGGCGGCTTGGCAATATCTGCTTCGATTTGGCCCGACAACACAGGGCCGAGTCCATTCTGGTTTCCGACGATGTCATTCTTGCCGCCCAGCGCACACTCTGGCGGGAGTGTCGTCTGCTCGTCGAACCGGCCGGGGCGACGGCCCTGGCAGCACTGACATCCGGAGCGTACCAGCCCGATTCCGGAGAGAAGGTTGCCGTCCTGCTCTGTGGCGCCAACATCGCCCCCGATCCATTGGGCTGAAACCTGCTGACGGACAGTGTCGACCATCGCGCGTTTCACATCGCTTGCTGCTCCCGACCTGAACGCTCGGCATGTGCCATCGGGTGGGCGGTTCCCTTGTTCGTCGGTGCGCGGGGTTCTCACCGAGATTGCGCTGTACCGCCATGCCATCTATAGCGCTTGAAAGCCTAGACCGGAAAGGGAGACACCCATGTCGAACGCACAGCTGGAAACCGCCATCGAAGCCGCCTGGGACGCGCGGGACGCGATCACACCAGACACAGGCGGCGAAACGCGCGAGGCAATCGAAGACACGCTGAACGCGTTGGACAGTGGCAAGCTTCGCGTTGCTGAAAAGCAGCCAGACGGCAGATGGCATGTGAACCAATGGGCCAAAAAGGCGGTTCTTCTGGGTTTTCGCATCAAGGACATGGAACAACAGCACGGTGGCCCACAGGCCGGCGGATGGTGGGACAAGGTCGACAGCAAGTTCGCCGGATGGGGCGACAACCAGTGGCGCGCCGCAGGATTTCGGGCTGTGCCAAACTGCGTCGTCCGCAAGTCCGCGTATATTGCGCCGGGCGTGGTTCTGATGCCGTCCTTCGTCAACCTCGGCGCTTATGTCGACGAAGGGTCGATGGTC
>CAYGNE010000018.1:22872-32033 GCA_964351155.1 uncultured Rhodobacterales bacterium | reverse complement strand
GGCACCTATGTGCCGATCTTCGTCGGCGAAGGGCTGCTGATGGAAAGCAAGCCCAACGAGATGGAGAATTTCAAGAACATGGACCCGCAATGGGTCGATGTGGAATTCGACCCGGGCCGCAAGTATTCGGTTCCGTGGCAATGGGGCACAGTCGGCGTCACTGTAAACACGTCCATCTATGGTGGCGACATCAACACCGCCGCCGTGATCTTTGATCCGCCTGAAGAGCTGAAGGGCAAGATCAACGTTGTGCCCGAGATGAACGACGTGATGAGCCTTGCCATCCACTATGTCGGCGGCGCGCAATGCACGTCGGACAAGGAAACCCTCATGAAGGTGCGGGACGTGTTGCAGGCGGCCAAGCCGAACTGGTTGTCGATGGACTACGGCATGGTCGAGAAATACGCCAAGGGCGATGTGGCCGCTGGTGTGAACTGGAACGGGGCGTCGATGCGCTCGCGGATGCAGAACGAGAATATTGCGTTTGGCTATCCGCAAACCGGCTACCCGGTGTGGATGGACAATGCCGCGATCCTGAGTGATGCGCAGAATGTCGAGGAGGCCAAGATCTTCCTCAACTTTATCATGGACCCGGAAAACGCAGCGATGCTGTCCGCCTTTGCCCGCTATGCCAACGGCATCAAGGGGTCCGAGGCCTTCATGCCCGAGGACATGAAGACGGCGCCCGAAGTGGTCGTGCCTGAAGAGCTGAAGGGCGCGGCCTTCGTGTCCAAGACCTGCCCGCCCGAGGCGACCAAGCTTTATACGGCGATCTGGACCGAGCTTCAGAAGTAACCATCTTGCGGCCCTGTCCCCGGGCGGGGCCGCTCTTTTCTTGACCGGAGCCCGCCCATGCCCGCCGATATCATCATTCACAACGGATCGCTGATCACCTTTGACGAGGCTCGGCCAAAGGCGCAGGCGTTGGCGGTTGCGGGCAACCGGATCGCCGCCGTCGGCAGCGACGCCGAGATCCTGGCGCTGGCCGGACCCGAGACCCGGCTGATCGACGCGCGGGGCGGCACCGTGCTGCCCGGCTTCATCGACAGCCATGTGCACCTGTTCGGCGGCTCGGTCGAGCTTGACTGTCTCAGCCTTTACGGGGTCAAGGGGCTGGACGCGATGCGGGATGCGATCCTGCCCTATGCGCAGGCCAATCCGGATGACGCGCTCGTCTTTTGCGTGATGGCCGATTACGGCATCCTGGGCACCGGCCACACCCTGACGCGCCATGATCTTGACAGCATTATCAGCGATCGGCCGCTGGGCATGTTCGCGCCTGACCACCACACCATCTGGGCCAATACCGCGGCGCTCGAGGCGACCGGCCTGTTGCAGGGGGGCGCGGTCGATGCGGGCTCGCTCATCGTGATGGGCGAGGACGGTCTGGCCAATGGCGAACTGCTGGAGCCCGGCGCCTATGGCCCGATCCTGGGCCTGACCCGCCATGGCGGGCGCGAGATGCTGGGCCTGACCACCGGCAAGGACCCGGTGCCGCCCGCCACCTCCGACCAGCGCGCCCGTGACAAGGACGTGATCGCCCGCGGCCTGGCGCATTGCGCCGCCCAGGGCATCACCGGGCTGCACCTGATGGATGGCAACCGTTACCAGTTGGAACTCTTGAGCGAACTGGAGGCGGAAGGGCGGTTGCCTTGCCGCTGCCACGTGCCGTTTCACATGAAAGGCACCGACCCCCTGGAACGCATCGCCGCCGAAGCGCCCGCGATGCGGGATGACTATCGCGGCGACAAGGTCCGGTGCAGCCATGTGAAGATGTTCATCGACGGCGTGGTCGATAGCGGCACCGCGCTGATGCTGCGGCCTTATCCGGGCGAGTTGGGCGCGGGTGACAACATGGGTGATGAAGTCTTTACCCAGGACCACTTTGTCGCGTGTTGTGTGGAGGCGGACCGGCTGGGGTTCCAGATTGCGGTGCACGCAATCGGCGACGCCGGCATCAGGCGCACCATTGATGCCTTTGAGGCGGCCCGAAGCGCCAATGGCAGGCGCGACAGTCGCCACCGCATCGAACATATCGAGGTGATCCATCCGGACGACATTCCCCGGCTGGCCGACCTGGATATCGTCGCCTCCCTGCAACCCGGCCATGCCCCCACCGGCCATATCTTTCCACCCGGGAGCGTCGGTCAATACCTGCACGACGATCAGATCGAGGGTGCCTTTGCCTGGCAAACCATCAGGAATACGGGCGCGAAGGTTGTCTTTTCCACCGACTGGCCGGTGATCCCGGTCGATGTGATGCCAAACGTCAAGGCCGCCATTGCCCCACTCAGTCTTGGCGAGAACTGGCCCGATCAGACCCAATCCTTGCATGATACGCTTGCGAGCTATACCCGCGACAACGCTTGGGTCGAGTTCAACGAGGAGACCCTCGGGATGCTGAAACCCGGTATGACCGCGGACATTGCCGTCATGACCCACGACCTGTGCAAGACCGCGCCCGCGGAAATCACCGATGCGGCCGCCAGCGTCACGATCATGGATGGCGCCGTCACCTTTGAACGGGCGTCGTGACCACAGGGCGGTTCGGGTGAACCCCGGCGTCGTCCGGGAGGGGGCGGATGGAACATCGTTCAGCCCCCTGGAATTCACGTTGCCGGGTCGCGGTTGAAGGGCCGGACACGCAAGGCCCTTGCCCGTTCATCACACCGGGGGAACGCCGAGTCCAACGCCGGTTACGCGGTTGATCTTGTGAATCCGTTCGAGGTTGACGACCGTCGAGAGCATCAGGCGATCGTGGCTCCAGTCGCCGGTGCGCTGGATGGCGAGCGAGGTCAGTGCCACGGCAGCGACGAGGGGGATCGCGACCGCCAGATGGATGATCCTTTGATGCGACATCCGTGGCGTATTGAGAACGGACTGGATACGGTTTTCGAGGAAACTCTTGCGCCCGTGTCGCGGTGTTCCCCTGTCGGCGGTGACCAGTGTGACCTTGGGTACCGCGATCACGAGGGCCCGCTCGCGCCGGAGCGTTTCGCGGGAAACCGAAAGAAGTGTTTCACAATAGGTCCGCACATCGATGCGACCCTTGGACATGACCCGGCTGTCGCACCTGAGTTCACGAAGGTGTTCGACCTGTCGTTTCCAGGCGTGGAAGACCGGGTTGATGAAGAACAGCGGTTTCAGGGCTTCGAGCAGTATTTCCCATTCCAGGTCGCGCTGCCGGATGTGCTGGAACTCGTGTGCAAGTGAAACCTTCAATTCGTCCGCCCGCCCGATCATCTGTGACGGGATGACCACATAGTAGTTCCGGAGACCCCTGGTCGAGAAGGGAACGAGAATATTGTCGGAAAGCTTGATGCGCACATGTTCGGTGCGGCGCCAGTCATAGCTGTTGGCAACGATGCGCCAGAGACAGAAGACCGAACAACACAGACGAACAAATCCGACTGCAAGTCCGATCAGGAATGCGCCGGTAAATGTCAGCGCCATCATTCCGCTACCATTGAGGAGATTCAGCATGAACGTATCACGCAACTGAATCCAGGCCTCGAATTCGGCGGCCTTCATGGCGACGCCGCCATCCAGATAGTAGGACACGGCCATGTCCGCAAACCTGACGTTGACGCCCTTTACAAACCCGGAGTTCTGCAGCGCGTTGAACGCCACGGCGATCAAGGGCGCAAGGGCGATCACCAGGAAAAACGCATTCAGAAGCCCGAGCTGCGGTCCGTAGGCGTGTCCGAACCCGAAGCGGTGCATGAACCGCCGGGCGACATGCCAAAAAGCATAGGCGACAAGAAAAAGAATATTGGCGTTAACATATGCATCAAGCAACATTTCACCCGGTATCATTTCCCAACCTCCGATCCACGAGTGCCCGGATTTGCCCCAATGCCTCTTCTGTCAGCTCGTCATCATCGACGAGGCGCGCCACAAGAGTCACGGGTGCGTCGTCGAACAGTTTTACCGAGAGGTCCTTCAGCGAGCGGGTTTGGTATGTGTCCTTTTCCAGCGTCGGGATGAAGACATGTCTCTTGCCTTCCTTGCGGCTGGTTGCGAATTCTTTTTGTTCCAGTATTCGCAGGATAGTTGCTGCAGAGGTATAGGCAAGATTCCTGTCCGCGGGCAGCCGTTCCAGGACGTCGCGCACGGTCCCTTCGCCGAGTTCCCACAGCTCGTTCATGAATTCGAGCTCGACCTCGGTCAGTAGAATGTTCTTCTTTTTTCCTCGCATAATCGTCCTATCCCTGGCGATCGCTCACTGGTACCGGTCAATTAAATACCCAAAGTCATGTGAACCGAAACAGATTTTCAGATTTTTTTGAAACAGAAGACGAACCAGGCGATGCTGATCGCCAGCGGCCACCACAGCGGCTGACCGACAAGGCCGAGCCAGGCAAGAAAGATATACGAGGTTCCAAGCAATGAAATGAACAGCCTGTCGCCCAGTGTCGTGGTCAGGCCAAGCACGCCACGGCGTTCCGCGCCGTCACGGTATTTCGTGACTTCCAGGATGCCGATCAGGGCGATGGCGCCAAAGATTCCGCAGAACACGGCAAAGGTTGCCGAGGTCCATGCCATCCAGAAATCGGGCCAGAGCGGGTCGGTCCAGGAAAACCCTTTCTCCTCGTCTTTCTTGGCGACATTGCCCCAGCCCTGGGCAAAACCCGGCGAGGCGACCAGGAGGGTAAAGGCGGCCAGGAGCTGTTTCATCACACCCTCCCCAGGGCAAAGCCCTTGGCAATGTAATTGCGCACGAAGTAGATGACGATTGCTCCGGGAATGATTGTCAATGTGCCGGCCGCGGCCAGAAGACCGAGTTCATACCCGGCGGAGGAGGCCGTTTTGGTCATGGTGGCCGCGATTGGTTTTGCCGCGACGGCGGTCAGCGTCTTGGCCAGCAGCAATTCAACCCACGAGAACATGAAGCAGAAGAAGGCCGCGACGCCGACGCCGGCCTTGATCGTCGGCAGAAAGATGGTGACGAAGAAGCGCGGGAAAGAATAGCCGTCGACATAGGCTGTTTCGTCGAGTTCCTTGGGAACACCGCCCATTAAGGCTTCGAGGATCCAGACCGCGAGCGGAATATTGAACAGGCAATGGGCAAGCGCCACCGCCAGATGGGTGTCGAACAGCCCCACGCTGGAATACAGCTGGAAGAACGGCAGCGCAAAGACCGCCGCCGGAGCCATGCGATTGGTCAGAAGCCAGAAGAACAACTGCTTGTCGCCCAGGAACCGGTACCGCGAGAAGGCATAGGCCGCAGGCAGCGCGACGGAGACCGAGATCACCGTATTCAACGACACATAGATGATCGAGTTTATGTACCCCCAGTACCAGGTCGGATCGGTGAAGATGACCTTGTAATTCTCGAAGGTGAATGTCTGGGGAAACAGGCTGAAGCCCGACAGGATCTCGCCGGTTGTCTTGAAGCTCATCGCCACAAGCCAGTAGATCGGCAGCAACAGGAACAGGATGTAAACGATCGGGATGAGTGAGCGTTTTCTCATTTCGCGTCATCCTTTGTCATGAGCGTGTAGAACAGCCACGAGACCAGCAGCGTGATCGCGAAATAGATCAGGGACATGGCGGCAGCGGGACCCAGGTCGAACTGGCCCAGCGCGATTTTCACCAGGTCGATGGACAGGAGCGTGGTCGAGTTCCCCGGGCCTCCGCCCGTGAGAACGAAGGGCTCGGTGTAGATGTTGAAACTGTCCATGAACCGCAAAAGAATGGCGATCGTGAGAACGGTCTTCATCTTGGGAAGCTGGATGTAACGGAACACCTTCCATGGCGAGGCACCGTCGATTCTGGCAGCCTGGTAATACGCGTCGGGGATCGAAACCAGGCCCGCATAGGACAAGAGCACCACCAGCGAAGTCCAGTGCCAGACATCCATGACGATGATTGTCACCCAGGCCGCAAACGGGTTCTGGGTCATGTCGTAGGCTATGCCCAGCGTGTTGTTCATGAGGTACCCCAGAAGACCGATCTCGGGCAGCGTGAAGATGTTCCACATGGCTCCGACGACGTTCCACGGGATCAGCATGGGCAGCGCCATGGTGACGAGGCAGACCGGAACCCAGATACCCTGACGCGGCATGGAAAGGGCGATGGCAATGCCCAAGGGGACCTCTATGACCAGGATCAGGAACGTAAACAGAAACTGCCGTCCCAGCGCAGCGTGAAACCGGTCTGACCGAAGGATCTGTTCGAACCAGTCCAGGCCTTGCCAGAAGAAGACGTTGTTGCCGAAGGTTTCCTGAACCGAGTAGTTCACGACCGTCATGATAGGCACAAGCGCGTTGAACGCGACCAGCAACAGCACGGGTAGCACAAAGAACCACGCCTTCTGGTTTTCGGTTTTCATCGTGCCGCCTCCGTTGCGATCCAGCCATCCCGGTAGAGCCGGGTATATCTTGGATCAAATGCCAGGTGGACGGTCTCGCCCCTTGCCGGCACGTTGCCTTCCGTGACCGCCTTGACGGCGATCTCGCCGATCATCGCCTCGACAACCGAATGGCGCCCGACATCCGATACCTTTCGGACCAGCGCCTCGATCCCCGTGTCGCCGATCGAGATGAACTCGGGCCTGATACCCAGTTGCGTCTGCCCGCCCGAGCCCGTGATCCTTCCTTCCAGTTCGATACCACGGCCCTGCAGCGTTACGCCGCCATTGGCTTCGTTCACCGGCAGGACGTTCATCCCGGGCGACCCGATGAAATGGCCGACAAAGGTATGTTGCGGGCGTTCGAAGAGTTCGACCGGGGTTCCGATTTGCACGACCTCGCCGTCCTGCATCACGACAACCTGATCGGCAAACGTCAGTGCTTCGGTCTGGTCGTGGGTGACGTAGATCATCGTGGCGCGCACCCTTTGGTGCAGTTCCTTCAACTTTGAGCGCAGTTTCCATTTCAAGTGAGGGTCGATCACCGTCAGCGGTTCGTCGAACATCACGACATTGACGTCGTCCCGCACCAGCCCGCGGCCCATCGATATCTTCTGCTTGTTGTCGGGCGACAAATGCGCGGCGCGGGTGTCCAGCATGTCCTGGACTTCCAGCATTGCGGCAATTTCCGTGACCCGTTCGGCGATCCTTGCCTCGCCGACACCGCGATTGCGCAGCGGAAAGGCAAGGTTTTCGCGCACCGTCATCGTGTCGTAGACGACCGGAAACTGGAAAACCTGCGCGATGTTGCGCTGATCCGGCGGAAGACCGGTGACATCGCGATCGTCAAACAGGATGCGCCCCTCTGAAGGTGAGAGAAGGCCCGAGATGATGTTCAGAAGCGTGGACTTGCCACAGCCGGATGGACCCAGAAGCGCGTAGGCGCCACCATCCTGCCAATCCAGGTCGATCTTCTTGAGCGCGTAATCTGCCGGCGATTTCGGATTGGGCAGATAGGAGTGGCGCAGGTCCGAAAGCGTAATCTTGGCCATCAGGCAACCAACCTTCCATCCGGGGCGAAATAGAACGCTTCGCTGGCGTCCATGTAAAACCGGTGGTTGTCGCCAACCTGATAGGCGTGGACCCCGTGCGCCAAGGACACCCATGCCGTGTCACCCATCTGGAAATGCGCGCTGGATTCCGATCCGGACAGTTCGGTGACAAGCACGGTTCCGTCAATTGCCACGCCCCCGGTCGCAGAGGAGATCGGCGTGACGTGATGCGGCCGGACCGCAACCGTGTATGAACCGTCAGGCAGCGCGGCGGCGGCGCCGTCCAGTTCCCAGCTGATCCCGGTTGCCAGACTCGCCTTCCGGCCTTGCTTGACGATACCGGCGGAATTGATTGGCGGGTCCGAAAACACGCGCGCGGCGGTCAGGTTGTCGGGCTTGCGGTAGATCTCGGCGGTCGGGCCGAATTGCGTAACGCACCCGTTGTCCATCAGCGCGGTTTTTCCGCCCAGCAACAGCGCCTCTTCGGGCTCCGATGTCGCGTAGACAACCACCGCGCCGCGGCCGGCGAAAAGCTCGGGCAGCTGCTCGCGCAGTTCTTCGCGGAGCTTGTAATCCAGGTTCGCCAGCGGTTCGTCCAGAAACACCGCGCGGCTCTCCTTGGCGATTGCCCGGGCAAGCGCACAGCGCTGTTGTTGCCCGCCGCTCAGCTCGTGCGGACGTCGATGCAACATCGGACGCAATTGCAGGATATCCGCCGCCTCTTCGACACGGCCCTGGATTTCGGATTTCGCCATGCCTGCAACCCGAAGCGGGGAGGCGATGTTGTCGAAAACGGACATGTGCGGGTAATTGACGAAAAACTGGTGGACCAGACTGATGTTGCGTTTCTGGGTCGACAGTTTCGATACGTCGTGGCCGTCCATGAAGATCTGACCGGAAGCCAGCGGATCGAGCCCGGCCATCAGTTTGATCAGTGACGTCTTGCCGGCCCCGGTCTGTCCAAGCAGAACGTTGAAATGCCCGGCTTCCAGCAACAGGTTCGTCGGCCTGATGTGGGTGATGCCGCGGGCCATCTTGCAGGCCTCTCTCAGCTCAATTGTCATTTGTTCCTTGCCCCGATGGATCATGCGCGAAGCCCGGGAAACCGCTTTGGCTCGCGTGCTGGCCCCTCACATGAGAGGGGCCAGCGATGTTGTTACTGGTTCCAGCGCGCGACCAGATCGTCATAGTTGACGGTCTCGCCC
Source organism: uncultured Rhodobacterales bacterium (assembly GCA_964351155.1). GTDB lineage: Bacteria > Pseudomonadota > Alphaproteobacteria > Rhodobacterales > Rhodobacteraceae > CAYGNE01. The sequence continues at coordinate 23,424 of CAYGNE010000018.1, read as the reverse complement.
TGCGGCTTTTCGTTGTCCAGTTTGGCCTTGGCGCCACCTTTGCCGAGCCATTCCGACGGGTCTTTTTCCTCGTTCAGACGCGGGCCGCAACCGCCATAGACACCGGCGCCTTCGTCGGCAGCCTGCATCCGGGCCATGGTGATATCCATCTCTTCGGCCAGACGATCCATCGCTTGCTGCGGTGTGAAGGCACCCGAGTTCACGTCACCGATCTGCTGCCACCAGATTTGCGCCAGTTTCGGATAATCCGGAACGTTGATGCCGGTCGGCGACCATGCCACGCGGTCAGGCGAACGGTAGAACTCGACCAGACCACCCAGCTTGGGCGCGCGCTCGGTGAAGGATTCGTGGTTTACCGTGGAATCCCGGATGAACGTCAGTCCGACATGCGATTTTTTTACATCGACGGTTTTTGATGTCACGAATTGTGCATAGAGCCATGCAGCCTGCGCACGATCCGATGGTGTCGAGTTGAGGAACGTCCAGGAGCCCACATCCTGGTAACCGACCTTCTGGCCTTCTTCCCAATAGGGGCCATGCGGGCTGGGCGCC
>CAYGNE010000018.1:22390-22862 GCA_964351155.1 uncultured Rhodobacterales bacterium | reverse complement strand
ACAGCGGATTTCCTTCGTCATCCACGGTGTTGTTGCCTTCGGACTTTGGCTTGACCATGTCAGCGGTAAAGGCGGTGTACCAGAAGATCTGCTGAGCGACATTGCCCTGACTGAGTGCGGGCAGCGATTGATAGAAGTCAAACGAAGCCGCACCCGGAGGAGCATAGTTCCTGAGCCACTCGTCCCATTTGCGAATTGCATAGACCGCAGCCGGGCCGTTGGCCGCGCCACCGCGCGAAACCGATGCACCGGCCGGATTGCAGGATCCCGCCTCCATGCGGATACCCCATTCGTCGATGGGAACACCGTTTGGTTCGCCCTTGGACCCGGTACCGGCCATCGAGAGCCAAGCATCGGTCATCCGCCAACCAAGGTCAGGCGCGCGTTTGCCATAGTCCATGTGGCCATAGATGCGAACGCCGTCGATTTCCTTGACATCGTTGGAAAAGAATTCGGCGATGTCCTCGTAAGC
>CAYGNE010000018.1:5452-22380 GCA_964351155.1 uncultured Rhodobacterales bacterium | reverse complement strand
TCGAACCAGTCCTTGCGGAACCAGTACAGATTCGCGAACTGCTGGTCGGGCATCTGATAAAGGTTGCCATCCGGTCCGGTTGTGAACTGCAGCCCCATGAAGTCGTTCAGATCAAGGGTCGGTGACGTGGTTGCAGCCCAGTCCCCGGCCATTTGTTCGGTCAGGTTGTAGGCCAGCTGCAGGCGTGAATGCGTCCCGATCAGGTCGGAATCGTTGACGTAGCCGTCATACAGGTTCCGCTGGGTCTGCATCTGGGTCTGAACAGCCTGGACCACTTCGCCTTCGCCGAGGATCTGGTGATTGACCTTGATGCCGGTGATTTCCTCGAAAGCCTTGGTCAGGACCTCGGACTCGTAGCCATGCGTTGGAATGCCTTCCGAAAGCACGTTGATTTCCATGCCCTTGAAGGGTTCCGCGGCCTGGATAAACCACTCCATTTCCGACAACTGATCGGCTTTCGAAAGCGTGGATGGCTGGAACTCCTGGTCAATCCACTTCTGAGCTGCTGCCGTGTCGGCAAAAGCAGACCCAGACCCCGCGATGACGGCAATGACCGCTGTCGCGGAGAACAGATACTTACGCATCTCGTCTCCTCCCAATATGTGTTTGAGCCGGCTTTCGCCCGCTGCAGACACGCTAAGCGGAGAGTCGCCGAACTGTCAAACTAAATGTTTAGTAGAAGTGTCCCGCCCGGCATTGCCCGACGCGGTTCCCGGCTTGGCCATTTGTTACGGCTTGATCCCGCGGTCGGCATGACGGCCCCCGGCACCGGATCTTTCGCCCGGTCCCACCGGGCCGGTCTTGCACGGATGGCTTTTACAGATCAAAGTCGCCCGTCAGTTCCTGTACAATGCGTTCTATCCGGTTCAGCCAGTCGTTTCGCTGGGAATCCGTGTTTTTCATCATGGCCTTGATAAACATGATCTGATCGCGCAGCTTTTGCGATCGGCGGAACGATCCGCCGCGGCGCCACGCGCGTTTCATGCGATTGTTGATGTCTGCCAAGGCCTCGTTGTTTGCCGTGTCGGGGTCATAGAGGCCGCGCAAAACGACCGTTTGCGGATGCACGATACCATTGTCGAAGCTGGGTTCCTGCTGATCCCGCAAGCGGCTCTCTGCTGCCAGCCGGTCCAGCCAGACAGAAATCGACACCGGCGTTTGGGATGTCTTGTCGGATTTCGTGAGATCAAGGATCAGCGTTCCGCTGAGCCAGTTGATCGAGGCATAGAGGTTGGTGCGGTCAGGGTTCGCAACGCGCGCGACCTCGGTCGCGGTTCTGTAGCATTCCGTCATCGCAACCAACGTCCTTTGCCGGACGGCGCCAGTGTCCACCATCGCCCGGCATTTCAGCGCGGCGCCTTTCTGGCATTCCCGTTTCACCGACAACCGGCCGCCGGCCAGCTTGTCCAGTTGCTCGTAACACTGCAACGCCGACCTGACCGCTTCCCTGACTCCCTTTGCCGCCTCGGTCTCGTCTGTTTCGGATTGATCCCTGACACTGGCCTGCCATATCCGGCTGGCTTGCCGGACCCTCAGATCCTCGAGCCGCTGTCTGGCTTCGAATGATCCGCCACCGTTCTCGCCCTGCATGGATTTCTCGAGATAGCCGATAGCCGCATCGAACGCGCTGATGCGGGCATAGGCGGTGCCCATGGCCGCGCACCATTCGCTGTCCTGGTACCAGCTGTCCCTGGCGCTGAGTTCGATATCGACGAGGCGAGACATGAGTGACGCGCGTCTGCGGTCGGTCGAGCCGGCGCGCTCTGCAATGTTGCGCGCGGCCCGTGTGGCCTGTTGCGGCGAGTAATAGCGGGTTTGGGACGAGGAGGTGCTGGCGCTGATCGAAGCGGTGCGGAACCGGAAGTCGGGGTCGCCGTAACATTGGTAAGCGCCCCATGTGTTGGTGTCCGAATGTGCCTCGAAAACCTGTTCGCGTGCGAGATGCACGGATTTCCCGAAGGTGTTCCCGGCCAGCATCGCGGTATAGAATGTCCTGGCGAACAGTTTTGCCGCGGCGTCATCCACTTCCCATCCGGCCGCGATCACCGCGCGAACCCCGCGTTTGACAAAGGCAACCGACAGGCTGGCCGCGATTTCATTGACCGCGCTTCCTGCGTGGCCGACGTGGCAGCAGTTCAGGAAGACGAACTCGGGGACATAGCTCATCTGCTTGATCTCGGACGCGGTCAGGAAAAGATCGTTGCCCAGAACCATGCCGGTCCGATCGTAGGTGTCGGAGGCGTACACGCCGTGCCCGGCCAGATGGATCAGCGATGCCGGGTGCAGCAGCATTTCGCTGATTACGTCAAAGCCATTCTCGGGCTGGTCCAGATGCATGCAATCCCAGCCGGCTTTCTTGAGCAGATCATTGACGCCAATGGCCTCGTCGCGCGCTCCGCTCAGCGCTGGAAGGTTGCTCTTGGGATCGCCGACGATCAAGGCCCGGTTGCCGTTGGGCTGCGGGATGTTGGGTCCGGAGGTGATCAGCCTGCGGATGACCGGAGCCCGCACTACCAGCGGGCGGGTTTCACGCTTTCGGCCTTCCCGCCGGTCGGGGGTCGCTCCGGTGAACTCGTAGGCCTGGAAATCGTCCTCCATCAATTCCCATGGATAGGCGGCGGTGTGTTTGTCCAGAATCAAAAGGATGTTCTCATTGTTCTTGGCAAACGACTTCATCTGTCCGGGCACCAGGAGTTCAAACAAGAGTCTGCCGACATCCCGGTTGACGGCGGTGCCTTCGGTGCGCTGCGTGACCAGCTGCTGCAGAATGCGGGGCTGGTAGGCCGAGTTGCTGAAATCGGCCCGGGCATTGTCGCTGATCGCGGTGTAGTCGAGACAGGTCGTGCCCGGCCGGTCGCCGTTTTCGCCGTCACCTTCTGCCGCCGTCTTGTTTTGCTGCACGATAATGCGCTGCCACCAGTCAGTCTGTTTGCCATAGTGGGTGCGGACCCGCGCGTCGGGAACGGTGCGGATTTCGCCGTCAAAACTGAACATGTCGCCCATTCGGCCCAGAGCCTGGGAATGATCCAGCGCAATGGCCGCCTGTGACACGGTATCGTCATAGAGCTCGACGAATTCGAGATGCGCGATGGCGTTGTCGCCCAGCGCTTCGTTTGCTTCGGCCACGGCCTGCAGTATCGCTTCGACACTTTGCTGGATGGTGATGTTGGTGCCCTGGTGGCCAATCAAGAGGGTCGACATGCCGAGAGGTTCGGGCGTCTCGCCTGAATTCGGGCGTTCCGCCTGGCGTTCGCGATTGACCATTCCATAGCGCAGGACAGCCTGGCGGAACGAGTTCTTCAGTTCTCCGGGAGTGAGCTCTCCATAAGGGCCAAGCCCCACGACGATTGCGCCACTGGGCGAACAATCCTCGCGCAGGATGACCTCGCAGGTGTCGAGCTTGCCCGGGTAGAGGCCCAGGTTCCGAACATTGGTCAGCGTGCGATCCAGGCACCAGTCCAACGCTTTTTCCGCCCCCATCATCGGGTCGTCCACGTAATGGCCGACCGCAACCGGATAGCTGGCAAAGCGCAGATTGCCATGCAGGACCGTAACGGTGGTTCGGGTTCTTGGCGCCGCCAGCGGAGCGGATTGCAGCCCGCCGGCACCGAGAAGGTCATCCAGGATTTCCTGTTGGTCCGGGAACAGTTCGATGGCTGGCTCGATTACCTCGGTCTCGCCGGTTTCGGCCCTGCCGCGACTGATGGCGGGGGGTTGGCGGCTCAGCCGCGCGGTTGTGCCGGTCTGAAGCAGATCCAGATAGGCGGGATATGCCGACTTGGTGCGGGGCATGTCGCCGTGGATCGCGTTCACGTACCACGTCGGAACACCTTGGGGGATACCGGTCGCCCAGGTGACGGTTCCGTCGCCTTCGGGGGTGGCAAAAAAGCGGATTCGGTTCGCGCCTTCGGCCGTCGGATCGAGCCGGACCGAGCTCGGTGTATTTTCGGTACCGAACCCCGCAACATAGCAGGTCAGGTCGGGATCAAACTGATGTGCGGCCAGTGCCTTGTGACCCGCCCGCGCGATTTCCAGCGCGCTTCTGGTCGGTTTGACCCAATCCTGCCCATGCAGAGAATGGAGCTGATCCCAGAAGGCGTCGGTCAGGTAACGACCGTTGTCATTGGACGGCAACAGCTGCAATGCCCCGTGCATTCCGGCAACGATTTCGAGCAGTTCCGGCAGATCGTGCTTGATGTCCGCCAGTTCGAGTTTCCTGATTGCGCTGGCGCGTCCCAGCAGCGTGTGCATCATCGAAAAGGCGCCACCGTTTGGCGTGCCGAGCATCACGAACCTGCTGCCGGGGCGTTGTTTGATCCGTGCCCAAAGGTCCGGCCGCGCGTGAAACAGGGCGCGGACAACAAGCCCCCCCATGGAGTGGGCGAGAAAGCGGATCGGCTTGTCGGTCCGGTTCAGTTCCGTTTCGACGACCTGGCCCAGTTTGCGCACCGTATCCTTGTGCCCCTGTTCGAGGATGGAAAGGCGCCAGTCATAGCCGAACGGAATGACCTTGTGTGTCCGGGACATGTAGCGGCACAAATCCCAAAAATAGGTCTTGATCGGATCGCGTGACGCGACGCCGTCTTGTTCCATGCGTATCCGGTCGAGCCCACCAAAGACGATGCGCGCCGGATTGGTCCAGATCCAATCTCCGTCCTGTGCCAGGTGGCTGCCCATGACGCCTGGCAGGATGAAGCACACCGGATCATCCGAACTGCCACGCGCAACGAGATCCGCGAACAGGTCTTCGGACGTGGACTGGTCCGCGGCGGCAGCGCGCGCCCGTGGCAGAAGCAGGAAACTGTCTTCGTCCTCGATGGCCGCGCCGATGATTTCGCGCCGGGAATCGGCGTTGTGGAAGTAACTGAAATGGGACACGTCCGGGCCCTTGGCCAGGAACGGTTCTGTTTGCCGGGCGCGCGGACCGCCACGGGTCATCGAGGCGGTATCGACGACAAAATCATGATCGGCGCGAAAGAACAGATCTGCCGCCAGAACGCCGAGCCTGCGCAAGACGCCGGCACCTTCGGTATCGCCGCCGATCACCCGAAGCCCATTGCCAAAGGTCACGTCGGTCCGGTTCAGCATTCGCGTCAGCGGGCTGGTCGGCATCATCGCCTCAAGGCCGGGCAGGGCGGCGGGATCGGCCTTGGTCTGGATGAAACCCATCAAGAAGGATTTCAGAAGATCCGCAGCGCCCGTGTGACGCAGAACCGGGATCAGTTCGAACACGTTCAGGGCGACCGACAGATACCGGTCCAGACGTTCGGAAGCCAGCGTCGTCCCGGCCAATGGCCCCGCGACCCGCACCACGCGACGCACGCGAAGTTTCTTGTCCGCCAGCGCCTTTCGCAGGTCTTTCAGTTCTTCCACCTGCGAACCGCGCCCTTTCAGTTTTTCGAAAATCGCCACGTCGTCATCGTCGATAGCGCCTTTTTCAGATGCGTCTTCGCGCGCCGCACGGCTAACCAGTTCGGCGATCATACCCCCGCGGGAATGCGACAGCAGGCTCACCTGTGCATTCCTCGGCAGGGCATTCACCAGATCGATGGCGTTCTTGACGGGGCTTTCGGTGACCGACCGGTGTTCCAACGCAAAAATCCCGCCGGGATAGGCCCGCTCCAGCGGTTCCCACACCTCCCTGGCGGGCGCGGCCGCAAGATCGCCAAAACTGCCCTGCGTGCTGGAAAAGGTGCCATGGACGAACACCAGTATCGGTTTGCTTGACGGGATCGAAGACGGGTTGGCTTTGACCAGCTTGATCTGGCCGCGCCCGTTCTCGACCATTCGCGTGCAGCGGCAAAACGCCAGCGTGTTGCTCTCTTCGATTTTCGCCGCAACGGCCAGAGCGGTCGCCTTGCCGAGGTCGGCAACAGGGTCCCCGCGCAAGACCCGGATCGCCCGGACGACGTGCCGGCCAATGCCTCGGGATTGGCCCTGCTGGTTCGAAAAGGTCAACTCGCGCGGCAAAAGCAGCGCATCATCTGTCCCGGACCGGCTGGCATCGGATTGAAAATCCGCCTCGACCTGCTGGACCGATTGCCAGATCTTCAGCCCGTCCTCGAGCTCGATTTCCATGATGTCATTGGGCTTCACGCCATCAACGGTGAAAACGGACTCCTTGTCCGTACCGCGGCTACCGGCGGTCACGCGCCCGGCTGCAATCACCTTTCCGGTCATGACCCGGGACAGGGCATCCGGCCAATCGGCATCGTCCCTGGAATTTGAAACGTCCTGGCCCGGCAGAAAAACCTTTGTCATGTCGATCTCCTTGCCGGCTCGAAATGTGAGCCGCAGAATGAGTAAAACAATGATTAACTCTACTCATGGTGGAGACTTCCCGTCAAATGTCCGCTGGCGAAAACAATCCGGAGCGCGGACTCGCGACCCGCAAACACGCCATGCATCGCGATACCCGGCCAGAGATCGACTGCACGCCGGTGCCCTTGTTTTTGCGGCCAACAGATCCCCGGTTTTGCCAATCCCGGCGGGTTTTGCAGGTTTGCGGGTGGCAAATGAGACGATACAGTTGGATACAGAGGCGAATCGACGGGCATACTGACCGCGCAAAAAGGCAAATATCCCATGGCTTTGAATTCAATTGTACGGTTCTGGCCGTTGTGTCTGATCACTTCGGCCCTGCTGATGGCGCATGTGGCACTGGCACAGGATCAGGCGGCTTCGCCCAAGGTGTCCATAGCGGCCGCGTACTCACAGGAGATAACCGAAGAAGCGGTCTTTATCGGAAAAGGCGAGGCCATCGATGTGGTCGATATCGTGGCCCGTGTCAGCGGATTTGTTCAGGAGGTTCTGGTCAGCGACGGCATGCCGGTGAAAGAAGGCGATCTTCTGTTCCGGATCGAAAGCGACAGTTTCGCCGCGACACTCGATGCCAGAAAAGCAGATCTGTCAAAGGCACAGGCAAATCTCGACCTTGCCTCGATCGAACTGGAGCGCAAGTCCGAACTGTTCAGGCGCGGCTCTGCCCCGGAATCGGAACGGGACATTGCCGAGGCCAACGAGCTTGGGGCAGAGGCCGCGGTCAAATCGGCCGAGGCCGCCATCCGGCAGGCCGAACTCGAACTGAGCTACACCGAGATTCATGCCCCGTTTTCCGGGCGGCTCGGACGGTTGAGCGCCAGCGTCGGCGAACTGGTGGGGCCGACCTCTCTGCCGTTGGTGACCCTCGTCAGAGAGGCCCCGATCTATGTGCGGTTTTCCTTGAGCGAGAAACAGTTCGCCACAATCCTGGAGACATTGGAGACAAAGGCTGTTGAACTGACGACGTCGAGCAAGACGCCCAATGTCTTTGTCACCCTGCCAAACGGGACCGGACTGGAAGAACCGGGCAAGATCGTCTTTGTCGACAACCGGATATCCCCGACAACCGGTACGATTTCCATGCTGGCCCGTTTCGAGAACGAACGTCTGTTCATCATTGACGGCGCATTCCTTCAGGTCAGGATCGAGGCGCTTCAACCGACGCTCAAGTTACTGGTTCCGCAGGCTGCGTTGCAAAGGGACCAGCGCGGGGATTTTGTCCTTGTGGTCAATGCCCAGCAGATGGTCGAACAGCGCTATATCGAGACCGGCGACCAGGTTGGCACTGCCATCATTGTCAACAGTGGTCTTCAGGAGGGCGAAAGCGTGATTGTCGAGGGCCTGCAAAGGGTGCGGCCCGGTGTGAAGGTCGATGCCGTCCTTACCGGCCAGCAGCAGGAACAATAGAACGTGTTCTCTTCGATTTTCATCTCCCGACCCAAGATGGCGATGGTTATTTCGCTGGTTCTGACCATCATGGGTGGAATTGGATATGCGGTGCTGCCGGTCGAGCAGTTTCCGGATATCACTCCGCCCGTTGTCAATGTCAGCGCAAACTATACCGGGGCCAACTCGGAAACCGTGGAAAACACGGTCGCGGCGCCGATCGAGGCGCAGGTGAACGGTGTGGATGGCATGATATACATGTCTTCTGACAGCAGTGACAGCGGCTCTTACTCTCTGTCGGTGACGTTCGAGGTTGGCACAGACGCCGATATTGCATCGGTCAATGTTCAAAACCGCGTGGCCCAGGCGATGTCGAGCCTCCCCACCGAAGTGACATCATCCGGAGTCGTGACGCAGAAATCGTCGACAAACATGTTGCTCGTGGCGGTCCTGGCATCGCCCGGCGGAACCTATGACGAGGTGTTTCTGTCCAACTACGCCTCGATCAACCTGAAAGACGCTCTGGCGCGGGTCAAAGGCGTGGGCAAGGCCGAGGTGCTGACCGATTTTCAGTACGCGATGCGTATGTGGATGGATGCAGACCGCATGGCCAGCCTGGGTATTACACCGGGTGATCTGATCCAGGCGATACGCGAGCAGAACATCGAGGTTTCCGCCGGGCAGATCGGGGCGCCACCGGTGCCCGAAGGCCAGCAGTTCCAATACACGATCAAATCCAAGGGCCGCCTGACATCGGTAGAGGAATTCGAGAATATCGTGATCAGAACGGGTGACGCGGGCAGCATCGTTCAGGTCCGCGATGTTGCACGTGTCGAACTGGGGGCAAGCTTTTACAACGCATCCGGCCGTTACCAGGGACAGCCGGCCACGGTACTGGCCGTCTACCAAGCGCCGGGCGAAAACGCGCTGGCCGTGTCCGAAGGTGTTCTGGCAGAGCTCGAACGCCTGTCGCTCAGCTTTCCGGACGACGTGGAGTTCGAGGTTCCCTTCAATACCACCGATTTTGTTCAGCAGTCTCTGAATGACGTGGTTTCCACGCTGATCATGACCTTTGTGCTGGTTATTTCGGTGGTGTTCATCTTCCTTGGCAATCTGCGGGCGACACTGATTCCGGCAGTGGCCATTCCGGTTTCCCTGATCGGGACGTTTGCGTTCCTGCTGGCCTTTGGCATGTCGCTGAACACGATTTCTCTGTTTGCGCTGGTGTTGGCGATCGGGATCGTGGTGGATGACGCTATTGTTGTTGTCGAGAACGTCGAGCGCCTGATTGCCGACGAAGGGCTTGATCCACCGGCAGCTGCAAGAAAGGCCATGGGGCAGATTGCCGGGCCGGTCATTGCAACCACGCTGGTCCTTTTGGCGGTTTTCGTTCCGGTGACGTTCATGCCGGGCATCACCGGCCGATTGTACTCGCAATTCGCGATCACGATTTCGATCGCAGTGCTCATCAGTTCGATCAATGCGCTGACACTGTCGCCGGCGCTGTGCGCGCTTGTTCTCAAGGCGCGATCCGGACCGCCGACCGGGGTTCTTGCGATTTTTGAACGCGGTATCGATTCCGTGCGCGGCGGTTACGTCGGCATCGTCAAACGGCTGGTGCGCGTGCCGTTGATCGGACTGGCGATTCTGGTCGCGGTCATTCTTGGGTCCGGCAGCCTGCTGAAAACCCTGCCTGCCGGATTCCTTCCGCTGGAAGACAACGGATACCTGTTCGTTGATGTGCAATTGCCGGATGCTGCGTCGCTGGAGCGGACGGAAGTGGTAACCGAGCGGATCAACAAGCAACTGACCGATATTCCCGGAGTTGCCCATACGATTCTGGTCAACGGGTTCAGCATGTTGGGTGGCACCGGGTCCAACGTGGCGATGGTGATTGTCAATCTGGAACCGTGGGACGACCGGGTCGCCCCCGGTTTGAGCGCAAACGATATCCTGAACGGCATCAAGGCGATCGCGCAACAGGAGGTCAGCGCCAGCGTGATCGCATTCAACCCGCCACCGATTTCCGGGCTGGGGATGAGCGCCGGGGTCGAGATGAAAGTGCAGCAGACCGGCGGTGGCACCGCACAGGACCTGTCTGCGGCGTTGGGCTCGTTGGTCTATGCCGCCAACCAGCGTCCGGAGGTTGCACAGGCCTATACGACGTTCCGTGCCAACGTACCAAAAATCTTTGTCGATCTGGACCGCGAGAAGGCCAAGACGCTGAATGTCGCCGTGAGCGAGGTGTTTCAGACGCTCCAGGCCTATATGGGGTCGTATTACGTGAACGATTTCAACCTGTTTGGCAGGGTCTATCGCGTGATGATCCAGGCGGACGGGTCATACCGGGACAGCGTCGAAGATCTCAAGGCGCTGTATGTTCGGTCGCAGTCCGGGGAGATGGTGCCTTTGGGGACGTTGCTGGATGTCGAGAATGTGCTGGGGCCGGTATTGATGAACCGCTACAACATGTTCCGTTCGGCGACTGTGACGGCGATACCTGCCCCGGGTTTGTCGACCGGGGACGCGATCCAGGTGTTGCAGGACGAAGCGAAAACAGCACTGCCCCCTGGGTTTGCCTATGAGTGGACAGGGACCGCACAGCAACAACTGGCCGCATCGGGTCTGGTTGTTCTCATTCTCGCGATGGCCGTTGTCTTCGGTTACCTTTTCCTGGTGAGCCAGTACGAAAGCTGGACCATGCCCTTTGGCATTCTCTTGTCGGTGACGGTCGCCCTGTTTGGTGCCTTGGCCGCGGTCGCCACGGTTGGCGGGGATGTCAACCTCTATACCCAAATCGGGATGATCATGCTGATCGGGCTTGCCTCAAAGAACGCCATTCTCATCGTCGAGTTTGCAATGGAACGGCGCGCATCCGGCATGTCGACTGTCGAGGCCGCCATTGAAGCCGCGCATCAGCGTTTCCGCGCCGTTATGATGACAGCCTTGTCATTCCTGTTGGGTGTTGTTCCCCTCATGATCGCGTCCGGGGCAGGAGCCGCCAGCCAGAAAGCCATCGGTTTTGCCGTATTCGGCGGAATGCTGGCCGCAACCGTTTTGGGTGTCGTTCTCATTCCGGCCCTTTATGTCATATTGCAGAACCTTCGGGAGTTTCTGAAAGGGCTGGGGCGCAGCAAGGTCGAATCCTGACCAGGCCAGTGCACAACGCCGCATAGCGCGCGGGCGTGCTGGATTTCCCTACAAGTTTACCTGTTAGGCGTGTCTTAACACCCGTTCTGCTATCCAGGTTCCGGGTGAGAAATGGTGGTTGAGATGGGTGCGCAAACAAATGCGGCACCAGTCATCATCAAACGAAAGAAGATAATTGCCGGTGGCGGTCACCATGGTGGCGCCTGGAAAGTCGCTTATGCGGATTTCGTGACGGCAATGATGGCTTTTTTCATGTTGATGTGGCTGTTGAATGCAACAACGGAAAAACAACGCAAGGGGCTTGCGGATTATTTTGCGCCAACGGCTCCGATCAGCCGGGTGTCCGGTGGCGGCGACGGCGCGTTTGGTGGAACGAATGTTTTCTCGGAAATGGACCTGCCCCAGGACGGTACCGGCGCGGTCAACAGATACCCAGACAACGCGCAACAGTCCCGTGGCTCAACCGGTGTTGATGCCGAGGGACAGAATTCGATTGATCAGGAAGAACTGGAGATGCTGGAAGATGCGCTGATGGGGCGCAGTGGTGAAAGCATGGTCGCCAACGAGGCCCTCAGGCACATCGTGACACGGGTCACGGATGAAGGGCTGATCATTGAATTGTTCGCTTTGGAAGGCGCCCCGCTGTTTGAGGATGGAACAAGCCAGCCGACACAGTTGTTCAGGGATTTGACCCAGATGGTGTCTCGCGTCGCCGGTCTGGTGGAGAATGATATCGCCGTCGCCGGCCATATGCGCGCCGACCCGGTGGTTTTGGTCGACAGTCCGGTATGGTCTCTGTCCAGCGCCCGTGCGGACAGGACCAGGAATTTGCTCGAAGCGGCAGGAACGTCTTCAGACAGGCTTCAGCGCGTTACCGGCCACGCCGACCGAAAACCGGTAGATGACAACAGGATGGCCGTTCGGAACAACCGGGTCGAGGTGACTATTCTGCGCAGCAAAATGCCGTGAGATAGAAAGGATTTTACCTGTTAGCGCCATGTTAAGCCGGCGTGCGCTAGCTGTTGCATCAAGATTGATTGATGCAGCAGAAAGGCGTGTCCATGACCATTTCCTCTTCGCTCAATGCGGGAATTGCGGGATTGTCTGCAAATTCCACCCGGTTGGCGTCCATTTCCGATAACATCGCAAATTCGTCGACCTACGGTTACAAGCGCGTAGAGTCAGATTTCCATTCCATGGTCATATCTTCGGCAGGTGGATCCTATTCCGCAGGCGGTGTCCGGGCCACGACGCAGCGAATGATCGACGAGCAGGGGCCCCTTGTGTCGACGTCCAACGCCACCGACCTCGCAGTCCGGGGTCGCGGCATGCTCCCGGTTGCGACATATGCGGATGTGAACAGCGGCGATGGCGAGCAGCAGATGTTGCTGACCACGACCGGGTCATTTCGCACGAACAAGGATGGGTATCTCACGTCGGAATCCGGCCTGGTCCTCCTGGGATGGCCGGCCCTTGATGATGGAACGATCCCAAGTTACCCGAGGGATACGCCGGACGGGCTGGAACCGGTGCGGCTTCTGGTGAACGAGGTCACCGGCGAGCCGACGACAAGTATCGACATCAGTCTGAATTTGCCGGCGACGGCAACCGCTTCGACATCGGACGGAGAGTCCCAATCGGTCTCCATTGAATACTTCGACAATACAGGAACGTCAGAAAGTATCACGATCCAGATGACGCCCACGGTACCGGCGACGGGCGAGTCCAACGAATGGACAATGGTACTGCGCGATACCGCTTCCGGTGGGGCCGTCGTTGGCGAATATGTCCTGACGTTTGACGACAGCCGTGCGGATGGCGGGACTCTCGCCTCGGTTTCAACCGTGACCGGCGGCGCATATGACCCGGCCACAGGCAGTCTGATCGTCAATGTCGACGGCGGGCCGGTCGAAATCACGATCGGCGGACCCGGATTGGATGGCGGCCTGTCACAATTGTCCAACACCTTCGCGCCGATTTCGATCGAAAAGGATGGTTTTCCCGTTGGAAACATGACCGGGGTCGAAGTGGATGCCAATGGATTGGTTCGCGCCTTTTTCGATAATGGCGCCGCGCGCACGATCTTCCAGATCCCTCTGGTGGATCTTCCAAATCCCAACGGGATGATATCGCTGGATCAGCAAACGTACATGCCATCGCCAGAAAGTGGATCGTTCTTCATGTGGGACGCGGGTGAAGGTCCAACGGGCGAGATCGTTTCGTATGCCCGCGAGGAGTCGGCAACGGATGTTGCCAGCGAACTGACCTCGATGATTCGGACCCAGAGGGCTTATTCATCGAACGCGAAGGTTATCCAGACCGTTGATGAAATGCTGCAGGAAACAACGAACATCAAACGCTGACCCGAGCCGTCGAGTCAGCGTGACCGCCCGATAAGGAACAGTAATCATGAGTATTTCATCGGCATTGAACAGTGCGTTGTCCGGGTTGACGGCGGCCGGTCGCGCCTCGGAAATCGTGTCGGAAAACATCGCAAACGTCATGACCCCCGGATATGCCAGAAGGTCCCTGGAACTGGCCTCTGCAGTCGACACAGGCCCCGGCGTCAAGGTCGTCGGCGTGCGACGCCACGCTGATCCAGGTATCATATCGGAACGCAGGGGGGCGGATGCGGAATTTGCCAGCGCCAAGGTTCTTGCCGACTTTCACGCCCGCTTCGAGGCGCTTGTCGGGACGGCAACGGATCCAACTTCAATCAGCATGCGTTTGGCGGACTTCGAGGCGAGTCTGATAACCGCCGCGAGCCACCCGGAGTCCGCTCAGCGGCTCGACGCAGCCGTCTATGCGGCAAATGACCTTGCCAAGTCGATCAGCGGCGCTGCCGAGGGTCTGCGCAATATGCGATCACAGGCCGATCGTTCCATCGGGCAACAGGTGGATCGGCTGAATGATATTCTTGGAAATGTTCAGAAGCTGAACATTCGGATCACCGCCACACAATCAAATGGTGGTGATATCTCGTCGCTGCTGGATCAACGGCAAACGCTGGTTGACGAGATCAATCAGATTGTCCCGGTCAATCAGGTTGATCGGGACTATGGCCAAATCGCTCTGTATACCGATGGTGGCGCCATTCTCCTCGACGGTGTTGCAGCAACATTGGACTTTGCCGTGGCGACCGACGTGGTGCCCGAGATGTCGGTGACAACGGGGGCATTGTCTGGATTGAAAATCAACGGGATAGATGTCAGCGAACGCGCCATTGCCGGGGGCACGCTCGCGGCCAATTTCAGGGTACGGGATGACCTTTCTGTGACTGCACAGATCGGATTGGACGCCATGGCCCGCGATCTGGTGGAACGCTTCGAAACGCCCACGCTGGATGCAACCGCCACCGCAGGAGACCCGGGGCTGTTTACAGATGCCGACGCGGCGTTCGACCCGCTCGCTGAAACCGGTTTGGCAAACCGGATTGCGGTCAATTCAATTGTCGATCCTGCCAGGGGCGGCGATAGCTGGCGGTTGCGCGCGGGCCTTGCGGCCGCCACTCCGGGCCAGCCAGGCAACGCGCGGCAGCTCAAGGCATTTGCGGCAATTCTGAGTGATGCACGAGCGCCGGGTTCGCCGGTTTTTGGAACCGGCCTGGCCACTGCCGCCGACCTGAGTTCCAGCTTGCTGTCCAGCGCCGCGCAAAACGCCAGCATTTCTGATCAGGCAATGTCCTTTGCGTCTGCGACACGGTCGGAACTAACAAAAGTCGAACTGGCCCAGGGTGTTGACACCGATGCCGAGATGCAGCGCCTGATGATCATCGAACAGGCCTATGCGGCCAATGCAAGAATGATCGAGGCGGTGGACGAAATGATGAAAACCATTCTGAGGCTTTGACGTATGAATATGACTTCCATTGGCGATCTGGCGCAAAGCTTCCTGCTTCGGCACCGAAGCGTCGAGATCAAGCGGGACATTGCGACCCTGACCGAGGAATTGAGCACCGGGCAGGTTTCCGATGTATCCAAAAGGCTGGGTGGTGACTATTCATACCTGAACGACATCGATCGCAATCTTGCCCGCCTGGATGGGTTTTCGCTCGCCGCATCGGAGGCTGCATTTTTTGCCCAGGCGTCGCAGAACAGTCTTGAGCGCTTGCATGATTTGTCATCGTCGCTCAGCAGCTCGCTGATCGCATTCAATCCGTCCAGCCTGGATACGGTGCGCGATCATATGGGGCTGCAGGCAGAAAACGATATTAAATCAGCCATTTCCGCACTGAACGCCTCTGTTGGCGGACGCAGCCTGTTTGCGGGAACCGCCACCGACAGATCGCCCCTGGGATCCGTCGGTGACATGCTGGACGCCGTGAAGGCGGTGGTCGCCGGGCTAACGACAGCCACCGATGTCCAAACTGCTGTTCAGGCCTGGTTCGACGATCCGGCCGGGTTTAAGTCGACCATGTACGGGGGAGCCGCCGACACGCTTGCTCCGATACAGGTCGCACCAGGTGAGGAAGTCGATCTGTCGCTGAAAGCGGACGATCAAGCATTTCGCGACATGTTCCGCAACATGACGATTGTCGCGTTGGCCGCGGATACCGGGCTGGGGTTTGATCGTGCGACCCAGAATGCCTTGTTCAAAGCTGCCGGAGATGGGTTGTTGGCGACGCAGGACAGATTGGCCGGTGTTCGTTCCGATCTCGGGTTCGCTCAGGCCCGGATCGAAGAGGCCGGAACCAGGAACGCGTCGGCGAAAACCGGGCTGGAATACGCCAGGGGCGCATTGCTCGAAGCGGACCCGTTTGAGACCGCCCCGCGGCTGGAGGAAGCGCAGTTCCAGTTGGAGAGCCTTTACACGGTCACGGTCCGCTCATCCAAACTGTCGCTTTTGAACTTCATGAGGTGACCATGCTCAGACTGCTGCTGCTTCTCTTGCTTTTGCCTCTTACGGCCCATGCCGGAGCCATCCGGTTGAAAGATCTGGTCGAATTCGACGGCGTCCGTGGAAACGATCTGGTGGGATATGGGTTGGTTGTCGGGTTGAACGGAACCGGAGACGGGTTGCGCAATTCGCCATTCACCGAGGAAATCATGTCGAACATTCTGGAACGTCTCGGAGTGAACGTGACCGGCGAACAGTTTCGGCCCAAGAATGTGGCAGCCGTTATCGTCACGGCAAGCCTGCCGCCGTTTTCCCGGGTCGGAAGCCAGATTGACGTGACCGTGTCCGCCATCGGTGACTCTGACAGCCTCCTGGGCGGGACGCTGATCATGACTCCGCTCAACGCGGCCGATGGACAGATATATGCGGTTGCGCAGGGAACAATTCTGGCCGGCGGTGCCGTGGCCGAGGGGCAAGCCGCGTCGGTTACGCAGGGCGTGCCAACGGCGGGCGTGATCCCATCCGGTGCGCGTGTTGAACGCGAGATCGATTTTGACTTGTCGTCCCTGACAACGATGAGGCTCGCCCTGAGAGAACCGGACTTTACCACGGCGGGCCGCATAGAAAGCGCTATCAACGGTGAATTCCAGCGAGCGGTGGCACGGATGCGCGACTCCGGAACGATTGATCTGGACATTGCCGCAACCCGTGCGGCCTCAACCGCGCATGCGATCGGGCGGATCGAGAATATACTTGTGGAACCTCAGCGCAAGGCGCGGGTTGTCGTCGACCAGAGATCCGGCACGATCGTCATGGGTAACGACGTCCGCCTCTCCCGTGTCGCTGTTTCGCAAGGCAACCTGACACTTCGGATCGAAGAAACACCCGCCGTCGTTCAACCAAACCCGTTTTCTGACGGCGAAACCGTTGTGGTGCCGCGGACAGGCGCTTCGATCGAAGAAGAAGAAGGGGTTTCGCTGGCAGAAGTTCCGGAAACAGCTTCGTTGTCCGAAGTTGTTGCGGGTCTGAATGCGCTGGGCGTGTCGCCGAGAGACATGATCGACATCCTCAAAAGCCTGAAAGCGGCTGGGGCACTACATGCGGAGTTTGTCGTCCGCTGAACGAAGTCGAACGCGACTTGTGCCCGAATCCCAGTTTATTGCGAGCGTCCAATCCGCGCGCCCGCACGTGGTGGCGCGCGACTATTCTACTTGGAATGTGTAAAGGCGTTTTTC